>CAZZKA010000162.1:0-8286 GCA_964654745.1 uncultured Bordetella sp. | reverse complement strand
GCGCGAAAGCCGTTGTTGGCCGTCCGATGCCGGCCAGATGGCGCTCGGCGTAGGCAAATGCCTTGGCGAGCGGCACTGGTTGCGCAAACCGCACCTGCTCGATACGGTGGCCCGGCAGCGCTGCGACGCCCGCCGAATATTGGAAGACACTCGGCAGAAAGCGATAACCGCCCGGTGTGAACGTTTCGCAGGGATGAAGAGATTGGGAATCAGCCATGCCAGTCGCCTTTAGTCAATTTGCATGCCGGAGTCACGAACGATCTTCGCGTACTTGGCGGTTTCGCTGCGGATGTGTTCGCCCAGTCGCGCCGCGGAGCCGCCCAGGGTTTCGATGCCTCGCTCGGACAAGTTCTTGCGAACCGCCGGGTCTTCGAGTGCGCGGTTGAAGGCAGCATTGATCCGCTCCACAAGGTCGCGGGGCATGCTGGCCGGGGCGACAATGCCATACCAGGAGTCGGTCTCAAACCCTGGAAAGCCTTGCTCGGCGACCGTCGGGATCTCTGGCGCCAGCGGCGCGCGAGTGAGATAGGTCGTACCAAGCGCCTTGAGCTTCCCCGATCGGATGTGCGGCAGGAAGTCTGGCAAATTGCCAAACATCATGTCGATATTGCCGCCCAGCAGGTCAGTAAGAGCAGGGCCCTGTCCTCGGTAAGGGATGTGGACCACAAAGATGCCTGCTGCGGTCTTCAGCATTTCGCCCGCGAAGTGCGCGGTAGTGCCATTGCCGAACGAACCGTAGGAGAGCTTGCCGGGATTGCTTTTCGCAAAAGCAATCAGCTCGGGCAGTGTGTTCGCCGGCAGGTTGGCGCGCACTGCCAGCACATTGGCCGTGCGTGCCATGAACACCACAGGTTGTAGATCGCGCGACGCATCGTAGGGAAGATTTTTCACGAGCGTCTGATTGACGGTGAAGCTGTTGGCCACGGCACCCACCGTGCGCCCATCAGTCGCCTTGGCCGTGGCGTCCACGCCGATCACTGTGCCCGCACCAGGCCGGTTATCGACGATGACCGGTACGCCGATCGCTTTGGAAATTTCAGGCGCAAGCGTGCGAACGACCGAATCCATCGTGCTCGCGCCACCCGGAAACGGCACGATAACGCGAAGCGGCTGGCCGCCCTGCCAGATCTGGGCTGAAGCAAACGAGGTGAACAGGGCCGCGCACCCGATGGCGAGCACGCGAGCCAGAGGCATAAACAGCGGTCGGTTCATAGTCGATCGATCCTTTCGAGCGAAGTGTCGGTCAGCGTCGGCAGTGTCGGTCAGCGTTGTGCGGTGGGGCTGAGCGCAGCCCGCCAGGCGCGGCTCGCCAAGCGCGGCCCGTCGCGCTCAGCGCGCCGCCGATCTGAGCGACGCCATTCTGGCTGCAAGAAGGAGCGCTGCGCGCGTCGCCCCCACATTGGCAATGCCTTTACCAGCGATGTCATAAGCCGTGCCGTGCGCAGGCGTGCAGATCGGAAACGGGAAGCCGCCCAGGAGCGTCACGCCCCGGTCAAAGCCCAGCAGTTTCATCGCGATCTGGCCCTGGTCGTGGTACATCGTGAGCACGGCATCAAACTGACCCGCCTTGGCTCGCACAAACACCGTATCGGCCGGATAAGGCCCGTCCGCGGGAAGGCCCCTGGCCCGCGCGAGCCTGACCGCAGGCTCGATGATGTCGATTTCTTCGCGGCCAAAGTTGCCACCGTCCCCGGCATGCGGATTGAGCGCAGCCACACCGATCCGTGGCGGATTGAAACCTGCGGCAGCAAGCGCATCGGCGGTGAGCGCGAGCGCCTCGACGATTGTTTCAGGATGAAGGACCGCCGAAACATCCTTGAGCGGAATATGCGAGGTCACCCTTGCGTTCCACAAGCCCTCGAGAATATTGAATTCGGTCGCTGTGCCGGTGAAACCGATTTCGGTCGCGGTAAAGCGTATCTCGTCGTCGTAGTGCTCGTGCGCAAGCCGCATCGCCTGTTTATTGAAGGGCGTGAAGCAGGCCGCATGAGCCTCGCCCGCCTTGACCATCGCAAGCGCCTTGCGGTAGTTGGCGAGCGCCGACGATCCGCCCTCACGGCTTGCCACCCCGCGCTTGATCGAGCCCGGGTCAAGGTTGGCAAGATCCACGAAAGCCTCGGGCTCGACTTTGCTCGCCGCGATGCGTGCGCCCTCGGCAAACACCCGGGCATCGCCAATCACCACCACTTTCGCTGCCTCGCGTATCTCTGGCAGGGCGACGACTTTAGCGGCCAACTCGGGGCTGATCCCCGCGGGATCACCGATCGCAAGGGCAAGCGTAGGACGGGCAGACACAGACATCAGGCACTCCAACAATCAAAGTCAGACAAGTGAGCCAAGAGGCGTGCCCGATCAGGGGCCAAAAGCAAGCCTCGGAATCCAGGTGGTGATCGCGGGCACATAGGTGATGAGCAGCAGCGTAATCACCAGGGGGATATAGAAGGGGATCATCGCCTTCAGCACATCGCGCATCGTGACTCGTGCGATATCGGCGACGAGATAGAGCGCCAGACCCATGGGCGGAGTGAGCAGTCCGATCATCAGGTTGAAGACGACGACCATGCCGAGATGAACCGGGTCGACACCCGCAGCAATGAGGGGCTTGGCGATGATCGGCGCGATCACCAGGATCGCCGTGGTGCTGTCCAGAAACATGCCGACGATCAGTAGAAGAATATTGACGAGGAGCAGCAGGACATAGGGATTGGTTGAGATGGACAGCATGGCGGCGGTGAGCTTTTGCGGGACGCCCTCGACCGAAAGAATCCAACCAAAGAGCGCGGCAACGGCGACGATCAGAAGGAGCGCCGCTGAGGCGCGGATGGTTTCCAGCGCTGCAGCGATGAGGCCTCGCCAGGTGAGTTCCCGATAAAAGAGGCTGCTGATCACCACCGCATAGAGAACGGTCACTGCGGCAATTTCGGTTGGCGTGAACCAGCCTGCGAGCATGCCCGCGATAAGGATCACGGGCGCTGCTATGGCGGGCGAGGCAGGCTTGAAATCGCGCCACAGCTCGGCCCAGGTCGGCCAGCGCTCGGCGCGCGGAAAACCCTTGCGGCGCGCAAGCCAGGCCGCGGTGATCATGAGCATGGCGGTGCAAAGCAGCCCCGGCAGGATACCGCCCAACAGCAGCTGCAGCACCGATGCGCCCGTGACGGTACCGTAAATGATGAGCGGAATCGACGGCGGAAAAATAGGGCCAATGATGGCCGATGAGCTTGTGACCGCTGCGGCAAAGGGCACATTGAAACCCTTGGCTTTCATCGCATCAATTTCGATGCGCCCAATCCCGCCGATGTCGGCGAGCGCCGACCCCGACATACCGGAAAAGATCAGACTGCCGAAGATATTGACCTGCGCGAGCCCGCCAGGGAGTCGTCCGACAGCGGTGTCGGCAAACTTGTAGATGTGCCGCGAAATGCCGGCCGAGGTCATCAGGCTTCCGACAAAGAGGAATACCGGCACCGCCACGAGCGGGAAGGAATCAAGCGAATAGAGCGTACGCTGGGCGAGCAGATCGAGCGGCAGGTCCTTTACGAACAGATAGACGATGCAGGGGATCGCAAGCGAAAGGACGACCGGAAAGCCCAGCACAAACAAAAAGACAAAGGCCGCCACCACCAGAAAACCGTCCATTGCACAGCCTCTAGGTGAGTACGGTATGTTTAGTGGTGCCGCGCGCGCCCGTCCAGGTCCCGACCAGGGCGACAAGCGCCTCGAGGGTGAGGAGCAAGGCTCCAATCACCAATGGTGCAAAGAAGACGGGAAAAGGCATCTCGAGCACCGGCGTGACGCTGTTCAGATTACGAAGTACGGTCACGACCGCCGCAAAGGCGAGAAGTCCAAAGACGGCCACTGCGCTCGTTTCGATCAGCAGCCGCAGGGGCCTTCTGATGACTTCTGGAAATAGCGCCTGGAATTCTTCCATGCGGATCTGTCCGTCCTCGGCGCTCACGCAGCAGGCGCCGATCAACACCAGGCAGATCAAAAAATATTTCGCGAGTTCTTCAGCGCCCGCGAGCGGAACGCTGAAGACCCCGCGCATCACAATCTGCGCGAGTGGCGTCAGGATCAGGAGTGCGAGCAGCGCAAGGCATGCCGCCCTCGCAGCCCCCCGGATCCGGCCGAGCCAATGCACTTACTTCACTGCCTGGATCTGCGTGATGTATTTACCCCAGTCGGGGAAGTCTTTGTTTACCTGGGCAAGCACCGATTTGCGGAATGCCTCGACATCCAGCCCATCCTTGGGCTCAACAAAGATCATGCCGCGGGCCTCGAGATCCTTGCGATATTTCGCAGAGGTCTCGTTATCCCAGGCGAGCGTCTTTTGCCCCACCTCGATCATCGTGCGCTCCATAATGGCGCGATCGGCTGCAGGAATTTTCTGGTAGACGTTCTCATTGATGAAAACCGACAGGATGGACTGCATGTGGCCGGTGAGCATCACATACTTCTGCACCTCAAACAGCTTGAGGTTGAAGATGTTGGGAAGCGGATTTTCCTGACCGACAACGAGTCCAGTGGCAAGGGCTGTTGCGAGTTCGGAGACTTCCACCGGAGTAGCCACAGCGCCCATGCCGGTGAGCATCGATGACCAGAGCTTGATTGGCACGCCGCGATATTTTTTGCCTGCCATGTCCTTGGGCGAGAGCACCTTTTCCTTGGAGGTCAGTTGCCGCGTGCCCTGGAACAGGCTTGCGACGATACGCATATTGCCTTTCTTGATCAGCTCGTCATTGATCTCGCGAAGTGCGGGCGAATTGGCCGGATCGGTCGCGCGCAGGCTGTGTTCGGCGTCGCGATACATAAACGGTGTGTTGAACACAGCCGTGTTCGGCACGATGCGCCCGAGCGAACCAAAATCATGGTGGCCCATCGAGATCGCGCCCGAGCGCACGCCATCGACCATTTCGTTGACGCCACCGAGCTGCGAGTTGGCAAACACCTGGATTTCAATCCGGCCATTGGTGCGCTCGCGAACAAGCTTGGCGACTTCGTCGGCATAGAGGGTTTGCGGGGCATTGGCCACGCCCACGTGTGCATAGCGCAGCTTGACCTGTGCCGCCACCGAGCTGGCTGCCAGCGCAACCGCAAGGCCCGCGGCTGCAATCAGTGCATGTTTCATCGTGTCTCCTCCTTGGGTGGGTTTTTATCGTAGACGCGCACGATAGCCGAAGTGTCGAGTTCCGCGAAGCCCTTGAGAATCAAAAGCCGGAACAGCGATTGCGCCTGGGCCATCATGGGCGTTGGGGTTTTGAGCGACCCGGCATAACGGCTCACCGCCTCCAGGTCCTTGAGCAGTTGCCGGGCATAGCCCCGGGGCGCAAAGTCGCGCTCAGCCATTCGGGGATAGATTTGCCGCAGCAGCTCGCTATCGGCATGCCCGCCCGCCAGGCACTCGGGCAGACGCGCCGCGTCGATGCCGGCAGCGGCGGCGAGCGCGTGCGCCTCGGCAAGCACGGCATTGCCGCAGCCCACGATCAGCTGATTGATCATTTTGGCTGCAAGTCCGGCGCCAGAGTCGCCCATCCGCGTGAACCGTGCTGCGACCGCCCCCCAGAGCGGAGCGAGCGCGGCAATGTCTGCCTCGGGGCCTCCCGCCATGATGGTCAGGCGCCCCGCAGCGCTCGCCGGCGGCCCACCCGACACGGGCGCATCGATCCAGATACACCCGCACCGTTCGAAGACCGCGCGCGCCATGCGGGCGCCCTGCTCCACGCTCACGGTGGAAAAGTCCACGAGCCGCTGGGGCGGGCGCAGCGCATTGGTCACGCCGTCCGGGCCTGTGACCGCAAGTTCAACCGCCTCATCGGTAGGCAGATTGAGAAGCACGGCATCGGCCCCTGAGCAGGCATCAGCTGGGCTCGTCGCGAGGTCCGCGCCCGCTTCCCGGGCTCTCCCCATTTGAACAGGGTCGATATCGAACACGCGCACCTCGTGGCCTGTTTCGATCAATCGGCGCGTCATGGGCAGGCCCATCAGGCCGATCCCGACATAACCAAACCGCATGGGGTCTCCTCGGGGCGTTGGATCGCCCGGATTCAGGGGATGTCGTAGAGCCTTCGGGCATTGCCCGCAAACAGCGCTCCCTGTTCGTTTAGCGTGAAATCGCCGACGATAGCCTTAAATCCGTTGAAAATGTCGGCAAACGATGCGCAAAGTGAATCAACCGGAAAATTACTCGCGAACATGCAGCGCTCGATACCGAAGGTTTCGATGGTGGTGAGCACAATCCACCGGTTGGCCTCGGCGGTCCAGGGCAGACCCGGCTGACCAATCCCGGAGATCTTGATGGCGATGTTGGGGTGGGCGGCGAGTTGTTTCATCATTGCCGCCCAGCCGGCCAGACCTTCAGCGCTGCGATCGGCAGGCAAGCCCGTGTGGTTGATGATGATGGTCGTCGCCTCGAAATCACGGGCGAGCTTTGGGGCGTCGCCGAGTTGCGCCCACGGCGCCTGGAGGTCGTAGCGCAGACCCAGTGCGGCCAGAACCGCAAACCCCTGTCGCCACGCGCTGCTGGCCATCGCACCCGGCGGAGGCTTGTGCCGGATGCCGCGGACAAAGTCGAAACGGGCGTAGTCTTCAAGCAGGCGCTGGGTGCGCGGCTCATGCAACCACGCGGCAGCAACAGCAACGCTCGGAAGGCCCGTCGCCTCGCGCAGGGCGCTCACGTAGCGCATTTCATCGACAGGGTGACGCGGATCCCACTCGGTCTCGACATAGACCGAGCCCTTTACCTCCCAGCCCGCTGAGTCTTTAAGGTAGTCGGAAGGAAGGTAGGGCCGCCGGATCGCCCGATAGTCGCCGTAACGAAAGGCGATGGGCGGCTCGTCGCAGAGCCAGGGGTGGTAGTTGCGCGATGGGTCCCAGAAATGCTGGTGGGCGTCAATCAACACGCCTGCCGATTCTAGCTCGGCGCAAACTGCTGAACCTGCTGAACCTGCTGAACCTGCTGCTCCAGTCTTTGTAAAAGCTTCGCTAGTTCCGTCACTTGTTCTGGCGTCAGCGGTTTCGATGAATTGTCCCGCACCGATTGCTCATAACGGGCAAGATCGTCCGCGGAACTGGCAAGCGCCACCTCGGGTAGGGCGTTACTGGCAGCTTGCCTCGGCGAGTTTGGCGAGTTGGCAGCCTGTTGCGGGCTCACAGCAGTGCTATTGGCTGCCTGGGCCGTCGAGCTTCTGATTTCCATTCCTAAACTCCTTCGTCTAGACAAGTCGACGCTGAGCACGCCGAGGATTTCTGGGCTCTGCCTCGCCATGGTCGGGGGGGCTACCGGCGGCCTTGTACTCGGCCTCCAGAGTGCGGCGCTCATCCAGCCACTGCCGTAATTCCTCTGGGGACATCTTCGCCTCGATCTCTGCCAACACCTGTGCCGGGGTCGTTCCCTTGTCCCTGCACATTTGCTGGAACGGGCGTGATTCGATGCTCTCGCGAAGGTGCTTGGCCCGCAGTTCGAGGTCCTTCATTTTCGCGGAGAGCGCGCGAGCCTCATCGTCCGAAAGATCCGCCATCAGGCCTCCCTCTGCAATCCAATTAATTTAATCAGTCTGATCGCTCGCCCCCCGCCCGCTGGTTCCTGCCCGAGCGCCGGGGGGCCACTCATCGGCGGCCCACGAGGCGCTCAATATGCCTTCGGCTGAACCGGAGCTTGGAATCTTAGCTCCAACTGATGCGCGGGAAAAGAGGGCCTGCGAATTCGCCATGCAGCCTCGCGGCTGCGCCCCGGGATCAGGGGCGCCAGAATGCAAAAACCCGCCGAGCTTTTGGCTGGGCGGGTTTCTGTCGGCAGAGGTGCCTGACGATGTCCTACTTTCACAAGCGAGCTGCTCACTATCATCGGCGATGCGGCGTTTCACGGTCCTGTTCGGGATGGGAAGGGGTGGTACCACCGCTCTATGGTCATCAGGCGTAACTTGTAAACCGCATCGCTGTCGCAAAGCGGCCAATTCAGCGAGAAGCCCCTGCGCGAACGCAGAGGAATCGAATTCGGTCTGACTGCTGCTCATACAAGCAACAGGTCATGCGGGTTGTGAGGCATCCACAACTTTGCTTTTGCGGAACAGCGCTGACTTCGATTCCGACGACCCGCCGGAATCATTGCAAAGTTATAGGGTCAAGCCTCACGGGCAATTAGTACCAGTTAGCTTAACGTGTCACCACGCTTCCACACCTGGCCTATCAACGTCCTGGTCTCGGACGACCCTTTAGGGGGATCAAGTCCCCGGGAGATCTCATCTTGAGGCGAGTTTCACGCTTAGATGCTTTCAGCGTTTATCTCTTCCG
>CAZZKA010000161.1:0-8290 GCA_964654745.1 uncultured Bordetella sp. | reverse complement strand
TGCTGGTCCCAGGCCGGGTAGCGGGCGGCAACCCCCCGCATCGACGACTCGAGTGCACCGTGGCACGCCGCACACGACCTGGTGGGTGCAGAGCCTGCTGTCGAGCCGGGGGGCTCTTCCCAGCGCTTACGCCCGTCGCTCACCCACAACATCACCGGGTTCTGCGCGTCATCGCGTTGCAGAGCCTGGGTCGCAGGGCTCATGAACTGAAACCCGGAACGCCGGGCGTCGCGGTCCGCTGCCGCGATCAAGGGGCGAGCGTCCGCGGCCAAGGCAGCAGCGCTTGCGAGCAGCCAGCACAGCGCGAGGATTCGCTGCGCTCTCGAAGCAGCCGCGTGCGACATCATCCCACGGTGATCGGAACGCGCTCGCTGTGGGCAAAACCCTTGTCGCCCCGCCATGCGAAGGTCAAAACGCCGCTTCGTTCGGCGACAAAATTGAAAGACAGGTACGGATTGGCAGAGATCGCTGCGTGGAGCCTCGCGCTAAAAACAGGCGATCCCTCAAAGCTGCATTGAAACTCGGTGAGAATATCGCGCGGCAGGCGCTCGCCGTCAGAACCACGCCGATAGCCCGTCTCCATGGGATGACCGATCATCGCCCGAATTTCCAGCGTATCGCCACGTCGGGCGGTACGCGGCATATCTATCAGGGTGCGAACGCTCATGGCCTCAGTCCTCGATGCAGGCGGCAAGCGTCACAATCACATCGACCTCGCCGGACCAATACGAGCCATCGGACAGGCGGGCGATCGCCACCAGCTTCTGCGAGGTCGCCAGCCGAATGCGAGTGGCCACGCGCGCTGTGGCGTTGTGCGGCCCCATCCCAAAGCTCGCTACCTCATGCTGAGGATTGCGTTCGCTGAAGACTGCAATCGCATTGACGTGATTGTCGCTGCGCATCGGATTATCGACGACCACCGCGAGCGGGACCGTGTTGCCATTGTCGACGAGCGGTGCAATATCGACTTTAACTTTGCCGGCACGCACTGGCGCTCCGCCAGTGAACGCCTGAATCGCCGCCTCGAGCGACGGGGCGCCCCCACTTGGCGGGGTCGCTGGCGACGGGTTTGCGAAAGCTGGCAGCGCCACGGCTGCCGCCGGAGAAAGCACTCCCAGTCGCCAGACGGCGCCAAGCATTTCGCGCCGCCGGCGTTGCGGCGCCCGTGCGCAAAGCGAATCCTTCACCCTGATTTCTCCCAAGCTACTTGAGCGTAGCGAGCCACGCTACAACATCCTCGATCTGCTGAGCGGTGAAGATCGGTTTACCCCTCCACGCAGCACCAACTCTGGCCCCGGTATCAGCCACACCATACGCAGGCATGAGCGACTCGGGGTTGACCCGACGCGAGTCAAACACCCGCAGACGCAGCTGCTCCTCGGTCCAGCGCCCGCCCGTCCCCGCAAGCGGCGGCGCGAGATTGCCCTGCTGACGCACCTCGCCGATGGGCGCAGTGTGACAGAGCAGACAAAGCCCGTGTTGGCGGTCGGCCACCAGGGCGCGGCCCCGCTCGGGATCCCCGGGGGATACGTCCGCCGGCCTTGGCATCGCATCCTGGGCTCGCGCCTCGAGCGGCTCGCCGAATCCGCCCGTGAGCGCAAGCACCACTACCATTGCACGCCAAGGTCGCCTGACCATCGTCGCGTCGGGCCGGTGCCGGGACGCCGCCCCGGCGTACGTTCGGCCGGAACTGCCCTCGCCCAGCCACGGCCGCACGGTCTCGAACGGAAAAACATCCCGCGACGGGCCCGGAACCTGATCGGTTGAAGCCTTCACGCGTCACAAACCGGACGAGGGGACACAGGCGGAGGGCCGGAAGGGCTTCCTTGCAGAAGTCTCTCCCAGGCCCTCGAAGACGCATAGCGCCCGGTGCCGAGCCCCCCTCAGGCCCGTTTCAGGCTCTGGTCCGCCAAGGGCAACTGACGGATACGTTTGCCCGTAGCAGCATAGATGGCATTCAGTACCGCCGGTGCGGCGACCGCGATGGTGGGCTCGCCCACGCCACCCCAGAAGCCGCCCGAAGGCATGACGATGCTCTCGACCTTGGGCATGTGGCGCATGTGCACGACCGGATAGGTATCGAAGTTGGTCTGTTCGATCTTGCCATCCTTGACCGTGCAGTGCTGGAACAATGCCGCACCGAGTCCATAGACGAAAGAGCCCTCGATTTGCGCCTCGATCTGCTGCGGATTGACGGCATATCCACAGTCCGTGGCGGCCACGATCCGGTGCACGCGAAGCTCGCCGGCTGGGCTCACTGAGACCTCGGCACATGCCGCCACATAGCTGCCAAAGCCATGCGTCTGCGCAAGTCCCCGGAACACTTTCTGCCCGTCAACATCCGGAGCCGGCTTGCCCCAGCCGGCGCGCTCAGCCACTGCATTGAGCACAGCCAGATGCTTGGGATGCTTGTCCATCAGCTTGCGTCGCAGCGCGAGCGGATCCTGACCGGTGGCTGCCGCCACCTCGTCGATGAAGCACTCGAGGTAGATCGCATTCTGATTGAGGTTGACCCCGCGCCAGAAGCCCGGGGGCACGTGCGGATTGCGCATCGCATGATCGATCAGCAGGTTGGGGAAGCTGTAGCCGATCATGGCCTCACCGCCGCCGTCATTGAGCCCCTGAAACACCACCGGATCTTTGCCGTCCTTGATGTTTTGGGGGAACACGCCGGCGAGAATCGATTGACCGGAAATGCGCATATGCAGGCCGGTGATATTGCCTGAGGCATCCAGACCTGCGGTGAGCTTGCACTGCGTGACCGGATGAAAGCGCCCGTGGAGCATGTCCTCTTCACGACTCCAGAGCAGTTTGACGGGCGTGCCCGGCATCTGCTTGGCGATCTCGACCACCTGCCGCACCCAGTCGTGAACCGCGCCGCGCCGACCGAAGCCGCCGCCGAGGTTGATCTTATAGACCTCGCACTTGTTGTTCGGCAGACCCGATGCCTCAGAGGCTGCGGCAAGCGCCGCCTCGCCATTCTGGGTCGGCGTCCATACTTCGCAGCGATCGGCGGTGTACCGGGCCACCGCATTCATCGGCTCCATGCACGCATGGTTCTGATGCGGGTACGCATACACCGCTTCGACCTTGCGGGCAGCCGAGGCAATCGCACCCCGGGCATCGCCGTTGCTATTGCCGACCACGGCGTCATTGGCATCGAGACCCGCCTGCATGACCTTGGCGAAGCCTTCGCTCGATGCGTTGGCGTGCTGACCCGCGTCCCAGCGGATCGGCAGTGCATCGAGCGCGGTCTTGGCCTGCCACCAGGTGTCAGCGACTACCGCAACGGCATCATCGTGTACCCGCACGACCTTGCGCACGCCCGGCCGCTTTTCGATAGCGGCGGCATCGAACCCCGCGAGCTTGCCGCCGAACACCGGGCATTTGCGAATGGCCGCATTCAACATGCCGGGCATGGTCAGGTCGGCGCCACAGACCTGCTTGCCGTTCACCTTGTCGACCGTGTCCAGTCTCGCGATCCGTTTGCCGAGTACCTGCCACGACTTGGGGTCCTTGAGCGAAACTTCGGTAGGGGCGGGAAGCTTGGCCGCTGCTGCCGCTACCTTGCCGTACGTGGTTCTGCGCCCGCTAGCAGCGTGGCTGATGACGCCTCGGCTCACCTGGCACTGCGCCGCCGGAACGCCCCACTCGTTAGCGGCGGCCTGGACCAGCATCATGCGGGCCGCGGCGCCACCCTTACGGACGTAATCCTGCGACTCCCGAATGCCGCGGCTGCCGCCAGTCGAGAAGTTGCCCCAGATACGCTTGCGAGCGAGGTTCTCGCCCGGAGTGGGCTGCTCGGTGGTGACCTTGGCCCAGTCGCATTCAAGCTCTTCGGCAACCATCTGGGCCAGACCCGTGAGCGTACCCTGCCCCATTTCGGAGCGGGCGATTCGTACCACCACGGTATCGTCGGGCCGGATCACCACCCACGCATTGACCTCGGGCGTCGCGCCCTGCGCGAGCGCCTCGGCGGAGTAGGGAATGTTGAACGCGAGGCTCATGCCGCCCGCGGCTGAGCTCACCAGAAACTGTCGACGGGTCAGAGTGAGTTCGCTCATGTGATGCTCCCGTCTGCATGCTGAATCGCGAGGCCCGCGGTGCGCGGGTTACCGCCGTCGGCAACCACCTTGATCGCAGCACGGACCCGGTTGTAGGTGCCGCAGCGGCAGATGTTGGTCATGGCGGCGTCGATATCGCGGTCGGTGGGCTTGGGTTTGTCGCGCAGGAGCGCGACCGCCGCCATGATCATGCCGCTCTGGCAATAGCCACACTGAGGCACATCGAGCGCCACCCAGGCCTTCTGCACCGGGTGCGAGGAATCGGGGGAAAGCCCTTCGATCGTGGTGATTTTTTCATTGGCACCAACGCTGGAGAGCGGCCGCACGCAGCTGCGCACCGGCGCGCCGTCGATGTGAACCGTGCACGCGCCGCAGGCGGCGACGCCACATCCGTATTTGGTGCCGGTGAGGCCGAGCTGTTCGCGCAGCACCCACAAAAGAGGGGTTGACGGATCGGCGTCGAATTCGCGCACCGTTCCGTTGACGTTGAGACGGGACTTCAAGTGTCACCTCCGGGGTAGTTGGATGGGCTGAGCGAGAGCGGCCACAGGTCGCAACCGACTCGGGCGCCGCCATCCCGATTGTCGCGCCTGCGCCGGAAATCCCGCAAGCCCCCGACTGCCATTGAGCGTTCGCGGATAATCCAAAAACCGTCAACCCGGCCCCTCCGCACGCCAACGAACCCAACTCGCTGCGAATTCCGCCCCAAAATGATGCGCAAGCTCCTGTTTCTGATCCTCGCCGTCGCCCTGGCCGGCGGCTGGTTTTGGCTGAGCGGCGACGACGACCAGGCGGCTTTGCCCGATCGCTACCGCACCGCTGTGGTCGATACCGGGCGCATCATCCACAATGTGAGCGCCACCGGATCGCTCAACCCGGTCGTGCTGGTCAATGTCGGGACCCAGATTTCGGGAAGAATCCGGCGGGTGCTGGTCGACTTCAACCAGCCGGTCAAGGCGGGCGACCTGCTCGCCGAGCTGGACCCTTCGCTGATCGAGGCGCAAATCGCCCAGCTTGAGGCCAACTTCCGCGAAATGCGCACGCAATTATCGGTTGCCCGGCGCAAACTCGAGCGAAGTGAAGGGCTCGCCGACAAAGGATTCATTTCGCCAGCGCAGGTCGAAGACGAGCGGCAGGCCGTTGAACTCGCACAGGCCCGGGTGCTCGCGATCGAGGCGCAGATCGCTCGCGAGCGGACCAACCTCGCCTACACCAGCATCCGCTCCCCGATAGACGGGGTGGTGATTGCCCGCAGCGTTGACGTCGGCCAGACCGTGGCGGCGAGCTTTCAGACCCCCACGCTTTTTCTCATCGCACGCGACCTGCGGGATATGCAGATTGACACCAATGTCGCCGAGGCCGACGTCGCGCAACTCAAGACCGGCATGCTCGCCAGGTTCAGGGTCGACGCGCTCGGAGAGCGGGAATTCACGGCGGCCGTTCGTCAGATTCGGCTTAACCCCAAGATCGAACAGAACGTCGTAACCTACAACGTGGTGCTCGCGACCCGCAACGACGAATCCCTGCTTCTGCCCGGGATGACCGCTAACGTGCGCATCGAGATAGCGCGCCGCGAGGGCGTGCTGCGCGTACCCAACCTCGCGCTGCGATTTCGCCCCAGCGATTCGTCCGATATCGCCCCGGCGGGTGCGGCTGCTGGGCCCCAGGGGGCCAGCGGCGGCCCCAGCGCGGCCTTCCCGCTGCCGGCGCCAACACCGAGCGCCGCCAACGGCTCGGAGCGCGTCCGTATCAGCGAAGTATTTGTTGCGACCGGCGCGGGGCTTGGGCCCGCTCTCAGGCGGCAGTCGGTCGCTACCGGCATCACCGACGGCAGCTTCACCGAGGTCCTCTCCGACAGCGGCCTGTCGGCAGGCGAGCGCATCGCGATCGGCGAGCTGGTGACCAGCCCGGGCGGTCAGCCGCGCTCTGGCGCCTTCAGGTTCAGGCTCTTCTGAGCCCGGGCGGTCGTCGCAGTGAACAAGGCCGCGCGCCCGACGGTGACTGAAGGGTTTTTTATCAGAACCGCCAACGACATGTCTCGATGATCCGCCTCGCTGCTCTCGCCTTCGAAGCCTTTCGCGCACTCGGCGCCCATCCGCTGCGGACGGCGCTGGCGATGCTCGGCATGATTGTCGGGGTCAGTTCGGTGGTCATCATGCTCGCAGTTGCGCAGGGATCCCAGGAGCGCGTCCGGCAGACCATGCGCACGCTGGGGGCCAATGTTCTGGTCGTTAATTCCGGAGCGAGCGTGGCGAGCGGTGTGCGTCAGGCCTCGGGCGCCACGCCCACGCTCTCGCTCGGCGATGCCGCAGCGATACGCGCGCTCGATACGGTCCGGGCGGTTTCCCCGACCACCTGGAACACTGCTCAGATCGTCTTCGAGGGGCAGAACTGGCTCGGACCCGTTCAGGGAAGCCATCCCGACATCTTCGAGGTCCGGGACTGGGTGATCGCCTCCGGGAGCATCTTCGAGGAGGCAGATGTGCGCTCAGGCGCGCGCAAGGCGGTAATCGGCGCGACCCTCGCCGAGAAGCTTTTTTCGGGAGCCGACCCGACCGGACAAACCATCCGGATTCGCAACGTTCCGTTCACCGTAGTCGGCCTGCTCGCGCGCAAGGGCCAGACCCTCGACGGCTGGGACCTTGACGACATCATCTACGTGCCGCTCAGCACTGCCCGACGCGACCTGTTCGGTAGCGCCTTCCCGGATCGGGTCCACCGGATGCTGGTCGAAGCGGTCTCGGCCCCGGCGCTTGCGCAGGCCGAGGCCGATATCCGCTTGCTGCTGCGTACCCGCCATCGCATCGCGGAGGGTGCAGAGGATGATTTTGTCGTGCGGCGGCAGGACGCTTTTTACGACGCGGAGCAGCGTACTGCGAGCACCATGCGGACTCTGCTCGCGACGATTGCCTCCGTCAGTCTCCTGGTAGGAGGAATCGGAATCATGAACATCATGCTGGTGACCGTTGCCGAAAGAACCCGCGAGGTCGGCCTGCGCATGGCTGTCGGCGCAACCCGCAGGGATATCGCCGCGCAGTTCCTCTGCGAATCGGTGGTGATCTGCGTGGCGGGCGGCCTGGCCGGGTTGGCCGCGGGAATTCTCGGGAGCTGGATTGCAGCGGATCGCTTCGGTATGAATGCGATCGTGAGTATTCCGGCAGCCGTCGCTGCGCTGGGCGCGAGCGTGGTGGCTGGCCTGCTGTTCGGGCTCTATCCGGCCCTGCGCGCGGCAGCCATGTCGCCCGCCAAGGCGCTTCGCGCCGACTGAGCTCGCGCGCCTTGCCGTCGCTGAGCCCGCTACAAAAACCGGTCCAGCAGCCTCCGGCTCTGGCGGTCCAGCGCTGCAATATCGCGAAGCAGGTAATGGATGCCATCACTGTCCGTGACGAGCAGTGTCGAGGCACCGAGGCGTCGGATATCTTCCTCGCCCTTGAGGACAAACCGCGTCGCGCCGCGATCGGTTTCGATCTCCCAGGTGCAGGGGGTGACGAATCCGGATACTCCACAAAGCCTGATGATCTCAGGCATGAATTCCCTTTCGGCCAGCGCCTGCTCAAATTGCGTCCGGGCGGGTTCAGCGAGATCGGCGATCGACTCGATCCATGCGAGTTCATGCCCGTCAGCGCTCATCAAAGAAAAGCCACGCTCGGGCTGCGAAACGGGAAACGCACGCACCGCAACAACCGAGTCGTGCACGGTTCCATCGGAAGCGACAAACCGGAAACGGCCCGATGGGGAACGCTCCAACATCCCCCCGGCCAGCCCGACCGCACCACCCGCCGCAGCCCTGACGTGGCTCATGCTCATACCTCTCCCACCGCGCGAACCGGATGCGGCGGCGCCCATTCGGGCAGCGAGTCTTCGGTATCGACGTTACGGGCCTGTGCCTGATAGAGCCTGAAATAAGCGCCCTCCCGGGCCATGAGCTCTTCATGGGCGCCGACCTCAACAATCTGCCCCCGGTCAAGAACCACCAGTCGATCCGCCCGCCGCAGCGTGCTCAGCCGATGTGCGATCGCAATGGTAGTCCTCCCCCTGACGAGATTATCGAGGGCTCGTTGAATTTCCTTTTCGGTCTGCGTATCAACCGACGAGGTGGCTTCGTCCAGGATCAGGATGCGGGGATCGATGAGCAGCGCCCGGGCAATCGAAATTCGCTGCCGCTCTCCTCCCGATAAAGCCTGTCCGCGCTCGCCCACCAGCGAGTCGTACCCATGCGGCAGGCG
>CAZZKA010000160.1:0-8317 GCA_964654745.1 uncultured Bordetella sp. | reverse complement strand
TTACCGCAGCCGAGAACGGGGTAACGAGCGGAGCAATATTGTCCTGAATATAGAGGAACCTGCGCACAGGCGGGTTTTCAGTGCCGGGCGTTGCGATGGATACCGACGCGGTCACTTCGTCAAACGAGTTGATGAAGGCGAGGTCAAATCGGGTCTGGACAAGCTGAAACCGGCCTCCCGGCCGGAACTCATCGGCCGCGACGCGCAGCGGCCCGGCGCCGCCGCAGCCGGCCGGCTCGCCTTGGTCGGGCACGTGTTTGGCGCAGGGCGGTTTCTGACGGAAAATCCCGGGCGTTGCAGCCGCCATGAGCCCCCATGATCACGATCACACTACCCGACGGTTCGAATCGCCAGTTTCCGCAGCCGGTCACCGTCGCTGAGGTTGCCGCTTCGATCGGTCCGGGGCTTGCCAAGTCCGCCTTGGCTGGCAAGGTCAATGGGCGGCTCGTCGATACGTCGTTTCGGATCGGCAGCGACGCAACACTGTCGATCGTTACCGATCGCGATCCGGATGGTCTTGAGGTACTTCGCCACTCCACGGCGCACCTGCTTGCCTATGCGGTAAAAGAGTTGTTTCCCGATGCCCAGGTCACCATCGGTCCAGTGATCGAAAACGGCTTTTATTACGACTTTTCCTATAAACGGCCGTTTACGCCTGAGGATCTCGCTGCGATCGAGGCCAAGATGGTCGAGCTTGCCAGGAAGGACGAACCCGTCACCCGAGAAGAGTGGGAGCGCGATGAGGCGGTGAAGTTTTTCCATTCGATCGGAGAAAAGTACAAGGCTGAAATCATTGCTTCGATCCCCTCGGGCGAGCCGATCGGTCTGTACCGGGAGGGCGGTTTCATAGACCTGTGTCGCGGACCGCACGTGCCGTCGACCGGCAAGCTCAAGGTATTCAAGCTCATGAAGCTCGCCGGCGCGTACTGGCGCGGCGACTCACGCAACGAAATGTTGCAGCGAATCTATGGCACAGCCTGGGCCAAGAAGGAGGACCAGGAGGCTTATCTCCACATGCTGGAGGAGGCCGAGCGCCGGGATCACCGCCGGCTCGGGCGTGAACTCGACCTTTTTCACCTTCAGGACAACGCGCCGGGCATGGTGTTCTGGCATCCGCGTGGCTGGACGCTCTGGCAGCAGGTCGAGCAGTACATGCGGCGCGTGTATCAGGACAACGGCTATCAGGAGATCCGTTGCCCCCAGATCCTGGAGCGCTCGCTCTGGGAGCGCTCGGGTCACTGGGAGAATTACAAAGACAACATGTTCACCACGGCATCCGAGAACCGTGACTATGCGGTCAAGCCGATGAACTGCCCCGGGCACGTCCAGGTGTACAACTCAAGCCTGCGTAGCTACCGAGACCTGCCGCTGCGCTACGGCGAATTTGGCAATTGCCATCGCAATGAGCCCTCGGGTGCGCTGCACGGCATCATGCGGGTGAGGGGGTTTGTACAGGACGACGGCCATATTTTCTGTACTGAGGATCAGATCCTCGACGAGTGCGTGGCCTACACCGAGCTTCTGCACCGGGTGTACCGTGACTTCGGTTTTGAACAGATTCTCTACAAGGTGGCGACCCGGCCCGCCAAGCGGGTGGGCGACGACTCCCTCTGGGACAAGGCCGAGCACGCGCTGATGGAAAGCCTCCGGCGGTCCGGGGTCGAATATGTCATCGCCCCGGGGGACGGAGCCTTCTACGGGCCCAAGATCGAGTACACGCTCAAGGATGCGCTGGGTCGCCAGTGGCAGTGCGGCACGATGCAGGTTGACTTCAACATGCCTCAGCGCCTGGGCGCCGAATATGTGGCCGAGGATAATGGCCGTCGCCATCCGGTCATGTTGCACCGCGCCATCGTCGGCTCGCTCGAGCGGTTCATCGGCATCCTGATCGAAAACCATGCGGGAGCGCTGCCGATGTGGCTCGCGCCGGTTCAGGTGATGGTGCTGACGATCACCGAGGCGCAGGCGGAATATGCCCAAAATGTTGCACAAACGCTGAAAAAACAAGGGTTTAGGGTGGAGTGCGATTTGCGCAACGAAAAGATCACCTATAAAATTCGGGAAAACAGTCTGCAGAAGCTTCCCTACCTGCTCGTCGTGGGCGATAAGGAAAAGCAGGCTGGCACGGTGGCCGTGCGCGCGCGCGGCGGACAAGACCTGGGAGTCATGCGAATCGAGGCTTTTGCTGCACGCCTCGGAGACGAAGTGCTCGCCAGATTGAGTCAGCCGCAGTGATGTCGGTCCGCTGGCCTCGATATTCGTATCGCGGGCCGTCGGGTTCAGAGGCATCCGCGTCGTGCACGGTCGTTTCTTTTTTGGTTCAAGGAGGATCCCAGCATCGTTACTAAAGCGCCCGTCGCCACTGAGCGCCCCCATCGCATCAATGGCGAGATCACTGTTCCTGAAATACGCCTGATCGGCCCGGACAACCAGCCGGTTGGCATCGTCAGCACCCGAGAGGCGCTGCGAATGGCCGAAGAGTCGGAGGTTGACCTCGTAGAGATCGCCCCGATGGCGACGCCGCCAGTCTGCAGGCTCATGGACTACGGCAAGTTCAAGTATCAGGAGCAGAAGCGGGCCCACGACGCCCGGCTCAAACAGAAGATCATCCAGGTCAAGGAAGTGAAGTTTCGACCTGGGACTGATGAGGGCGACTATCAGGTAAAGATGCGCAATGTAAAGCGATTCCTCGAGGATGGCGACAAGGCCAAGATCACGCTGCGGTTTCGCGGGCGGGAGATGGCCCACCAGGAGTTTGGGGTGCGGCTGCTGGACAGGATCCGCACAGAGCTGGACGAACTGGCGTTAGTCGAACAGATGCCCAAGCTCGAGGGGCGACAGATGATTATGGTGATTGCACCGAAGCGCAAAAAATAGCGCAGAATTTCGGCGCAATGCCGGTAAGACACTGCGGCACGCCTGTCCGGGCGCGCCGGGTGACCAAGCCAAGCGGGTTCCCAAGTTCCGGCGTCTTGCCGGACACCTTGCCAGGCATAAAAAAAGGAATCGGACGGCTATCATGCCCAAGATGAAAACCAAGAAGAGCGCTGCGAAGCGCTTCCGCGTTCGCGGCTCAGGCAGCATCAAGCGCGGACAGGCGTTCAAACGCCACATCCTCACCAAGAAAACCACCAAGAACAAGCGGCAGCTGCGTGGAACCGAGGGCGTGCACAGCACGAACATCGCTTCCGTGAAAGCCATGCTGCCCTACGCCTGAGGAGCGCGCGATGCCCAGAGTTAAACGTGGAGTTACGGCGCGCGCGCGTCACAAAAAGGTGCTCGCAGCGGCCAAGGGCTACCGTGGTCGCCGCGGCAATGTGTTCCGCATCGCCAAGCAGGCGGTCATGCGGGCGGGGCAGTACGCCTATCGCGATCGTCGCACCAAGAAGCGTGTCTTTCGCGCGCTGTGGATTGCGCGGATCAATGCAGCCTCGCGAGAGCATGGCCTGAGCTACAGCCGTTTCATCAACGGTCTGTCGCGCGCCTCGATCGGTCTGGACCGCCAGGTTCTGGCCGAACTCGCGGTCAACGACAAGGCCGCCTTCGCGGCGATCGTCAGCCAGGCCAAGGCGGCGCTCGCAGGCTGAGTTAGGCGGCGGCGGGGTCCAGCTGCTCGTCGGGCAGCTCGGCGGTCAGCCCGCTTTGAGTCCCCGGTTTCATGCCGGGGTGCAGCCTGGGCGGATTAGGCGGGTGCGGTTTTCCCGCCGTCCGATCTGCCCGATTCGAGGTCCGGCCGGCTTCAGTGCCCGGCCGGGTCCCGTCCAGGAGGATGGTCCGCATGCAAGGTTCGCTTAGCGAATTGGTCGAGCAGGCGAAAAGCGCGCTCGCCGAAGCGCAGGACGCCGCTTCTCTGGCCAATGCCAAGGCGCGCTTCCTCGGGCGAGACGGCGCGCTTACTGCGCGGATGAAGGCGCTCGCCTCACTGAGTGGCGAGCAGAAAGCATCCGCAGGTCGCGAGCTCAACACGGCAAAGCAGTCGATCGAGGCGCTCGTCATCCAGCGCGAATCGCAGCTTGCCCAAGCGCAGCTCGAGGAGCGTCTTGCTCAGGAGTCTATTGACGTCACGCTGCCCGGCCGGGGTATCGGTACGGGTGGTCTACATCCGATCACGCTTACGATCGCGCGCATCGAGGCTATCTTCAGTTCCATTGGTTTTGATGTGGCCGATGGTCCAGAGATCGAAGAGGACTTCTTTAATTTCACCGCGCTAAACACGCCGGAAAATCACCCGGCGAGGTCGATGCACGACACCTTCTACGTTGAAGGGGGCTTGCTGTTGAGGACGCACACCAGCCCGGTTCAGGTGCGTTATGCGCGCATGCACCCGCCGCCGATTCGCGTGATTGCGCCGGGCAAGACCTACCGGGTCGATTCGGACGCAACGCATTCGCCGATGTTTCACCAGTTCGAAGGTCTCTGGATCGACGAGGACATCAGCTTTGCCGACCTGAAGAGCGTCTACTCTGATTTCCTGCGGCGTTTCTTCGAGACGGACGATCTGGATGTGCGCTTCCGGCCGTCCTATTTCCCGTTTACGGAACCTTCTGCGGAAATCGATATCCGTTTTCCAGATGGTCCCCTAGCCGGTCGCTGGCTCGAGGTGAGTGGTTCGGGTCAGGTGCATCCGAACGTCGTGCGCAACTTTGGCCTGGATCCTGAGCGCTACATCGGATTCGCATTCGGATCTGGCATCGAGCGCCTGGCGATGCTGCGACACGGTATCGGCGACCTCAGGCTTTTTTACGACAACGACCTGCGTTTTCTGCAGCAGTTCAACCGATAGGTCCGGATCATGCGTGTTCCTGAAAGCTGGCTGCGCAGCTTTGTCGAAACCGACTGGTCGGCTGAACTCATATCCGACCGTCTCACCATGGCAGGCCTCGAGGTGGAAGAGGCCAATCCCGTCGCGCCGCCCTTCGAGCGGGTTGTCGTCGGAGAGGTCCGCTCAGTGGCTCAGCATCCGAACGCCGATCGGCTGCGGGTCTGCGAGGTGGATACCGGCTCGGGCATCGCAACGATCGTTTGCGGAGCGCCGAACGTCGCAGTGGGCATGCGGGTGCCGTGTGCGCTCCCGGGTGCGACGCTTCCTGGCGGCATTCAGATCAAACCCACGACCATGCGGGGCGTCGAGAGCCAAGGCATGCTTTGCTCGGCACGCGAACTCGGGCTGTCGGAGGATCATTCGGGCCTGCTGTCGTTGGGGTCGGGGGCGCCTGTCGGCAGGCCGGTGCGCGAAGAGCTGGCCCTTGACGAAACCGTATGGCTGCTCAAGCTCACCCCCAATCTCGCGCATTGCATGAGCGTGCACGGTGTTGCGCGCGAACTCGCTGCGCTATGCGGCGGAGCGCTGCAGACGCCGGCATTCAGTCCGGTTGCAGTCGCCATCAGCGACCGTCTTCCGGTTCGAGTCGCGGACGCAGACCTTTGCGGCAGGTTTTCCGGGCGCATCATTCGCGGCGTCGACGCCCGCGCGGCAACGCCCGAGTGGATGAAACGACGGCTTGAGCGTGCCGGTCAGCGCAGCGTTTCTGCTTTGGTCGATATCTCGAACTACGTGATGCTTGAGCTTGGCCGTCCCTCGCATGTATTTGACCTTGCTCGGATCCACGGCGGCCTGACCGTTCGATGGGGGCGGGAGGGCGAGTCACTGGAACTGCTGAATGGTCAGACGGTGGCACTGGATAGCGGGGTCGGCGTGATTGCCGACGACAGACAGGTCGAGAGCCTTGCCGGAATCATGGGCGGGAACGCGACTGCCGTCTCAGACGACACCCGCGACATTTATCTAGAGGCGGCGTTCTGGTGGCCGCAGGCTATCGCGGGTCGAGCGCGCCGGTATAACTTCAGCACGGAGGCGGGCGCGCGCTTTGAGCGTGGCGTGGACGCTACCACTACGGTCGATCACATCGAGTACATCAGCCGGTTGATTCTCGAGATCTGTGGCGGTCAGGCGGGGCCGATCGATGATCAGATCACGTCACTGCCGGCGCGCCCTCCGGTTGCGCTACGGCTCGATCGCGCCCGCAAAGTGATCGGGGCCCCGGTGACTGACGCCGAGGTCTCCGAAGTCTTTTCTCGTCTCGGGCTGCAGTACGAGCGTCAGGGCGATCGCTATGTCGTGACCCCGCCCTCCTACCGTTTCGATCTGCAGATCGAAGAGGACTTGATTGAGGAGGTTGCGCGTATTCGAGGGTTTGATCGGCTGCCGCTCAGGCCGCCGCGCGCGCCCTCGGCGATGCGGCCGGTTCCGGAGGCGAGGCGTCCCGTTCTGGCGATCAAGCAGGCCATCGCAGCGCGTGACTATCAGGAAGTCATTACCTACAGCTTTGTCGATGGGACGCTCGATGCGCGGCTGTCGCAAGCCTCGCCGGTGAAACTGCTCAACCCGATTGCCGCACAGATGAACGCGATGCGCACCACGCTGTGGTGCGGGCTCATCGAGACCCTGCGGGCCAACCTCAACCGCAAGGCGGCCAGAGCCAGGTTATTCGAGGTGGGGCGTGTGTTCATATCGGATCCGTCGGTGGTCTCTGGGGAACTTCAGGTCAAGGGAGTGGATCAGCCCTGGCGGATCGCGGCGATTGCTTTCGGCAGCGTGGCGCCGGAACAGTGGGGATTACCCCAGCGGCTCGTCGATTTTCACGATGTCAAGGGCGACCTCGAGGCGCTTTGCGCCGGGCTGACGCTTGAGTTTTGCGCCGCGGTCCATCCGGCGCTGCACCCCGGGCGCAGCGCGCAGATTTTCCATGCGGGACAGGCCATCGGGTGGATCGGCGAGATGCATCCGGCGCTTCAGCAGCAGCTTGAGTTGAGCCATCCCCCGGTCTTGTTTGAACTTGAACTCGAGCCGCTCAAAGCCCGTTCGCTTGCCATGCACGCCGACGCTTCGAAGTTTCCCCCTGTGCTGAGAGATATCGCGCTGCTGGTGCCTGTGGATATGCCGGCTGCGAGAGTTCGCGAGTCGATTGCGAAAGCGGTTGGGTCTGGTCCTGGTGCGGGGCTGGTCCAGGCTGTTGTGCTTTTCGATGAATATCGAGGTAAGGGCTTGGAAAATAAGGAAAAAAGCCTTGCGTTCCGACTATGGATGCAAGATACTTCCCGGACCTTGGGTGATGCTGAAGTTCAGCAGGTGATTCAGTCGGTCGTCGCGGGCGTCGCGCGCGACATCGGGGCCCGCTTGAGGGCTGGCGCTTGATCAGTGGCTTTCTCCTGCTCTTGATAATCGCGTGACCATGCCAACCAATATCGCTCCCTTCGAGATGCTGCCTGAGGTCGAGCCCGAACGGCCGGCGCAGGTTCGGGGGCAGGCAGGAGTCGCCGCCCCGGGCGGCGATGGGGTGGCTGCTGTGGCGGCGTTCACTCTGACCAAGGCCGAACTCGCCGAAATGCTTTTTGAACGTGTCGGGCTCAACAAGCGCGAGGCCAAGGACATGGTCGAAACGTTTTTCGAGGAAATTCGCGACGCCCTCGTGCGCGGTGAATCGGTGAAGCTATCCGGCTTTGGCAATTTTCAGCTCAGGGACAAACCTCAGCGGCCAGGTCGCAATCCCAAGACAGGCGAAGCGATTCCGATCTCAGCGCGCCGCGTCGTCACGTTTCACGCGAGCCAGAAACTCAAGGCGCAGATTGAGTTGCCTGGTTCCGCAGCAGTCTGAGCGCTGGCTATTGGCGCGCCGGTCAAGCAGCGAGCAACCATCGCCCATTGCGCATGCTAGGCAAATCTGAACTCAAGGCGGCCCTGCCGTCCATTCCGGCCAAGCGATATTTCACGATCGGCGAGGTGAGCGAGCTTTGCGGCGTCAAGCCTCACGTGCTGCGTTATTGGGAGCAGGAGTTCACGCAGCTGCGGCCAATGAAGCGCCGTGGCAATCGCCGTTACTATCAGCATCACGAAGTCCTGCTGGTGCGGCGTATTCGCGAGCTGCTCTACGAAGAGGGCTTCACCATCAACGGCGCGCGCAACCGCCTGGGCGAGCTAGGCGGCGCTCGCGTGCGTGCGGTATCTGCCGCGATTGATCTGGCCGGTATCGCGGAGGCTGTGCCCTCCGCTTCACAAGCGTTGGAGGAACTGCCGGTATCCGCCAGCCCGGCGCGACAGCAGGCGCAACGTGCAAAGCCTGATTCCCCGCAGCAATCGCTGGCTTTTGTCGCTGAGCCCGAAGCGGATATGTCGGCGGTTCGCCGCGCACTTGAAGAGGCGAGAGAGCTGCTGCGCTGACCGGAGGCTCGCTAACGATGCACGTTCCGCGGGCCGGCGCGGGAAGCTGGCCTGGCGGATGGCACGTCAGACGGTCCCGTGCTCAGCGGTTCCATCGGT
>CAZZKA010000159.1:0-8328 GCA_964654745.1 uncultured Bordetella sp. | reverse complement strand
GGGCAGTACCCGTGTCGGTCTGGACGTCGGGGCCGGCGTTCAGGGACGTTCCGCGGGCGCCCTGATCGGCTATGACCTGCTCCTGGGCCGCCCGACCTTCAGCGCGGGCTACGTCAACACCAAGGACAAGTGACCCGATAGGCAGTCCGGGCACCTCACCACTGCCGCCGTCACGCGATCAGCCCCGATGCGCCCGGCCCGTTCGTTTCAATCCTTTCCTACCCTCGCATTATTCCTTTTGACGAGCCTCTGGCTCGCTTGCCCAGCAGCGGCTCAGCCGATCTCCCCGATATCCGCCCGCCCGGAGCTTCCGGTTTCTGCGCCTGCCCCGGGCCCGACCGATATCGCCGGGCTCGTACAAAGCACTGCCGGCCGGGAGGCCGGCGTCTGGGTGATTGCCGAAACGACCGATCTGCCGACCAAGTTCGTCCGCATCGTGGTGACCGACGAACATGGCCGCTACCTGCTGCCTGATCTGCCCCGGGCAAATTATCAGATCTGGGTTCGCGGATACGGTCTGGTCGACTCGCCGCGCCGCATCGCGCGCCCCGGGCAGTCCCTCGATCTGCGTGCGGTTATCGCCCCCGATGCGGCATCCGCCGCGCACTACTATCCGGCGATCTATTGGTACACGATGATGAGGATCCCCCCGCCCGAGGCCTTTGGCGGGTCGAGTGACATCCCCACAGGTGTGACGCGTGGAGACTGGCTGCGACAGATGAACAATGTCGACTGCATCGGCTGTCATCAACTCGGCCAGGCATCGACCCGCACGATCCCCGCACAGCTTGGCGAATTCGCCTCGAGCCGCGAGGCATGGATTCGCCGCATCCAGTCGGGTCAATCGGGCCAGTCGATGACCCTGAGGATCGCGGGGCAGTTCGGCGGTGCCCCGTTCCGCTATTTCGCCGAGTGGACCGACCGCATCGCTGCCGGAGAATTGCCCCGTCAGGCGCCGGCGCGACCGAGCGGTGTTGAACGAAACATTGTCATCACATCGTGGGAGTGGTCTGAGCCCCACAAATATCTGCATGATCTGATTTCGTCCGACCGCCGCAACCCGACGGTCAATGCCTACGGCCCGTTGTTCGGATCGCCGGAGTACAGCACCGACGACATGCCGATACTCGATCCGCGGGCCCACAAGGTCACGACCTTCCGGATGCCTGTGCGCGACCCGAACATGCCTCTGTCGCTCGGCCCGGGTCATGCGGGCGCCGTTGATCCTTTGCAGCCCTCTCCCTACTGGGGCGAGCAGCGGCTCTGGGATACGCGGGCAAACAATCACAACGCGATGTTCGATCACCGGGGGCGATTGTGGATGGCGGCGAGTGTTCGCAGTCAGGACAATCCCGCGATCTGCCGCAAGGGTTCAAGCCACCCCTCCGCACGAACCTTTCCGCTGGAGAGATCATCCCGGCAAGCCGCGATGCTCGACATCCAAAGCGGCAAGTACCACTTTATCGATACCTGTTTCGGCACACACCATCCGCAGTTTGGTTACGACGAGCGCAATACGCTATGGTTCAGCGGTACCGGCCAGGTCGCGGGCTGGATAGACACGAAAACCTACGATGAGACAGGCGATGCGATCGCCGCCCAGGGGTGGTCGCCCTTCATCCTCGATACCAACGGTAACGGACGCCGGGATGAGTGGACCGAACCCGGCCAGCCAGCGGACCCGGCGCGCGATGTGCGCTTCAACCCCGGTTCGGGGCCGTATGCAGTCATGCCCCATCCGACCGACGGGTCGATCTGGTATACAAGCGGCACCTTCAGCGGCCGAGCGGGCTTTTTGCGTTTCGACCCGAAGAGCGGTCTCAGCGAGTTCTATGCGATTCCCGCAGCTGCGCTGGGCATCCGCGGAGGCGACATCGATCGCGACGGCGTGCTTTGGGCTTCGATGTCGAGCGGGCATCTCGGCCGTTTCGACCGCCGCCTCTGCAAGGCGCCACTCAACGGACCTGCCGCGCTAGGCGACCACTGCCCGGAAGGCTGGTCACTGCATCGCTATCCCGGCCCTGGCTTTGAAGGCGTGCCAGACTCCAGCGCAGAGGCGAGTTATTACACCTGGGTCGATCACCACAACACCTCGGGTCTGGGTGCCAACATCCCCATCTCCACCGCAAACTTGAACGACGGCTTCGTCGCGTACAAGGACGGACAGATGGTCATGATCCGAATTCCGTATCCCATGGGCTTTTACGCCAAGGGGCTCGACGGCCGCATCGATGACCCCTCGGCAGGATGGAAGGGTCGCGGCCTTTGGAGCAGCAGCGGCGATCGCACGCCCTGGCTCATGGAAGGCGGCAAGGGCTCGCGCCCTCGGGCAGTACAGATTCAGTTTCGCCCCGATCCGCTCGCGCGCTAGGCGCGCCCCTCAAGCTCCGTCGTACTCTCGCGTGCCCGGCCAGGGCGCATCAGCGACATCAAACACCATGCCCTCGAAGCCCCGGAACTTGTCGGGCCGGCGGTATTTGCCGTCGTTGACGGGAGTGAGTTCCATCTCATCGACATACTGCTCGCCGCCGTTGGCGAACACTCGGTCGACGACTGCGTCGGCCTCGTCGGTATAGACGCCAAAGTGATGCAGGCCCACATAGTCCATACCCTTGCCGAGCTGGTCGGTCTTGAACTTGAGCAGCACGATATTGATCGAGCCATCGGTGACCATGTAACCCTTCGCCCGTTCGTTGTCGAGCGCTTTGAGCTTTCGGAAGCCAAAGGCGTTCTGGTAGAACTCGAGCGCCTTATCGGGGTCCTGAGTGGCGATGGCGATGTGTCGGATTCTGGCCATGTCGGGTCCTGTTGATAGGATGATCAGTTGTCGAGTTTGATCGCCGCTGCGCGAATCAGTTCGCCGATACGGCTCATCTCGGCCGCGATGAAACTTTCAAACTCCGCAGCCGAGCCGGGACGAACCTCATTACCCTGATCGATCAGCTGCTGGCGCAGCGCCGGCTCCATAAGGATCGCGCGCAGCGTCGCGTTCAACTTGTCGACCCGCTCGCGTGGCATCCCCGCAGGACCGAAGAGCCCGAGCCACGTGCTCATCTCGTAGCCTGGCAGCGTAGCTGCGATCGTCGGCACCCCGGCAAGAGCCGGCTGCGGATCACGGCTCGCCACACCAATAGCCTTCAGCTTGCCCGACTTGAGCAGCGGCATCGCAGTGATCGGCGTGTCAAAGTAGCCATCCAGCCTGCCGCCGATCAGATCCGGCGCAATTTGTGCCGTTCCCTTATACGGTACGTGATTGAAAGCCACTTTGGCCTGCATTGCGAGCAGCAGCAGCGACAGGTGCGAGGCAGATCCGTTGCCCGCCGACCCGAAATTAAGCGGCACCGGCGCCGCGCGCGCAGCCGCCAGCAGATCAGCCACAGAATTGGCTGGACTGCCCGACGCAACGACAAGCAACATCGGGCTCGAGGCAATCAGACCCACCGGCTGGAACGCCTTGCCAATATTGAAATTGAGCTTGGTGTACAGGTGCGCATTAACCACCTGCGTGCTGGTATTACCCAGGAGCAGGGTGTAACCGTCGGGCCTGGCCGCCGCGACAAATTGCTGCGCAATGGTTCCGTTTGCGCCAGCGCGATTCTCAACGGTGACCGGCTGTCTGAAGGCCGTCTCCATGCGACTACCGACCAGCCGCGCGAGCACATCGGCAATCCCGCCTGGCGCATACGGAACGATGATGCGGATCATCTCCGCCGGGTAGGCATCCGCTCGGGACACAGCGGGTAGCAGTCCGGCGGTCACAAGCAGCAGCAGAACAAAAAGCTTTGGCATCAGCCGGCCCTCCCGGATCCTGACTCGCGTCCGGATCCGTCGATTTTCGAACCGACTGATCCTCTCGCCGACAGTGCACAGTGTCAAGCTTGTTAGAATCGTTTTCAGACCCTTCGACTCAGGAACCGCCGTGACGACAGCCCGTTTTCCTGCCCTTGCCGACCACCAGATGACCCCCCGGCAAAAAGAAGTTGCCGCCCGCATCGCGGAGGGGCCGCGCGGCAGCGTGCGCGGTCCGTTTCTTCCGCTGCTCCACAATCCCGACCTGGCCGATGTCGTTCAGCAGGTCGGCTCCTATCTGCGCTTTCGTTCCACCCTGCCCCCGGCGCTGATCGAGCTCGCCATCCTGCTCATCGCCCGCCATTGGACCTGTCAGTTCGAATGGTTTGCGCACGAACGCATCGCACGCACCAACACCGACCTTGCCGACGGCATCATCCGAGCGATCCAGCGCGATGAGATCCCTCACGACATGTCGGATCCTCAGCGCGTCGTCCACGACTACGTCCTGGGGACGCTGCGCGCCGGCTCGCCGACCGGCCCGGTGTTCGAAGAAGCGGTGCAGCACTTTGGCCGCGCCGGTGCACTCGATCTGACCGCCCTCTGCGGTTATTACTCAATGCTCGCCTTTGTGCTTAATACTAGCGAGACCATGCCACCCGACGGCCAGCGACCGCTTCGCGAGTCGCCCTGAATCTGGCTTGCGCTCAGGCAGACTCGGCGACCACCTGGTTGCGCAACACACCGATGCCGCTGATCTCGATCTCGATCACGTCGCCCGGCCTGAGATTTTCCTGCTTGCCCTCAGTTCCGAACCACATCACGTCCCCCGGACTGATCGTGCAGTAACGCGAGGTCTCGCTGATGAAGACCTCGGGCCGGAAAATCATATCGGCGGTATCGAAGCTGTCCACCTGACGCCCGTTGAGCCGGATGATGGTCTTCATCGAGCGATAGTCGAGCCCGGTCACGATCCAGGGCCCCATAGGCTTGAAGGTATCGGAGTTTTTCGAGCGGTAAAAAGTACGGTCGCTCTTTTGCCAGCTACGCTCGCTGACATCGTTGCCTATCGTCCAGCCGAAGACGCTTTCTAACGCCTGCTCGGGAGAGACCTTGCGTACGGGCTTACCAAATACGGCGACAAGTTCGCCTTCATACTGGAATTGCTCTGTCGCATCCGCAGGCTTGACGATATCGTCGCCATGCGCGATCAGAGCGCTGTTGGCGCGATAGCCGATCTCTGCCCGCGTCGGCAGGTTGGGCTTCTCACCGATCTTCTCGGCGACTTCGCGGATGTGCCCGGCGTAGTTAAGGCCTGCGCAAAAAAATGTTCCCGGCACTACCGGGACGAGCAGTTTTACCGCGTCAAGAGCCAGCCGCTCGGCGCTGCGCTCATGACCGATAAAAGGGGAACCTCGCACGGGTATGACCGATGCGCCCTCGACAATCCCGTAGGAAACCCTACCAGCCGCTTCGAAACGGCACCACTTAACCATCGCTGACCTCGATCCGAAAGGAAGTTGTACACCCTGACTTGTTTTAGCCGCGAAGCAGCCCCGGCAACCAGAGCGTCATCGCCGGAAAAAGCACGAGCAGCGCAAGCAACACCAGATCCGCGGCAATGAATGGCGCCACTCCGCGGTAGATATCCCGGATCGGTATCGACGGCGCAAGACCGTGAAGTACAAAGACGATGATGCCTATGGGCGGGATGATCATGCCCAACTCGACGATCACCACGTTCACCACGCCCCACCAGATCGGATCGAAGCCCATTTTTTCAATCACGGGCAGCACGAAAGGCAAGGTGATCAGCATCGCAGCGATCTCGTCAAAGATCGCCCCCAACGCAAGATAGGCAAGCAGCAGGCAGGCGATGATGACAAGTGGTGGCATCGGCATATCGCTGATAAGCGCAACCAACGCCTCTGGCACGCGCGCCAGCGTGATGAAATAAGAAAAAATCGAGGCTCCGATGATGATGGTGTAGATCATCGCCGTCGCACTGGCGGTCTCGCGAAGGCCCTGCCAGACCGCCGCCCAACTCAATCGACCACGCGCCAGCGCAAATACAAGCGACAGAATGGCTGCAACCGACGCGGCTTCGTTGACAGTAAAGACCCCGCTGTACAGTCCTGCGAAGATCGCTGACATCAGCGCGAGGACCGGCCAGGCCTCGCGCAGTGACCGCCAGCGCTCCCAGGAGCTCGCCGGACTGCTCACCGGCGCAAGCTCCGGGCGTAATCCGATGACCAGCCGGATGGCAAGCATATTGAGCAGCAGCGCAGCGAGCGCCGGTACGAGCGCCGCGTAAAAGAGATCGAAAATATAGGTCTTGGTAACCACGCAGTAGAGGATCATCACGATCGACGGCGGTATCAAGGCCTTGAGGGTTCCGCCTGCAGCGATAGTGCCGGCCGAAAATGCAGGCGAGTAGCCACGTGCCAGCATCTCGGGGAGCGCCGCCTTAGCAAAGGTCGCAGCGGTCGCCGTAGAAGAGCCACAGACGGCGCCAAACACCGCGCAACCGCCCATGGTCGAATAGGCCAGCCCGCCCCGGCGATGGCCGAACCACGAAGCGGCAGCGCGGTAAATATCGCGTGAAAATCCGGCTGCGCTCGCGAAAGTACCCATCATCAGAAAGAGTGGCACGGTAGCCAGATCGACACTTGCGAGCAGGCCCGACGACTCGCTTGCGAGCACGGTCAACGCCGGGCCCCAGCCCGCCTGAAGCGCATAGCCAGCAAGCCCGACGATGATCATCGCAAAACCGATAGGTACCTGCAGCAGTATCAGTCCGCAAAGCGAGAGCAGACCCAACCCACCGATCGCAAGCGCCGTCACGCCTGGCCCCGCGCCGAATGTTCAAAGCGGCCCGCGAGCCGTCCGATTTCGAGCGCAACGACGATCAATTGAACGATGAACGCAGCACTCAGGATTGCGCAAACGCCGTACCAGAACGGTGCCGTGGGAATTTTAAGAATCCAGGTGGTCTCGTTGGCCTTGGCGATCTTGCCGGCAAAGATCAGGAACTGCCATCCGAATGCGGCCATCACCAATGCGACCAGTACCGCCGCCACAGCGTCGAGCACGCGCCCGGCGCGCTCGCCAAGTACGTGCGCGGCGAGACGAATCGAGATATTGCTGCGCTCCATCAGGCCGACCGGAAGGCAGCAACTGACCGCGAGCGCAACGGCAACCGCGGCAAGGTCGCGCACCCCCTCTATGGGTTGGTTGAGCAGCCAGCGGGCGAGACCATCGAACAGGGTCATCAGCGCGAGCACCATCAGACCCGCAAGCCCGAGCACCGACAAGCCCCGGGTGGCGAGCAACCCGAGCCGCTCGAGTCGGACGAGGAGCCCGCCGGCAGGTTGCGGCGCAGCAGGCTCGGTCGCCCCGGCAGGGTCCTTCTGGGCCGTCACGCGGGGCAACGGGATACCGGTCTACCGACCGGCCCGCACGTTAGCGAGCTCGGCCTGAACGAGACCCAGAAGCTCCTTGTTGCGGGGCGATTTGGCCACCCAGGCATCGGTCACAGCCTGGAAGGCGGGCCGCATCGCATCAAGGTCCGCCTGCGACGGGAACACGACCTTGCGCTTGGGATCGGCCTGAAGTTGCTGAACAACCGAGCCGTTGTAATTACCGATACCTTCGTTGAAACGCGCTGCCGTCCAATCGCCGCTGTACTTGCGGATCGTATCCTGTGCCGCTTTAGGCAGTGCATCGAATTTCTTGCGGTTCATCAGGATCGCTAGCGGCACGACGCCCAGACGGGTGAAATAGTGCGCGCTGGTGACGCGCGAGATACCGAAATCGACGAGCGGCGCCGGGTGCGAGGTCGTTCCGTCTATCGTCCCGCGGCTGATGGCTTCGGGTACCTCCGTCACTGGCATGCCGATCGCCACCGCACCGAGCGCCTTGATGGTCTCGCTTTCGATCGCGCCCGAGGTACGAATCTTCTTGCCCTTGATATCGGCGATGGAGTTAATCGCTGAACGGGAGTGCAGGCTGTAGGGCGCGGTGCCGAACAGTCCGATCGGAAAGAAGTCGTCGTAGCCGCGAATCTTTCCGGAGTTCACGAGGCGGGTGAAGACAAGCGTGGCTTCCCTGAGGTCGGCGAAGACCCCGGGTAACTCGAATACCTCGTTCTCCTGGAACCGGCCCGGCGTATAGGAGGCAATGACCCATGCGAGATCGGCAACGCCATCCAGCACCATCTGGGCCTGCTGGACCGGACTGCGGCCCAGCGCGCCATTCGGGAACAAGTCGATCTCGACCAGCCCGGCCGCTTCTTTGTTGACGTTTTCAGCAAAGGGCTTGAACACGCTCAGAAAGGTCGCTTCCTTGTCGGGCGAAAAGATTGCAAATTTGAGTTTGACCGGCTGGGCCTGGGCCACTGCCCCGCATAGCGTCAAAGCTGCTGCAAGGCCCAGCGCCTTGAGGCGGAAGCGTTTCTGCATGACTGTCTCCCTGTTTGTTTGTCGGGGCAATGTAGTCGATCGGAGGTAAAAGTCAACCGCCATTTCGTCGGCGAACCGG
>CAZZKA010000158.1:5309-8338 GCA_964654745.1 uncultured Bordetella sp. | reverse complement strand
GGCCCTATCCCGACGCCGAGGCTTTGGTGACGGCAGCCTTGGCGGGCGAGCCGTCGGCCGCAGCGAGTTACCAGCGCTACATTGACCGCCTCGCGCGGGCGCTGGCTTCGGTGATCAATGTGCTTGACCCTGACGTGATCGTGTTGGGCGGAGGGCTGGGCCGCATTGCCGATCTGTACACGGCGATCCCCCGTCGGTGGGACCGCTATATTTTTTCTGACCGGATCACGACGCGTCTGGAACCGCCCCGGCACGGCGACGCATCGGGCGTCCGTGGCGCCGCCTGGCTCTGGCCCGCAGCGGGCGCCGGTCGCTGAAAACTCTCTGGCGCCCGGTCAGGCAGGTGGCAGTTCTTCGAGCGGCCAGCGCGGGCGGACCGTGAACGATGCCGCAGCGGCCGGCGCTGGCGCCCGCTCGCCCATGGCCTCGAGCCGCAGCGCGCCGGCCAGTGCGATCATCGCGCCGTTGTCCGTGCACAGTGCCGGGGGCGGAAACCAGCAGGCAAATCGTTCTTTGCGCGCCATTTCAGCCAGACGGCCTCGCAATCGAATGTTTGCGCTCACTCCGCCAGCCACCACCAGCCTCGGAATACCCGTTTCCTTCACCGCGCGAACCGCCTTGGCCGCCAGAACGTCGGTGATCGCAGACTCGACTTCGAGGGCGAGATCCGCCCGGTCGGCATCGTCGGCCAGCCCTGGCCCGATGCGCGCGCGCACCGCTGTTTTCAAGCCGCTGAAACTCAGCGCGAGCCCGGGCTCGTGCAGCATGGGGCGCGGCAATCGGTAGCGCCCCGGACGCCCGCGCTCAGCGAGGCGGGACAAGGCGGGGCCGCCCGGATAACCGAGCCCGAGGAGCTTGGCGCTCTTGTCGAAAGCCTCGCCCGCCGCGTCGTCGAGCGTTTCTCCGAGCAGGCGGTAGCGTCCTATCGCGTCGACGGCGAGCAGCTGGGTATGGCCTCCCGAGGCGAGGAGCGCGATGAAGGGCATCGGTGGCCGCTCGTCGGCGAGAAGCGGCGAGAGCAGGTGCCCCTCAAGGTGATGGATCCCTATCCCAGGGATACCCAAAGCCCAGGCGAGGGTGGCGCCCGTTGCGGCGCCGACCAGCAGTGCCCCGGCCAATCCCGGACCTTCGGTCCACGCTACGCCGTCTAAGTCTGCTATCGCAAGCCCTGATTGCGCGAGCGCCTGTCGCGTGAGGGGAAGGATTCTGCGGACGTGGTCACGCGAGGCGAGCTCGGGAACCACGCCGCCGTAGGCCTCGTGCATGGCCACCTGCGAGTGCAGCGCCTGCCCGAGAAGTCCCCGCTCAGTGCAGAAGACCGCGATACCGGTTTCATCGCAGGACGTTTCGATCCCCAGGACGCGCATGGCCGTAGTATTGCATGGTGACTACCTCGCGATGCTTGGATCTGGCCGTGATCGGCGGAGGCGCTGCCGGCATGTTTTGCGCTGCGGTGGCGGCGCAACGTGGCCTGCGCGTCGTCCTGATCGACCACAGTGAGCGTCGCGGCGAAAAAATCCGCATCTCTGGCGGAGGGCGCTGTAACTTCACTAACCGCGAGGGCGGCCGCCTGGAGCGCTACGCGGGGACCGACCCGGGGTTTGCGCGCTTTGCCCTGCGCGCTTACCCGCCCGAACGCTTCATCGCGCTCGTGCGCCGCTACGGCATAGGTTTTCACGAGAAACACAAAGGCCAGTTGTTTTGCGATGGTTCTGCTGAGGCCATCATCGCGATGCTCACTGAGGAGGGTGCTCGCGCAGGGGTGGAAGAACGCCGGCCCTGTGCGCTCCTTGCCTTGCGCGCGCGCGCGCCCGACCCGACGCAGGCCCGATTCGAACTCGATACCGACCAGGGTACGCTGCGCGCGCGCTCGGTGGTGATCGCCACCGGGGGGCTGTCGATTCCCAAGATCGGGGCCTCCGACCTGGGGATGCGACTTGCCCGGCAGTTTGGGCACCGCGTCGTTGAACCGCGTCCGGCACTCGTGCCACTCGTCTTTGACGCGACATCCTGGCAACCCTTCGCGGAGCTGGCGGGTATTGCAAACCCGGTGCGCGCGAGAGCCGCAGACTCTCCTCTCTTTGAGGAAGATCTGCTTTTCACTCATCGGGGCCTCTCCGGCCCGGCGGTGCTGCAGGTCTCGAGTTTCTGGCGGCCCGGCCAAGAGCTCCACATCGATCTGCTGAACGGAGAGGATGCGCGGGCGTGGCTGGCTGGCCTGCGCGCAGGCGCCGGTCGGCGCCCGCTAGCCGCAGCGCTCGCCGATCGGCTGCCCAGGCGCCTGGCTCAGCTGTGGTCCGCGCGTCTGGCGGAACCGTCTGGACAGGATTGGGCTCGCCGTCCTCTTGCTGAGTTCGGCAATCGGGACTTGGAAAGAATCGCCGAAGGGCTCAGCCGCTGGTCTTTGCAGCCCTCCGGGAGCGAGGGTTACCGCAAGGCCGAGGTCACAGCCGGCGGAGTCGCGACCGACGAACTTGATCCGCGCAGCATGGAATCGCGGCGCGTGCCCGGCCTGTACTTCATCGGCGAGGTGGTCGATGTGATCGGCTGGTTGGGTGGCTATAACTTTCAATGGGCCTGGGCATCGGCATTCGTGGCAGCCGAGTCCATGGTACGGGGGCCGAATCGGTCGGCCGGGGCAGGCTGATCAGGAAAGCGCAGCGCCGATCGCTGGTGCACCGCGCCGGTGCACACCGGCTCCGGGTACCGCCGCCCTGCCGGCCGGGTTTTCCCCGGATCCTGATCTGTTTTGACTGGGCGGGGCGAACCGACTTATACTTTTTGGTTCCGCTAAACGAAGGGTGACTTTCAATGCCGACAGTCCGGGTCAAGGAAAACGAGCCGTTTGATGTGGCGCTCAGGCGCTTTAAACGGACGATAGAGAAAGCCGGAATCATCACAGAACTTCGCGCTCGCGAGTTCTATGAGAAGCCCACTTCTGAGCGCAAACGCAAAAAAGCCGCTGCGGTCAAGCGCCATTTCAAGCGCATCCGCAGCCAGATGCTTCCCAAGAAGATGTACTAACAGCG
>CAZZKA010000158.1:0-5209 GCA_964654745.1 uncultured Bordetella sp. | reverse complement strand
AGATGTACTAACAGCGGTACGCTTTCGGGCGGTTGGACCTGCGGGGCCTAACCGCTTCGGGGTGTCCGAGCAGTTCCGTCTCCCCAGAAGATTCACCGGCAGTCTTCATCCATGAGTCTCAAAGACCGAATCAGCGAGGACATGAAGTCTGCGATGCGGGCCAGAGAGTCCGATCGTCTGTCTGCCATCCGGATGCTCCTCGCGGCGATCAAGCAGCGCGAGGTCGATGAGCGGATCGTGCTGGATGATGGTCAGATTGCGGCGGTGGTCGAAAAGCTCGCCAAGCAGCGCAGAGATTCGATTACCCAGTTCGAAGCAGGCGGCCGCCAGGATCTGGCCGATCGCGAAAAATTTGAACTATCCATTTTGCTCGCGTACCTGCCTGCGCAGGCGGATTCGGCCGAGATCGAGGCGACAATCGATCGGGCGGTGACGGAAACCGGCGCTGCGGGTCCCCAGGACATGGGCAAGGTGATGGGAATCGTGCGCGGGCGCCTGGCGGGGCGCGCCGACATGGCAGCCGTCTCCGCACTCGTCAAGGCGCGGCTCAGCCGTTGAGCCTCGGCGCTTTGACGGCGCCGGTCTCGAGTCCTTCAAGCCTGGCATCAGGCTACACTTGACTCGGTGATTCCCCAGGACTTCATCCAACAGCTGCTCGCCCGCATCGACATCGTCGAAGTCGTCGGGCGGCATGTGAAATTGCGCCGGGCCGGTGCCAACTTCCTGGGTCTTTGTCCGTTTCACGGCGAAAAGTCGCCTTCTTTCACTGTCAGTCCGACCAAGCAGTTCTATCACTGCTTTGGATGCGGCGCGCATGGCTCGGTCATCGGCTTTTTGATGGAGCACGCGGGCCACGGGTATGTCGAAGCGATTCGCGATCTGGCGCGCGAGGCGGGTATGACCGTGCCGGAGGCGAGCGCGGGCGATGTTGCTGCTGCGCGGCAAGCCGCGGCTGCGGCCGCAGATCTCGGATCGGTACTCGAGTCGAGCGCGCGCTTTTACCGGCGCTGTCTTCGCGAATCGCCCAAGGCGATCGAATACCTCAAGCGTCGCAGCCTGACCGGCGAGACCGCAGCGCGCTTCGGCATCGGCTACGCGCCAGCGCAGTGGCGAGCGCTCGAGGCAGCGGTCCCCGACTATTCGGCGGCCGTGGTGGTCGACGCGGGCCTGGTGATCGATGCTCCCGCAGAGGAGGCGGGAGTTGCGCGCGCCGATCGCTCGGGCGCCGATTCCGAAGGTTCCGCAGCCTCCGATCGTCAAGGGGTCGACCCCGAAGCCCCGGTTCAGGGGCGTGGCGGTGCGGCTGAGACGGACGGTGCGCCTCCGCGGCGCAGCCGCCGTTATGACCGCTTTCGCGACCGGATCATGTTTCCGATCCGAAACGCGCGCGGGCAGGTGATTGGGTTTGGCGGCCGGGTGCTCGACAGCGGCGAGCCCAAGTACCTCAATTCCCCCGAAACGGCGGTTTTCTCCAAGGGCCGTGAGGTCTACGGCGTATTCGAAGCGCGCGAGGCGATACGGCGGGAGAACTGCGTCATCGTCGTCGAGGGCTACATGGACGTGGTGATGCTTGCCCAACACGGCATAGCTAATGCGGTGGCGACCTTGGGGACGGCGACGACGCCAGACCACCTTCGTAAGCTGGTCAGGCTCGCCGACCGGGTCGTGTTTGCCTTCGATGGCGACGCCGCCGGACGGCGAGCCGCGTGGCGCGCCCTGGGAGCCAGCCTGGCCCACACCTCGGATACCCGCAGGATCGACTTTCTGTTTCTGCCGCCCGAGCATGATCCCGACAGTTTTGTGCGTGAACACGGTCGGCCTGCGTGGGAGGAAATGCTCGCCAGGACCGTGACGCTCTCCGAGCTGTTGCTTCGCGAACTTTCGGCGCAGACTGACTTGAATAGTTCCGAGGGGCGCGCGCTGCTGCTTGCGCAGGCGCGGCCGCTGGTGGCCGAACTCGCTGCTCCGGCGCTGCGCTTGCAAATTGTGCATCGGCTCGCGCACCTGAGCGAACTCTCCGTGCCGGAAGTCGAGCGGTATCTGGCCGAAGCCGGTCGGCCGGCTACCCGGGGAGCGCAGCCCCAGTCTGCTGGTGCGAGGCCGGAGCAGCCGACAGACCGGGCCGGGTCTTTAGCGAGGGGCCGGTTTGCCGGCGGCGGGGGCTCTGCGCGGGACGGATGGCGGCGTGAGGCGTCGGCGCTCCGCATGCCAGTGGCCGCGCCAGACCTCGATGCGAGGGTTCGGCTGCTGCTTGCGTTCCATCCGGTGCTCGCTGCGGGAGTGGCTTCAGAGGAGCCCTGGCTACCGAGCGAACTCTCGCGGTGGGTCAGTACCCTCGCCGAATTGCCGCCCAACAGCACGTTTGCCAATGCTTGCGAGCGACTGCGCGAACTAGACCCCGAGGCTGCGTCGCGCCTTGAGCGTGCAAGCGCCAAGGATTCGACCGGACTGTCGGAACTCAGCGCCGACGAAGCGGGGTCGGAGCTTGAGGGTGCGCTCGCTCAGCTCAAGTACAAGTGGGCGCGTCAGCAGATCGATGCCTTGGTTGCGGGCGGCATCCGGACAGACGCCGATCGCGAGCGGTATCAGGACCTCCTGAGAATGAGCAAGTCTGTGATAAAATAGAAGGTTTTCCGCAATCTTTCAGGGCAATGGGAATGAGCAAAACTCCGGATCGTCGCGCGAAGCCCAGCACCTTGCTGGCCAAATCCGCAAACACCCGCTCCCGGGCGATCGCCGCCTCGAAAAAACCTTCTTTGTCCCGCGCAAGCGTCAAACCCGCCGGCGTGAAAGCCTCATCGTCCAGCGCCAAGGCCCAATCCGCCGGCAAAGCTTCATCTCGAGGCAAAGCCCCCGCCCTAGCCGCGAAAAAATCCTCCGCAAAATCGGCTTCAAAGACTGTATCCAAGCCGGTAACGAAATCGGTCACAACCCAGGCGGCCGCCAAACCTGCCGCAAAGCCCACGGCTAAATCGCCGATTAAGGCGCCGGTTAAAGCGTCGGCCAAAGCGCCGGCCAAAGCGTCGGTCAAAGCGCCGGCCAAAGCGCCGATTAAAGCGGCTAAGCCGACCGCTAAACCGCTCATCAAAGCGTCTGGCAAAGCGTCGCCAAAAGTTTCCGCCAAGCCGGCCTCGAAACCAGTCGGTAAATCGTCCGCAAAACCGCTCTCTAAGCCCGCGTCCAAGCCCGCGTCCAAGCCGGTAGCGGGCGTTACCCCCAAGGCTTCCGGCAAGACGGCCAGCAAGTCGCACAAGCCTTCAGGCCAGACTGCAAAGCCCGCTGGCAAACCGATCCTCAAGGCCCCGTCCAAGCCGGCGGCGATGCCCAAGTCGTCGCCCAAGGCAGAAGCGGCCAAGCCCGTAGCTACGCCAGCAACCAAGCCCGTAACCAAACCCGTCGCGAAAGCGGAGACCAAGCCGGCTGGCGTTGCGACGACCAAGACCGCCGGTAAGGCCGCGCCGCCCACTTCCACAACCGGCCCGTTGAAGGCGTCGGAAAAGACTATCTCCAAGGCCTCGCCCGCGGCGCCTTTGAAAGCAGCGGCTTCGCCGCAAAAGCCCGCCACCAAGGCGGGACAGGGCACCGCGCCCGCGACTGCAGCCCCGAAACCAGCGGGCAAATCGGGCGCCGCGGCGCCTGCCAAGCCCGGTAGCAAGCCCTCCGGCAAGGCAGCCAAGCCCGGGAAACCGGGTAAGCCGGGTAAGGCTGCGTCCGCCGAAGAGGGCGACGACCTGATTGCCGAGGCCGGCGATGGCGATCAGGCCGAGGCGTTCGAAGATGGCGATACCGAGGTCGAGGTGATTCCGGAGGTGCCGGTTGCGCCCGTCAAACCGACCAAACGCGGTAGCCGTGCCAAGGAAAAGCAGCTGCTCAAAGAACTCGGCGGCCGCTCTGGCGTCACCGAGGAGCAGCGCGAGGCCACCCGCAACAACCTCAAGATCCTGATCAAGCTCGGCAAGGAGAGGGGCTTCCTTACCCATGCCGAAATCCGCGATCACCTGCCCGAGGATCTGATCGATGCCGAAGCAGTCGAATCGATCAACGCGACATTCAATGACATGGGTATCGCGGTCTACGATCAGGCGCCAGACGCTGAAACGCTGCTGATCAACGACAACCCTCCCGTTATCAGCTCAGACGAAGATGCCGAGGAAGAGGCCGAAGCTGCCTTGTCGACGGTGGACTCTGAGTTCGGCCGCACGACGGATCCGGTACGCATGTACATGCGCGAGATGGGTTCGGTCGAGTTGCTCACGCGCGAAGGTGAAATCGAGATCGCCAAGCGCATCGAGGACGGTCTCAAACATATGGTGCAGGCGATTTCAGCCTGCCCGACCACGATCAAAGAAGTCCTCGACCACGCGGACAGGATTCGCACGGGCACGCTGCGGATCGATGAAGTTGTCGACGGTCTGATCGACCCCAACGCCGAAGAACCCACCGAATTCATCGCAGCTCCGACGCCCGCCGATGAAGGGGATTTTGAGGACGAGGACGGCGAGGGCGGCGGTGGCGCCAACTCCGCACGCCTCGAAGAACTCAAGCGCGACGCACTGGTCAAGTTTGAGGTGATCAGCTCGGGGTTTGACCGCATGCGCGTTGCCTTTGAAAAGGACGGGTACCGCAGCAAGTCGTACGTGAAGGCGCAGACCGAGATTCAAAACGAGCTGATGACGATCCGGTTTACCGCAAAGATCGTCGAGAAACTTTGCGATACGCTGCGTAACCAGGTCGAGGAAATCCGCAAGCTCGAGCGTTCGATCGCTGACATCTGTCTGCGCAGAGTCGGCATGCCGCGCGAGCATTTCATCGCCTCATTCCCCGGCAACGAAACCAACCTGCGGTGGGTCGAAGGCGAGCTGGTCAAGTCCTCGGCCTGGCAGCAGGTGCTTACCCGCAACGTGCCGGCGATCCAGGATCTGCAGCAAAAGCTGATCGATCTGCAGGCGCGGGTGGTTTTGCCGCTTGCCGACCTGAAAGAAATCAACAAGCAGATGACCACGGGCGAATCTCGCGCCCGCAAGGCCAAGCGGGAAATGACCGAGGCCAACCTGCGTCTGGTTATTTCAATTGCCAAGAAATACACCAATCGCGGCCTGCAGTTCCTCGATCTGATCCAGGAAGGCAACATCGGACTGATGAAAGCCGTCGATAAATTTGAATATCGTCGAGGCTACAAATTCTCCACCTATGCCACCTGGTGGATTCG
>CAZZKA010000157.1:0-8350 GCA_964654745.1 uncultured Bordetella sp. | reverse complement strand
CCGGTCCAGGTCTGCCGCGATCATTTGGAGGCAAGCGGCGGCGCGATTCGTGCGCTCCTTGTAAACACCGGCTGCGCCAATGCCGGCACAGGCGATCGCGGGCTTGCCGATGCGCGGGCGAGCTGCGAGCAGCTTGCACATGGGCTTGGCTGCGCCACTGAGGCCGTGCTGCCCTTTTCGACCGGCGTCATTCTCGAGCACCTTCCGATGGAGCGCTTGAGCGCCGGGATCGGCCTTGCTGCCGGCGCGCTCGGCAAATCGGACTGGTTGGATGCCGCGCACGCCATTATGACCACCGATACGCAGCCCAAGGCGGTGTCAAAACGGCTGGTGGTCGGTGGGCACGAACTCACCATCTCAGGCATTTCCAAGGGTGCGGGCATGATCCGGCCCAATATGGCGACGATGCTGGGCTACCTCGCCACCGACGCCGCGATCGCCCCGGCGCTGCTCGCGCGCTGGGTGCGCGAGATCGCCGACCGAAGCTTCAACCGCATCACGGTCGATGGCGATACGTCGACCAACGATTCGTTCATCCTGATTGCTAGCGCAGCGAGCCCCCTTTCAATCAACTCGGATGGGGATCCCGGGGCAGCCGAGCTGCTCGCCGCACTTATCGATGCCGCACAGCAGCTTGCCCAGGCGATCGTCCGGGATGGCGAGGGCGCGACCAAGTTCATCACCATCGAAGTCGAGGCGGCTCGCAGCGACGAAGAGGCGGCGATGGTGGCTTATGCCATCGCGCATTCGCCTTTGGTGAAGACAGCATTTTTCGCCTCCGACCCCAATCTGGGACGCATCCTTGCGGCAGTCGGCTATGCCGGGGTCGCCGATCTCGATTCGGGTCGAATCGATCTTTACCTCGGCGATGTGCATGTGGCAACCCGCGGCGGGCGTCACCCGGCCTATCGCGAAGAAGACGGCCAGCGCGTGATGCGCGAAGCTGAAATCAATGTCCGCGTCGCGCTTGGGCGCGGCTCGGCCCGCACCACTGTATGGACCTGTGACCTTTCCCATGACTATGTCTCGATCAACGCCGACTACCGCTCCTGACGCGTCGGGCAAAGCGGCAAGCGAAGCCCTCGTGCAGCTCGCCGAGCTCGCCAAACCCCTGCTTGCCGGGCTTTCTGGCCTGCTGCCGGGATCGGGGGCTGAGCCGCAGTGGTCGGCGTCCTATGCATTCCGCTGGCGGCGTCGCGTTTCGGCCTTTGGAGTGCGCGGCGAACTGCAACCCGTGCGGACGCTCTCGCCGGTACGGCTCGCCGATCTGCACAACATCGATGAGCAGAAAGCCGTCATCGATCGCAACACCCGGCAGTTCGTCAAAGGGCTACCGGCTAACAACGTGCTGCTGACCGGTTCGCGCGGGACGGGTAAATCATCGCTCATCAAAGCTTGCCTCAACGCCTACGGCGCGAAAGGTCTGCGCCTCATCGAAGTCGATAAGGACGATCTCGCAGATCTTCATGACATTGTCGAGCTGGTTGCGAAGCGCCCCGAGCGCTTCATCGTCTTTTGCGATGACCTGTCCTTTGAAGAAGGCGAGGCCGGCTATAAGGCGCTCAAGAGCGCGCTCGACGGCTCGGTCTCGGCGCAGTCGGACAACCTGCTGATTTACGCCACCTCCAACCGGCGCCATCTGATGCCCGAGCGCATGAGCGAAAACCTTGCAGCCAAGCATCAGGAAGACGGGGAGATTCATCCTGGTGAGACGGTCGAGGAGAAAATTTCGCTGTCAGAGCGATTCGGGCTCTGGGTTTCCTTTTATCCGTTTCGCCAGGACGAATACCTGGCGGTCGTCGCCCACTGGCTGGGCCACTTCGGCTGTAGCGCTGCCGAGACCGAGGCGGCACGGGGTGACGCGCTTCGCTTTGCGCTGGAACGGGGATCCCGCTCGGGGCGGGTGGCCTGGCAATTCGCCCGCGACTGGTCGGGACAGGCTCAGCTCAAGCCGTCGCGCTCGCGGCCTCGTTCGCGGCCTCGCTAGGGCGCGCCCCTGCGCTGTCATGCAGGCTGAGGACCCAACGCCGCAGGGTGAGGCTGATACGCGGGCGCCGGTCGAGGTCGCGGTCGGCGTGCTGCGGCGGCCCGACGGCTCGGTGCTGTTTGCCCAGCGCCCTGCGGGCAAACCTTATGCCGGCTGGTGGGAGTTTCCTGGGGGAAAACTTGAGACCGGGGAAAGCGTCGAGGCAGCGCTGGCGCGCGAACTGCACGAAGAACTCGGCGTGAGCGTCGAGGCCTCAGTCCCGTTATCGACAGTGGAGTTTTCCTATCCGCATGCCCGGGTGAGGCTGCACTTTCGGGTCATCGATCGCTGGCAGGGCGATCCTCAGTCACGCGAGGGACAGGCGCTGAGTTGGCAGCATCCGGGAGCGGTGGGCATCGCCCCGCTACTGCCCGCTTCCCTGCCGGTCATCGAACAACTCGCCGTGCGCCGCTAACGCGCCGGGGGCCTCCAACCTGAGTGCGCTACTCGAGAGCGCGGCCGACCTGTGAGCGGTGCCTGACTGGACGGCCGAGCGTAAGCCGCAAGTCCCCCGCCTCAGTGCCTGCCGCCCGCCGAACCGCTGTCGATATCGCCCTGGGCAGGGTCGGTAGGGTCAGGCGAACTGCCTGCGATACGGTATTGCTCGCTCGCCCACGCGCCCAGATCGATGCGCTTGCAGCGCTCCGAGCAGAAGGGGCGCCAACGATTGCTCGCGTTGAACTCGGCGAGTTCAGCGCAGGTGGGGCAGTTGACCCGAAGCGGCTTAGTCGGCGCGACCACGAGGCGGGGCGGTGCTAAATGCTACTCAGAGATTGCAGAGCGACAATTCGAAGTTGACTTCGCCTTCGAAGGGCTTCGGGCGCTGATCTCCGGTCTGGGAGGTAAAGCGGATCCAGAGCAGGTAGCGATTGGCGCTGATTTCGGGTATCGCGCCGATTTCGGGGTCAAGTCGTACCTGTACCATCTGGTAGATGCGTCCGCCAAGCGGCTGCTGGTAGCTTGCCTGCTGCGCGCTCAAGCGCACCCAGGTACCGCTTCGGCGCAGCAGCCCGAGCACCACGCCAAGTGCCTGGCAGAGCGGCTTGAGGGGCTCTGACCACCGATCGAAATCAGTCTGTCGGATGTCGGGCGAGCGGTTTTGCCAGGAGTGATAGGAGGGCAGGTCAAATTCGCAGGCCCCGCCCGCAATGCCGGTACGACTTCGGATGCTCATCAACCATTCGTTGTCGCGCAGGTGCTGGCCGGTGCGGCCGCTGATGCGATTGAGCCCGGCAACGGCGTCTTCGATGCGCGAGAGCGTTGCCTCAAGGGCATCGACCGAGACGGACGGATTGCCCCGGAAAGCGCTGATGGTCTGCCGCTGGCGCTCGAACTCCTGCAGCAGATCCGAGCGCAGATCGCCCCGCGCAGTGACCTCGAGGATCTCGAAAAGGGTGAGGAGCGCCACATGGTGGTCCTGCGAGGATTCGCGAGAGCTGAAGAGCTGGAACCGGTCGAACAGATCTTCGAGGCGCAGAAGCGCCCGTATCCGTTCGTTGAGCGGATATTCGTATTGCAACAGGCTGCGCTGAGGCGCCGCGCGCAAGAACCGCCCGGCGCCAGCGAGGGTGACTCCTGCTTGAGCGCTCATTGCGCGATTCTGGCTCAAAGCCCAGGGGAATACAAACAGTTCAGGCGTAGTGCGCGAGCCCTGGACCCGGTCGGACGGCCTGCGACGGGCACTTTGGCCGACCCCCGGGGCGCAGCTTCTGGTCTCAGGCCGACGGCGGGTGGTGGCCGGCAAGGCTTTGGGCGAGGGCGAGGTAGACCGCGTCGAGCGCGGCGACCTGCGCGGGCAGGGCGTCCGCACTGCCTGAGTTGTCGACCACATCGTCGGCTGCGGCAAGCCGGGCCGCACGGCTTGCCTGGGCGGCCAGGATAGCCTCGACTTGTGTCCTGTCGAGCTGGCTTCTCGACATCACCCTGGTGATCTGAGTCTCGGTCGGGCAATCGACTACCAGCAGCCGGTCAGCGCGCTCTCGCCACGCGCCCGACTCGACCAGAAGCGGGACGACGAGGACAACATAGGTGCCCTGAGCAACCGCCAGCTGGCGCTGTGATTCGGCGCGGATCATGGGGTGGAGGATCGCTTCGAGTCTTCGCCTTGCGCCGGCGTCGGAAAACGCGAGGTTACGCATGGCGGCGCGGTCCAGCCTGCCGTCGGCCGCGATGACCCCCGGACCGAATTGCTCGGCGATCTGGGTCATGGCGCCCCCCTTGGGCCCGGTGAGCGCGTGGGCGATAAGGTCGGTGTCGATGAGGCTTGCGCCGCGAGCGGCAAAGAGGTCGGCAACCGTTGACTTGCCGCTGCCGATGCCGCCGGTCAGGCCGATCACGAGGGGCTGGGTGCGGGGGGTCATGGCAGCAGCGCGGGGGAAAGCGGGCCGGCGAAGAGCGCGATCAGCCCGGCTCCCGCAAGCCAGGGCCCGAAGGCGATCGGTTGGCGAACATCGCGTCGCCGTGCGAGCCCGGCTGCGACCGTGACGACCGCGGCGCTGGCTGCTGCGAGGAGTAGCACCATCGGCAGTTCTGCCCAGCCCAGCCAGGCCCCCAGCGCGGCAAAAAGCTTGAAGTCGCCGTAACCCATGCCCTCCCTGCCGGCTACCAGCCGAAAAGCGTGGTGGATCAGCCAGAGGCTCAAATACCCCGCAGCAGCCCCCGCGACCGCCTGGGGTAACGAAACGGGCGCAAGGCCGGCCAGGGCCGCCAGCAGTCCAGCCCAGACCAGGGGCAGGGTGAGCGCATCGGGCAGTAACTGGGTCTCCAGGTCTATCACCGCGGCCGCCAGCACGATCGCGCAAAAAATCATGGCCGCTCCCGCCGCCGGACCCGTGCCAAAGCGGGCGACGCACAGCATGAATAGGCCTGCGCAGGCGGCCTCAACGAGCGGATAGCGCAGGGCAATGGGTGCCTTGCAGGCCGAGCAGCGCGCCTTGAGTGCGAGCCAGCTCACAAGCGGCACGAGTTCGAGCGCGCGCAGGCGATGATGACAGACCGGACAGTGCGAACCGGGGACGAACAGGTTGAACCGGTCAGGCTCGGGGGCAGGTTCGTCGCGCAGCAGCGCCGCGTCGCGCTGCCATTGGCTCTCGAGCATTCGGGGCAGGCGGTGGACCACGACGTTGAGCGTACTGCCCGCCATCAACCCCAGAATGGCCGCTGCCGCGAAAACCCAGACCGGTGCCCCCCATCCTGCGCCTTCCATCTCACGCGCTCGCGGCAATATCGTCGGCCTGATCGTTGCGCGCGGGCTCGACGCGCACCCTTTCGGGCATGAGGCGCAAGCGGGCGCTACGAACCAAGCGGTCTTCGACCTGCAGGATCTCCACGATGACCGGCCCGAACCGCAGTCCTACACTCGACTCGGGAAGGTCCTGGAGCGCCTCGATCACCAGACCGTTGAGCGTACGCGGGCCGTCCAAAGGAAAACTCGTTCCAAGACGGCGGTTGAGTTCGCGCAGGCTGATGCTACCGTCGACCAGGATTTCACCCGCCTCATCCCAGCGCAGTCCGGCTTCGCTGCCCCCCGGGGCCGTGGTGGTGAATTCTCCGATGATTTCCTCGATGATGTCTTCGAGTGTTATCAGACCCTGGACCTCGCCGTACTCGTCGACCACGAGGCCGACGCGCTGACGGTTTTCCTGAAAGAACTGCAGTTGCCTGAAAACGGGGGTCCCGCTCGGTATGAAGTAAGGCTCGACGAGCAACTCGCGCACGTCGTTGGAATCAAACCCTTCGCGTTGCAATAACCCCAGGGCACGGCGCACATGCAGGATACCGACGACGCGATTGATTTCGCCCTCGAATACCGGCAGCTTGTTGTGATAGCAGGTGGCGAGCTGCTCGCGCAGCCCCGTCTCGCCGGTTGCCAGATCGAGCGCCTCGATACGGTTACGCGGAATCATCACGTCATCGACCGCGATACGCTCCAGATCGAACAGATTGAGGAGGATGGAACGGTGTTTCTGCGGAATGAAATGGCCTGACTCGAGCACGATGGTGCGCATCTCATCGAGCGACAACCTGGTCTGCTGCGGGGCATTCGGATCGATGCCGACTGAGCGCAGCAGACGGCCCACTATAAGGTTCACCGCCCAGACCGCGGGCGAGAAGACGGTCATGAAAATACGCAGAGGATAGGCTGCCGGAAGCGCTACCCGTTCCGGCCAGGTGGCCCCGATCACCTTGGGTGTGATCTCGGCAAAAATGATGATCACGAGCGCAACCGAGGCCGTGGCAATGAGCAGCACGGTATCGTTGTGGCCGAAGGCTTGGATAGCGAGCGCAGTGACTATCGCGGTGATGGCGGTGTTGACGACGTTGTTGCCGAGCAGGATGGTGCCGAGCAGTTTGTCGGTCTTGGCAAGCAGCGACGAGGCGAGTTTTGCGCTATGTCGGCCCTGGCGCACCAGATGCCCCAGGCGGAATCGGTTGAGCGCCATCATGCTGGTTTCGGCGATCGAAAAGAAACCCGAAATCAGAACCAGCACGACCAGTGCGATGATGTGTAACCAGAGGGGTATTGTGTCCAAGCGGCCTCGCGGGTGATGGCGATGCGTTGAGCCTACCCGAATCGGCGCAGCCGTGCAGCCAGCGCTGCGCCAAGGGGTTGATACACTTCCTCTCACCTGCAACCGGAGCCTTGCCGATGTCCAAGCGTCCCCACGATTCTGCGCCGCGCCTGCGCTCGCGCGCCTGGTTTGACAATCCAGACAACCCCGGTATGACTGCGCTCTATCTCGAGCGGTATATGAATTTCGGGCTTACGCTGGACGAACTCCGCGGCAGCGGCAAGCCAGTCATCGGCATTGCGCAGACCGGAAGCGACCTTTCGCCATGCAACCGTCACCACGTCGAACTCGCCTCCCGTGTGCGCGACGGTATTCGCGATGCGGGCGGTATCCCGATCGAGTTTCCAGTGCACCCGATTCAGGAAACGGGTAAGCGCCCCACTGCAGCGCTCGACCGCAACCTCGCCTACCTGACGCTCGTCGAGGTGCTGCATGGCTACCCGATGGATGGCGTGGTGCTTACGACCGGCTGTGACAAAACCACGCCGGCGATGCTGATGGGCGCGGCGACCGTCGATCTGCCCGCAATCGTGCTTTCGGGTGGCCCCATGCTCAACGGCTATTACGGCGGCGGCCTTGCCGGCTCCGGAACGGTCGTATGGTTTGCGCGCCAGGAGCTTGCCGCCGGGCGTATCGATTACGACAAATTCCTCGAGATGGTCGCCTCGGGCGCGCCCTCGGCCGGACACTGCAACACCATGGGAACGGCGTTGTCGATGAACTCCCTGGCCGAAGCGCTCGGCATGTCGCTGCCGGGCTGTGCGGCGATCCCCGCGCCGTATCGCGAGCGCGCGCAGATGGCCTATCACACGGGCCGCAGGATCGTCGCAATGGTCCATGAAGACCTGCGGCCCTCAAAGATCATGACCCGTGCGGCCTTTGAAAACGCCATCGTCGCGGCCAGCGCCCTTGGCGCCTCGACCAACTGCCCGCCACACATCACCGCCGTCGCGCGACACATGGGCGTCGAGCTGGAGATCGGCGACTGGGACCGGATCGGCTACGACATTCCGCTGCTCGTCAACTGCATGCCTGCAGGTGAGTATCTGGGCGAGGAGTTTCACCGGGCGGGCGGCGTACCGGCGGTCATGCACGAGCTCCTTGCCGCCGGCCGGTTAAAGGGCGACGCGATGACCGTCTCCGGCAGAACAATCGCGGAGGTCTACGCGCAGTCGGCAGCAAGCGATCGCAAGGTCATCCGGAGTTTCGGCGAGCCGATGATGCAGCAGGCGGGATTTGCAGTGCTCTCGGGCAATTTGTTCGACTCGGCGGTGATGAAGACTTCGGTGATCTCGCCTGAGTTTCGCCGACGTTATCTGGAAAACCCCTCCGATCCCCAGGCGTTCGAGGGGCGCGCGATCGTCTTTGAGGGGCCGGAGGACTATCACGACCGCATCAATGACCCAGCGCTCAAAATCGACGCGGATTGCATCCTGTTCATCCGCGGCACAGGCCCTATCGGCTACCCGGGCGCTGCCGAAGTGGTCAACATGCTGCCACCCGATGCGTTGGTTCGACAGGGCATCACGATGCTTCCCTGTGTCGGGGACGGCAGGCAGTCTGGCACGTCGGCGAGCCCCTCGATTCTCAACGCTTCCCCGGAGGCGGCGGTGGGTGGCGGGCTCGCGCTGCTTGAGACCGGAGACCGGGTGCGCATCGACCTCACGCGGCGCCGCGCCGATATCTTGATTTCTTCCGAAGAGCTCGCGCGCCGCCGTGCTACCTGGAAGCCATCGTACCCGCCGAGCCAGAC
>CAZZKA010000156.1:0-8399 GCA_964654745.1 uncultured Bordetella sp. | reverse complement strand
AGCCGCTGCTCGCACTCGGCCGGCGGCACCTTGCGAACACGTAGGCCGAAGAGAATATTTTCAGCGACAGTCAGGTGCGGAAATAAAGCATACGACTGGAAAACCATGGAGATTTTTCGTTCGGATGGCGGCGCATGCGTGACCTCCCTTCCGCCTAGGAGTATCCGGCCGGAGGTAACCCGCTCGAGGCCGGCAACCAGACGCAGGCTGGTCGACTTGCCGCATCCTGAGGGCCCCAGTAGAACGGCGAAACTTCCCTGAGCGACATCAAAAGAGATGGCGTCGACCGCCCGGGTTGGGCCCCAGTGTTTGCTGACGAGATCGAGAGTGATGGCGCTCATCTGGGTGTTTGAATTGTCACAACGGTGCCTGAAATCAATGACGAATCGGTGACTCGTCCGGCGCCGGGAGGGGCGCTCGCGCTCTCCACCCCCCGCGCGGCGAATTTTCTCCGGAAGCGATTCGGTGGACAATGGCGGGTGTCAAAACCGGAAACACCGGTTGACGGACCAGACCCCATCTCGGGAGGCGAAAAATGTTGATGATAGGTACGCGGGAGAACGCGCAGCAGCACCGGAAGGCCGGGCAGCTGTTTAACGGAACGCGTTATTTCCGTAACGATTTTTTTGTCTCCCCCGAGGGCGATGTCTGTTCGCCGCAGTGCTATCTGGTCGAACAATCCGCTGACTCGATCAACCCGACGCATTTTCACATTCAGAACCAATTTCAGCTCTTCACCCGCGGTGCAGGGACGATAGGCCGAAGCCCAAAGGATCTGGGTCCCTTCATTGTTCACTATGCCGGAGCCTACACCGGTTACGGGCCGATAGTAGCGGGCTCCGACGGCGTCGACTACATCACGATGCGAGCATTTCGTGATCCGGGGGCGAAGTTTGTTCCGCAGCAGCGCGCAGTGCTAAAGCCTGGGCCCAAACGGCATTGGGCCAGTCCGCCGCTGAGTGCGCTCGATGAAACGGTGCTTTCCCAGCTGAAAGAACCCGCGTTGGTCGCTGTTCACGGGCCCGACAGTGATGGGCTGGCGATCGAGCAGCTGAGGATTCCGGCGCGCTCTTCGGTTGCAGTGCGGCTTGCCCCTTCCGCCGCCGGGATGTTCATCATTGTCCTGGGCGGCGCGATCGAGGAACAGGGGCACCGTCTGCGGTATCTGGAAAATCTTTTCGTCTCGCATCGGTCGGCGCCGCATTCGTTACGCACCGGAGATTCGCCCGCGGACGTACTGATACTTCACATGCCAGCGCAGGACCCTGCTTACGCCTGAGCCGCTGCGCCGCTCACGCGGCCAGCTCGCCCAGCGCAGCCCTGAATCCGCTCGCAGCGCGATCGCGCTGCAAATGGCTACCGCGCTTGACCCGTAGCCTGCCGGCTACCCATACGGCTTTGACGGGCGGCGAATCGCTCGCAAAGACTGCTGCATCGAGCGCGGCATCGGCGGGAATCCCGAGCAGACCTGCGGCGTTGCATTCCAACTCGACTGCATCGGCACGCGCACCTTCTGCCAACCCCCAGCGCTCGCCCAGCCCGGCTGCGCGTGCTCCCGCGGGCAAAGCGACTTCCAGCACCGCCTCCGCGCTGGAGGGGCGGTCGCTGTCCGGCCGCGCTGCGACATTACGCCGCTCCAGGCTGAGCCGTTGCGAGTATTCGAGCAGGCGAACCTCCTGCATCCAGCTGCGGCAGACGTGGCTGTCTGACCCGATTGATACGCCTATCCCGCGATTCGAAAACCCGTCGAGATCGAACCGCCCGTCGCCCAGGTCGGCTTCGGTCGTAGGACAGACCACCACGCCAGCCCGCGCACAGGCGATCGCGTCCTGCTCGGAGGCTTCGACATGCGTCGCGTGGACCAGATGCCACCGGGCGTCGAGCGTCACATTGCGGTCGAGCCAGGCGACCGGCGACAGACCGGTGCTCGCGAGGCAATCTCGCACCTCCGCGCGCTGCTCGGCGATATGGATGTGAACCGGGCCAGGGTCGTCCCGGATCATCCGCGCGAGCGCCTGCACGGACGATGCTGATGCCGCGCGCAGAGAGTGGATCGCGGTCCCCGCCGAAATCAGCGGCTCACCCCAGCGTCGCGCTGCATCGCGCATAGCGAGTACCTCGCTCACTGAGGAACGGAAGCGTCGCTGTCGCTCGCTCAGGTGCGACTCGGTAAAACCGGCACGCTCATAAAGTACCGGCAGGATGGTGAGGCCTATGCCGGTGCTCACGGCCGCCGCCGCCAGCGCGCGCATCATCGCGTGCGGATCCGCGAAAGGCGATCCGTCGCGATCATGGTGCAGGTAATGAAACTCGCATACATGGGTATAGCCGCCTTCCAGCAGTTCCACGTACAGCTGAGTAGCGATTGCTTCGAGCTGCGCCGGGCTGACCCTGAGCGCGAGTCCGTACATCTGCTCGCGCCAGGACCAGAAATCATCGTGCGCGCCCTCGCGCCGCTCGGTCCGTCCGGCAAAGCCTCGCTGAAACGCGTGACTGTGGCTATTGACCACCCCGGGAATGAGCGGGCCATCGAGACACAGCGCATCAGGCACGCGCGCCTGGTCCGTCCGAATGGCACCCCAGCAGCCGCGGCGGTCCACATCGAGCAGCACGCCGTGGCGCCAACCGTCGGGCAACCAGGCGGCTGGCGCCCAGATCCGCTGCGGCGAGTCTTCGCTCAAGCCGGCCTCCAACTGGAGAGTGTCTCCACCAGCGCGCGCAGGAGAGGATGCAGTTGCTGCGCGCGCCCGTCGTGCCACGAAAACGGCGCAGCCTCGGGCATGTAGGCGCGCCAGCTCATCTCGAGTTGGACCGCATGGATGCCTGAGGCGGGCTGGCCATAGCGTCTCGTGATGTAGCCGCCTTTGAATCGACCGTCCAAGACCCAGCTGTACTGCTGCTGGGCTGCGAATATAGCCTCGACCGCCGATCGCAGCGCGGGGCTGCAGCTGGTTCCGGAGACCGTGCCGATATTCATATCGGGCAGCAGACCGTCAAAGAGCCAGGGCAGTTCACCGCGGATGCTGTGAGCATCGAACAGAACGGCGTGACCGTGCAAGGCGCATAGCCGCGCGAGCTCCTGCTGCAGGGCCCGATGATAGGGCTGCCAGTAACGGTCCACGCGATCGCGAATCGCGCTCTCGTCCGGTTCCTGCCCTGGTCGGTAAAGCGGCTCTCCGGAAAAAAATCGGGTCGGGCAGAGCTCGGTATTGTTCTGTCCGGGATACATCGGCTGGTTGTCGGGCGGACGGTTGAGGTCGATAACGTAGCGGCTCAGCGTCGGCACCAACAGGCTCGCCCCGAGATCGCCGGCAAAGGCAAAGAGTCGGTCGACATGCCAGTCGGTATCCTCGGTCTCCAGCGCGCGGGCGACCAGCGCGGGCCGGAACGATGCGGGAATCGCGCGTCCTACATGCGGAAAGCTGATGAGCAGCGGCGTGTAGCCCTGGCGAAGCGTGAAAGGCAGCGATGGGGTCATCGTTTGACAGATCCTGTGGCGAAATCGTGGCGTGCCTGGCGATCGCCCGGCACGCCCGCGATGATGCTCGCCCGGCAGGGGGAAGCTCCGAATCGATAAGCGAGTTCGCGAGGATGCTCGGCGTCCCAGACCGCCAGATCGGCGCGCAGGCCAACCGCGATACGGCCACGGTCGGACAGGCCCAGCGCGCGGGCGGCATTGACCGTGACCCCGCGCCACGCTTCTTCGGGCGTCATCTTGAAGAGGGTGCAGGCCATGTTGAGCATGAGGATCAGCGAAAGCGCCGGGGACGAGCCGGGGTTGTGGTCGGTCGCAATGGCTATCGGCACGCCGGCCTCGCGCAGCGCCTGCACCGGCGGGAGCCGCGTTTCGCGAATAAAGTAGTAGGCGCCGGGCAGCAGCATCGCGACGGTCCCCGCGGCGCGCATCGCCGCCGTTCCCTCGGCCGAAAGATGTTCAAGGTGGTCGCAGCTGAGCGCGCGGTAGCGCGCGGCCAGCGCTGCGCCCGCCTGGTTGCTCAGCTGCTCGGCGTGCAGTTTTACCGGCAAGCCCAGGGCCTGCGCAGCATCGAAAACCCGCTCGGTTTGCTTTAACGTGAATCCGATGTTGTCGCAGAATACGTCGACTGCATCGACCAGACCGGCAGCCTTTTGTTCCGGCAGCCATTTACAGACCTCGCCGATATAGGCATCGGCGCGGCCGGCAAACTCGTCGGGCAGGGCATGCGCGCCGAGCGATGTCGTGCGGACACTGAATGCGAGAGTCTCGCCGAGTTGCCTCGCGACGCGCAGGCATCGAGCCTCGTGTTCGGCTGAAAGACCGTAGCCTGATTTGATCTCGATCGTGGTCACGCCTTCGTCGAGCAGAACTCGGGCGCGGTTGGTAGCGCTACGGATCAGTTCCTCATCGCTTGCTGCCCGCGTAGCCTTGACTGTGGACCGGATCCCGCCGCCGGCGCGGGCGATCTCCTCGTAGCTCGCGCCTTGCAGGCGAAGCTCGAACTCGGCGGCCCGGTCCCCGCCGTAAACGAGATGGGTGTGAGCATCGATCAGGCCCGGGGTGATCAGGGCGCCGCCAAGGTCATACTCGCGGTCGATACGAACGGCCCTCGGGATCGACGAGTCGCTTCCAATCCAGCGAATCGCGCCGCCCTCGGTAAGCAGAGCACTGTGCTCGAGCAAGCCCCAACCAGACTGGCCGGCGAAGGTTGCGATTCGTGCGCCTCGCCAGAGCGTTGCGGAGGCAGGTAATGTCGGGATGTCGGGCAAGGTGTCGCTGTCCGGGTTGAGAGGTTGCAGTCGGTCCGCGAGAGTCAGGATAAAGGCGCCAATGAGATCAAGCTTAGCGCGTCCCGGGGCCGCGCAGGCGACTTGCCACGGGCGGTGCGCGCAGACCGAGCCAGAACGCGTGCTCGCCCTCAAGCAGATGCCATGAGGGCTGGGCGCGAGCCGACCAGAACAGGGAGCCCGCCGGTAGATCGACCGGTGTGTCGTCTGGCGCGCAAGCCAGGCGGGCAGGGGAGAATGTAAACACTGCCCGCCACGACAAACCTGCGCCAAACCCCGACCCGGGAATCGCTCTGGACATCACCGCGCTGCCGGCGCTGCGTCGTACCATCAGATTGAGGTCACGTGTGCTGCCCGACAAGAGCCGGCAGCCGACCTCGACCTCGCCGGCAAACGCGGTCGGCGGATCACCTCGTTGGATGATCCGCTCGCGCCCGGCAATGATCAACTCGACGCCTTCGCCCTCCAGCACTGCAAAGCGGCGGTCGATACCCTCGAAGCGCGAAAACGGACCGTCGGCGTCGATGTCGGCAACGCTCACCCGCAGCAACCATTGCGCTGCAGCCGATGCCAGCGGCTCCCGTCCATTCCATGCGAGCATCTCTCGGGTCGTGCCGCCGCCATTACGCCAGGCTTGTGGCGTGCACTGGCTGAGCAAAACGGTCGTCGCGTCCTGGGCTGCATTCACAGGCTGAACTCACCCGATAGCTGGTAGCGATTGCCGGGGTGAACCAGCCGAGCGAGGGTAATGACCGCATCGCGAGAGAAGGTCCGCCTGACGACGATCAGGCAGGGATCACTCGCCTTGATGCCGAGCAGTCTGGCCTCGCCTCGCGTGGGCAGCGCCGACTCGATGCTGTATTGCGCCCGCCAAAGCGAGGTATGGCGAAACAGATAATGGGTTGGTGTCATCCGGCTGAAATCGGCACGCAGATAGTCGGGCGCACAGACTGGGTTTACAAAGCGATCCTCGCATTGCAGCGGGCTGTCGTTCTCCAGATGAACGATCCGGGTGTGGAAAACGCGCTCACCGGGGCGCAGACCCAGTTGTGCCGCCAGCCCCGCAGAGGCCCGTTCGGCTCTGCAGACATCAATAACGGCTCGGTGACGGTGCCCCCGGGCGGTGATCTCCTCATGCAGGTCGCGGATGGTGAGAGTGCTCGATACGCGGTGAAGTGGCGCGGCGAAGGATCCGACTCCCTGAACGCGGGAGATAAGGCCATCGGCATGCAGTTCTCTGAGAGCGCGGCCTGCGGTCATGCGGCTGACGCCAAACCGGCCGACGAGCTCTGCCTCCGAAGGCAGGCGGCTGCCGGGAGGCCAGGTCCCGGTAGCGAGTCCGTCCTTGAGGTGGCGCTTGATCCGGGCGAAGGGCGCTTCCCCAGCCGGTTCGGAGGCGGAATCGACGGACTCGGCAAAGACCGGGAAGTCGCTTGGTTTCATCGGCAGCAATGTACTTGCTCAAACCTGTCTAGACAAGTAGAGTGAAGCGTGGTGTTTTTCTATTCGCCTTGGTGCCCCGGAGTTCCTATGAATGATGTCACTCTGCCCAGCCCGGTTCGCTCGGCCTTTGCGCCGGATGGGGCGGCCGGCGGCGCCCGCGCCCGGCCGGTCCGCGCACCGCGGGGATCGCAGATCAGTTGTGCCAACTGGTTGATCGAAGCGGCTTACCGCATGATCCAGAACAACCTTGACCCCGAGGTCGCGGAAAATCCCGACCAGCTGGTGGTCTATGGCGGGATCGGCAAGGCGGCCCGTAATTGGGATTGCTTCGAGGCGATTCTCGACTCATTGCGCCGGCTCAAGGCCGACGAGTCGCTGCTGATCCAGAGCGGTAAGCCGGTCGGAATATTCCGCTCACATGAGGATGCTCCGCGGGTCCTGCTCGCCAATTCCAACCTCGTGCCGCGTTGGGCTACCTGGGAGCACTTCAACGAGCTCGACCGCCAGGGGCTGATGATGTACGGTCAGATGACCGCGGGGTCATGGATTTACATTGGCAGTCAAGGAATCATCCAGGGCACATACGAGACTTTTGTCGAAGCCGCGCGGCAGCATTTCAACGGCAGCCTTGCAGGGCGGTGGATTCTGTCTGCCGGCCTGGGCGGCATGGGCGGCGCGCAGCCGCTCGCTGCGACCTTTGCAGGAGCCTGTTCGCTCATCATCGAGTGCCAGCAAAGCCGTATCGATTTTCGCCTCAAGACGCGCTACGTCGACGAGCAGGCGAGTGATTTGGATGACGCGTTGGCGAGAGTTCAGGCGCACTGCAAGGCGGGACGGGCCCGCTCGGTGGCGCTGCTCGGCAATGCGGCCGAATTGCTTCCGGAGCTTGCGCGAAGGGCGACCGCCGGCGGGCCGCGCCCTGATCTGGTGACCGACCAGACCTCGGCGCACGATCTGATCAACGGTTACCTTCCGGCCGGCTGGAGCGTGGACCGCTGGCAGCAGGCGCAGCGTGATGCCGGCAGGCATGCCGAGTTACGCCAGGCTGCGTCGCAGAGTTGCGCGGATCATGTCCGAGCGCTGCTGGTCTTTCACCGCCTGGGTATCCCGACAGTCGACTACGGCAACAATATCCGACAGGTCGCCTTTGATGCCGGAGTCGCCGATGCGTTTGACTACGCCGGTTTCGTTCCGGCCTACATCCGACCGCTCTTCTGTCGCGGCAAGGGGCCGTTCCGATGGGTAGCCCTGTCGGGTGATCCCGAGGATATTCGCCGCACCGATGCCAAGATGAAGGAGTTGTTTCCCGGAGATGGGCACTTGCATCGCTGGCTCGACATGGCCGGGGAGCGCATCGCATTTCAGGGGCTGCCAGCGAGAATCTGCTGGATCGGACTCGGTGAACGTCATAGAGCCGGACTCGCGTTCAATGAAATGGTTCGCCGTGGCGAACTCAAGGCGCCAATTGTGATCGGTCGGGATCACCTCGACAGCGGCTCGGTTGCGAGCCCCAACCGCGAGACCGAGGCCATGCGTGATGGGTCTGATGCGGTGTCCGACTGGCCCTTGCTCAACGCGCTGCTCAACACTGCGGCGGGGGCGACCTGGGTCAGCCTGCACCACGGAGGCGGTGTCGGCATGGGGTATTCACAGCACTCTGGCGTCGTGATCGTTTGCGATGGCACCGAGGCGGCGGACCGCCGGATCGGCAGAGTGCTCTGGAATGATCCGGCGACCGGCGTCATGCGCCATGCCGATGCCGGCTATGAGTCGGCGCAGGCCTGCGCCCGCGAGCAGGGGCTGGACCTGCCCATGCTGGGCCGGTGAGGCTGGCGGACGTGCTCAGGACTAAGGGCCCCATGGCTCTGGCCGGATCATGGATCTGACGCCGGGACATTTGAGTCTCGCCCAGCTGCGTTTGATCCGGCAGGGGCCGGACGCGGAAACCTTGTCGCTGGCTCCCGCGGCCTGGGCAGCCGTCGATGCAGGGGCTCGGGCGGTCGGCAGAATCCTCGAGCAGGGAAATCCCGTCTATGGCGTCAATACTGGTTTTGGGCGGCTAGCCAGCGAACGTATCGCCCAGGCGGACCTCGCCCGGCTGCAGCTCAACCTGATCCGCTCGCATTGCGTGGGGGTTGGTGAGCCGCTCAGCGCAGAGGTCGTGCGGCTGATCCTCGCCACCAAGGCCGCCG
>CAZZKA010000155.1:0-8454 GCA_964654745.1 uncultured Bordetella sp. | reverse complement strand
CGCTGCTTCCGCAATGCCGGTGACAGGCAGGGCCGTCAGCTTGCGGCTCTTGGCGAGGCCAGGGTCGCCAAAGGCGGCGATGATGATCCCGTGGTGACCGGACAGATCGGCCGCGGCGATTGCATCGCAAACGGCGGTGCCGGCTTCGTTGAGCGCGCGCTCATCGGTGATCAGCGGCACACCGCGGGTGACCGTGAAGCCCTCGACGACAACATTTTCGCCCGCAGGGTCCCCCAATCCAGCCAGCGCATCGCTTGCGATCGCCGCCATCATCGCGGTCGTGGCGACGTTGGTATTGGGATTGATGAGCAAGAGCCGTATCATGGGTTGGCAGTCGTTGCGGCTCATGCCACTTCGTCAAAGAGCCGGCCCCATCCCTTGACGCGCCGGGTGTCAACCCCGCAGGCGCGAAGCGCAGCCCAGAGCGCAGTCGCGACCGTGTCGTAGATCGGGATCCCGGTCTCGGCCTCGAGCGCGGGCACAAGATGTGCCGCTCGCAGATTGGTACAGTAGGTGGTGATGCACTGCGGAGCTGCTGCGGCCACCTGTCGGATCATCCTGCTGAGCGTTGTTTCGTCGACGTTACAAAACTCGTAGTTGACGCTGATATCGAGGTGCTGCTCGGCCACGCACTGATAGCCCTCTGAGGCATAGTTCTGCGCGATCCGGTCCTGAACGTCTTTCAGGTAGGGCGATACCAGCCCGAACTGTCTGCGGCCCGCGAGCGTCATGATCTCGTTGAATCCCAGTACTGCTGTGCACGCCGCGATTCCGGTTTCGGCGGTGATGGCCTCGCAAAGCCTGCGATCGGTGTCAAAGCCTAGCCATCCCGAGGATGTGCCGTTCCATGTGATGACATCGACGTGGGCATCGGCGAGCAGGCGCGCCGCCTGGAGGATGGGCTCGAGTTCAAACTGGCCCCGCGATCCGCTTCGCAACGAAATCTCCGTCACACGGAAACGCCCGAAATGCGCGCTGACCTCCGGCAGGCCGCTGAGCATGGCCGCGGTCATCGGCTCGAGCGTTGTGTTGGAGGAGGGCGTGAGCATGCCGAGGCGGATTCGCTTCATGTCAGTTTCCGTGATGTCTGGGCCAAAAAAAACGGCAGGGCCGCTCGCCATTATCGGCGATACGGCGCCTGCCGCCTGGCAGGGGTACCTGTCAGATCAGACGCGGACCTCTCGGTTGAAGCGGGCGATGTACTCGGCGCGACGGGGGTTGAGTTTTACCCAGTCGATCCCGCGCATGGATTCAACTTCAGCCATCGACTTGGCGTACGGTGCAAGTCCTTTGCTGAAGGCTGCCTTGCTGCTCGTCGGAACGACCAGGTAGGGCTCATCGGCCATTTTGGTCTGCACGTCGGGGCTGATCGCAGCATTGATGTAGGCCGCAGCCAGATCGATGTTCTTGGAATTCTTGACGATATGCATCGTGCTCTTGATGTGAATCCAGCCGGAATCCGGGCGGGCGAGGGCCACGGGGATGCCTTTGCCCTGCAGATCGCCGACGTTGTTGTTGTAATGGACCGAGATGTCGATCTGGTCCTGCTGAAATAGCGTAGCGAGTGCGCCAGGATTGGCCGCTACCGCGCTCACGTTGGGCAGCAGTTTCTTAACGAAATCAAAAGCCGGCTCCATGTTCTCCTCACTGCCGCCGTTGAGTTTGGCGATTTCAGCCATCCACGCCGACATCAGCGTCGAGCCCATCCCCGCCAGACCGACCCGGCCCTTGAATTCTGGCTTGAGCAGATCATTCCATGAGGTAGGAGCCTTTTTTATTTTTTGCGTGTTGTAAGCGATGCCGATGATCTGGCCCGACACGAAGACGCCGAGACCTCGCGGGTCGACAAAGCGCTGCGGAATATCCTTAATGAAAGACATCTTTTCAGTCGGGATCTTTTCAAAGATGTCCTGCTGGATCGCAGCGAGGTAGGGACCCTCGTCCAGGATGATCACGTCAAACGGGGGGTTGTTCCGCGATGCGACGATCTTGGAGACGGTATCGACCGCCAGCGAGGCGACCAGATTGGTCGAGGCGCCCGTCGCCTTGGAAAATGCGGGCAGGAGGATCCCGCGATGGGCGGACTCCCACGCGCCGGGATAGGTCGTAGCCGAAATCGATTTCGCCTGTGCGATCGCCAGGCCCGCCGGTGCGGCGAGCGAGGCTGCGCTGATCGCAGCGCCGTGGCGTAGAAGGGAACGGCGGGAGGAAGACAGGGACATGAAATTCTCCTGGGAACAGCGGTTTTGACCGTCATCGGGTCGCAAACTCCATGCCACGAAACTGCGCCCACGCTTGGGGCGAAGCGCGGCCGTGGAAGTCCGGTAGCCCCTAGCGGAGGCGTCGCGCCCCGAACGAAGCACCGAGTCGTGGCATGATGACTGCCGGATTGTGCACCATTCCGGTGAAATTGCACCAAATCGGAGCCGCCGGGGTCTGGGGCCTGCAGGCACGGCGTGGCATGAAGCTTGTAACTGCAAAACCTGGGCTAGTGCGTCCACCTTCTAATCGGAAACTTTCATGCCGGTAAACCCATCCGACCGGGGCGTTGCGATTCGTCTCGATTCGGTCACCCATCGCTATGGCGATTCGCTTGCCGTTGACGCGGTGGACCTCGAGATAGCCGCTGGGGAGCTGGTGGCGCTGCTTGGACCGAGCGGCTGCGGAAAGACAACGCTTTTGCGAATCGTTGCAGGCCTGATCGCGCAGACGAGCGGCTCGGTGAGGCTAGATGGGGATTCGGTGGATCGCCTGCCGCCAAATGAGCGCGGCGCCGGTATCGTTTTTCAAAACTACGCCTTGTTCCCCCATATGACCGTGGCTGCCAATGTGGGCTACGGTTTGCGAGCGCGAGGAGCGCCGCGCGCCGAGGTTGACCGCGTGGTTGGCGAGATGCTCGCGCTGGTCAGAATGTCGCAGTTCGGCCATCGCTATCCCCGCGAGCTGTCGGGCGGCCAGCAGCAGCGAGTCGCTTTGGCGAGGACGCTGGCGGTCAAACCCAAGGTACTGCTGCTGGATGAGCCGTTCGCGGCGTTGGACAAGAACCTTCGCCTCGACATGCAGATCGAGATCCGGCGCATACAGCGTGAACTCGGCATTACCACCATCATCGTGACCCACGATCAGGATGAAGCCATGTCGATGGCTGATCGCATCGCAGTGATGAACACCGGTGTGCTCGAGCAGTTCGATGCGCCCGAGGCGCTTTACGACAAGCCCTCGTCTTTGTTCGTCGCCGGGTTTGTGGGTACGGCCAATCTCATCGAGGGGCGCCTTTCCGGTGTAGCGGGCGATTTTCGCTTTGAGACCGAAGCTGCGTCCCCCATGCGGTTTGCCGCGGCCGGACCCTGCTCAAGAGCGGGGTCGGTCGTCTTTGCCGCTCGGCCCGAGCACTTCGAATTGCGATCCGGTGGTTCGCAGCCCGGAAGGACCGGCGAAATCGAAGCGCGTGTCGAAATGGTTCTGCCGCTTGGGCCTTCGCTGGTTTACGAACTGTCCCGAGCCACTGGCCGTGCGCTCAAGGTGGTGGTGCCGCGCTCGGCCAGTCTGCCAAGGTACGAGGTGGGGGATTCGGTTCGGGTCGCAGTCCGGCCAGGCGCTCCGGTCAGCTTCTTCAGCGCGGGAATCTGAATGGCAGCCGCGCCGCTCCGCCGCGAATCTCCGATCGCATTCGCCCTGCCCCTGGGCTTGTTTTTCGTCGTTTTCGTCCTCATGCCATTGCTGCTGCTGGCCTTCGTAAGTCTGCACTCGGAGCCCACGCTCAAAGAAATGAGCGTCGAGCAGTACCGTAAGTTCCTGACCGATGCCTTTAATCTCTCGGTGCTCGGCGACACGCTATGGCTAGGCCTCAAGGTGACCCTGCTGTCGCTTTTGATCGGCTACCCGCTCGCCTATCTGTACGTCAACGCCCCGCGTCGTCTGCAGACGGTGCTGATGCTTCTGATCCTGCTGCCTCTGCTCACGAGCTCGGTGGTTCGCACCTTTTCCTGGGTGGTGATCCTTGGGCGACAGGGCATCATCAACAATCTGCTGATTGATTTCGGTCTAATCACTGCACCGATCAAACTCCTCTACACTCCGGGCGCAGTGACCGTTGCCCTGGCGCAGATCGAATTGCCGCTCATGGTGCTGCCGCTCATCACGGCGCTGCTCAATGTCGACCCCAACCTGCGGCAGGCCTCCCTGTCGTTGGGCGCCGGGCACTGGCGCACGTTTTTCAAGATTACCGTCCCGCTCTCGGTACCCGGGCTTCTGGCCGGAGGACTGCTGGTGTTTGCCTCCTCGGTGAGCGCTTTCGTTACGCAGACGCTGGTCGGTGGCGGCCAGCAGATGTTCATGCCCTTTTACATGTACCAGCAGGCGATCCAGGCCAACGACTACCCGTTCGCGGCGGCGATCGCCATGGTGCTGTTGGTTTCGGTCCTGGTGATCGTCACGCTGATCAATACCGTCGCTCGCCGCAGCAAGGGGTTTGTCCATGGATGAACCCCGCCTTGGCGCGCAGCCTTCCCGCCCTGCCGCAGCGGGCGAATCGATTGCGTCGAGGCTGGAGCGACAGTCGTTTCGCGGAGTGCTCGGTGTGCTCGCAACGCTGTCGCTGTTGCTTCTCCTCGCGCCGACGGTCATCGTGTTGATCGCGTCCTTCACCAGCGCTTTCTCGCTCAAATTTCCGCCGCCTGGTTACTCGACAAAGTGGTACCTCGCCCTCTGGAATGATTCCCCCGAGATTCTGGCGGCGTTCGGGCTTTCGCTGAAAGTCGCAGCCATCGCGACCGCGGTGTCGGTGGTGCTTGCTGTGGCGGCAGCACTCGCGCTCGCGCGCCGTCGCGAGAACTGGGCGCGCATGGCCGAAGCGATGTTTTTGTCTCCGCTCATGCTTCCTACCCTCGCGCTGGGCCTCGCGCTGCTGATGCTGTTTAACCTGGCCGGTACCGGGCTGTCGTTCTGGACGCTAGTGATCGGGCACATCGCCATCACCTCACCGTATATTGTCCGCACCACGACCGCGAGCCTGGTCCAACTCGATGCTGGCCTGCTCGACAGCGCCCGCAGCCTCGGCGCGTCCGCAACGTATACTTTTTTCACTGTGACGTTACCTCTGATCCTGCCCGGCGTTGCAGCGGGCGCATTCATCGCGTTCATGTACTCCTTCGACAATGTCGCGGTTTCGCTGTTTCTGTCCGATGCGCGAAGCGAGGTGTTGCCGATCCGTATGTGGCACATCATTGAGTCCAACCTCGATGTCCGCGCTGCGGCCGTGTCGGGTGTATTGATCACGGCGACGCTAGGCCTGATGCTGATCATGGAGCGGCTTGTGGGCGTGTCTAGACATGTGCGCTGACCGCGCCCGGCTTGCGGGCATCGATACAGGGCGCCCGTACCGTGGCTGATACGCCTCTCATCCTGCGCGGCGCGCGCGTACTCGAGAGTCCGGAACTCGCCTGCGACCGTCAACCGAGAGATCTCCTGATCGCCGATGGGCGGATCCGCGCGATCGCGCCGGCAGGCTCTCTCAATGATCCCTCGGCGATCGTGGTGGATTTGGCCGACCATCTCCTCGTCCCGGGCCTCATCAACAGTCACCAGCATTCGCATGAGCACTTCCAGCGCGGCCGAACCGAGAACCTGCCGTTGGAGCTCTGGATGAACCTGGTGCGAACGCGAACGCCAGTGAACCTGACTTCGCGGCAGATCTATCTCAGAACGATGATAGGCGCGATAGAGGCGCTGCGAACCGGCTGTACGACCATCGTTGACGATCTTGCGGTGGGACCAGTGGCTTCGCGCGAGCGTATCGAACCGGTTCTGGCTGCCTACCGCGACAGCGGGGTTCGGGCGCTATTGGGCTTTTCCATGATGGATAAGCCCGTCATCGACAACTTTCCTTTTGCCGATGAGAGCTTTCCCGCCGATCTCGCGGCAGAACTTCGCAGCGCGCCCCGGCCGTCGCCGCAGTCCTACCAGTCGCTCATCCGCGATCTGGTCGCCGAAGGACATCATCCGCAAGGCTCGCGCATCGGCGTCCTGGTCGCTCCCTCGGCACCGCAGCGCTGTTCCGAAGCCTTCCTGATCTCGCTCAGGCGCCTGGCTGATGAGCTCGCGCTGCCGGTGATCACTCATGTGCAGGAGACGCGTTTACAGGTGGTCACCGGCCAACTCTTTTATGGCGTACCGATCGTTGAGTACCTGGACCGAATCGGGTTTCTGAAGCCGGCGACGAGCCTGATCCATGCGGTCTGGCTCAACCCGCGCGAGATTGATGCGCTGGCGCGCTCTGGTGCGACGGCCCAGCACAACCCCTGGAGCAATCTGACGCTGGGGTCTGGCGTGCAGCCAACGCGGGAACTGCTCGAAGCCGGGGTCAACCTCAGTTTGGGTTCTGACGGGTCCTGCTCGACAGTGACCACCAATATGCTCAACGTCCTCGCCTCGGCAGCGGGCGTATCGAAGCTGCGCGGCGACGACCCCGGCCGTTGGCTGTCGGCGCGTGAGGCGCTCGCTGCCGGGACCGCTGGCGGCGCGCGGGCGCTCGGTTTCGGTGCGTCGCTCGGCGTGATCGAGGTCGGCGCGCGCGCGGACCTTTTCGGCTGCCGGACCGACACTGTGACGTTCGCGCCGTTCAACGACCCGGTGCGGCAGTTGGTTTATGCGGAGCGCGGTGCCGGCGTGGCCTTTGCGATGGTCGACGGACGCATCGCGATGCGGGACGGTCGGCTGACCCTGATCGACGAGGGCGCGATCCTGCGCGAAATCGAGGCCGAATTTCAGGCGCTTGCCGAGCAATATGACGCTGCCGAAGCCTCGGTGGCGCCGGTGCTCGCGGCGGTCGAAAAACTGTACCGGCGCGCGCTTGCCACGGCGATTCCGCGCGACACTTACCCGGCCCGTCTCGCCGACCGCGGTTCGGGCCTCTGACCTCACAGGACTCTTTCATGCTGATCGTTCCCGGCGCGACCACGCGCGACCTTGCGGGCTACCGCGGCCACTATCCCGACATCCGTTGGCCGGGCGGAGCCGGTCTCGCAGTGTCCTTCGTTCTCAATGTAGAGGAGGGCGCCGAACTGTCGCTTGTCGACGGCGACGACCGCAACGAATCCAAGCACGAGGTCAATCACGAGGTGCGTGGCGCGCCTGATTTCTGCCTGCAGAGCCACTTCAACTACGGTGCCCGTGTCGGTTATCCGCGCATCACGCAGCTCTTCACCGAATCGGGGCTAGCGCTCACCTTGAATGCCTGCGCTCGCGCGCTCGAGGCGACCCCCTGGATTGCCCAGGATGCGGTTCAAAAGGGCTTCGAGGTCTGCTGTCACGGCTGGCGGTGGGAAACGCACGCAGGGATGGAGGAGGCTCACGAGCGCGCGCTCATCGCCCGCTGCGTCGAGACCATCGCACGCCTGCACGGCAAGCCGCCTGTGGGCTGGCACACCAAATCCTCGTCGTCGGTCAATACGCGGCGGTTGCTCGTCGAACATGGTGGATTTCTTTATGACAGCGATGCCTACGACGACGATTTACCCTACTACCGGGAGGTTTCGGGCCGCCCGCACCTGGTTGTTCCTTACTCCTTCGATACCAACGACATGCGTTTTTTCGACAGTTTCGCCTACGTGCGGGGTGACGATTTTGCCGACTATGCGATCGATGCTTTTGAGTGGCTGCTCGAAGAATCCCGCCACTCGCCGCGAATGATGTCGATCGGATTGCATACCCGCATCATCGGCCGCGCCGGACGCATCGGCGGTCTGCGGCGATTGATGCAGCATGTGGCGAGCCGCCCGGGCGTTTGGATTGCCACCCGCGAGGCAATCGCCCGGCACTGGCTTGCGCAGGTGGCGCCTTGAGCCTTGCTGCGCAGTGCCTTGACCTCGGCGTCGAGGCGCTTGCAGAGCAGGTACGCGCCGGTCGGCTCAAGGCGCCGGAGGTTGCTCGCGCATTCTGTGATCGCGTTGAGTCGATCAACCCGTCGCTTAATGCGCTGATCGGCTATGAGCGTGAGGCCGTCCTGGCTGAGGCTGATGCAGTGGATCGGCGCATCGCGCGAGGTGAGGTGCTCGCACTGGCAGGGGTGCCGGTTACGGTGAAGGACAACATCTGGGTGTCAGGGCGCAGGATCACCCAGGGCTCGCGTCTCTTTGAGGACTTCGTGGCCCCGCGCGACGCCTGGGCGGTCGCGAGGCTGCGCGAGCGCGGTGCTGTGGTGTTGGGTATCACCAACTGCTCGGAATTTGCCTGCAAGGGCGTGACCACCAACCCCGTCTATGGCGTCACGCACCATCCTGAGGACGGCCGGCTCACGCCTGGCGGGTCCTCGGGCGGTGCTGCGAGCGCGACCGCCGCCGGCCTGGGCCTTGCTGCCCTGGGTACCGATGCGGGCGGGTCGATCCGGCGCCCCGCGGCACATTGCGGCGTGGTGGGTCTGAAGCCAAGTTCAGGCCTGGTGCCTCATCCGTGGGG
>CAZZKA010000154.1:0-8473 GCA_964654745.1 uncultured Bordetella sp. | reverse complement strand
CATGCTGAGTGTGTGCTTTGCGGGCAACTTCGGGATTGCGATAAATAAGGCGGTCCAGATGCGGCTGCAGCAGGCCCCCCGCCGTCCCTGCGGCGATGCCGTCAGAATTGGCCGAGATCAGGACCTCGCGCGATAGCGCCTTGCGATTGATCTGTGTGGGCCCTACACCCTGCTTGAACTCGGCGATCTGCCGTATTGGGATCATCCGCTGTCTGCCGTCGGGGTCAGCCTGCGCGGAGACCACCGTCAGGCGCTCCAGGTCGGCGACCGAGCTGCGTCCGGCGGCCGGGAGCCTGACTCGCACGTCGTAGTTTTCGTCATCCGGGGCCCGCCAGGTCGTCGCGGCCTCGCCGGCGATGAGCGGGCGCAGGCTTTGCGACAGGCGCGCAACGCTCAGGCCCAGGTCCGAGGCGAGCGCCCGGTCGATCTCCACGGTTACGGTGGGTTTAGCCGGCTTCGAGCTGCTGTCGATCTCGACGATCGCCTCGCGCCCGAGTCCGTCGTTGACCTTGCGGATCGCCTCGCGCACTTGTTGGCTGATGCGTTCGAGTTCGGCCATGTCCTGGCCCTGTACGCTTATCTGGATAGGCTTACCGGACCCGACGGTGTTGAGGTTGCCAAGATCCGTGAGCGTAATACCGGGGATCCGCGACAGCCTCTCGCGGACGGGCGTGCGCAACTCCTGTACGGACAGGCTGCGTTGCGAACGATCAACCAGGCGGGCGAATACGCTCGCGTAGTTGCGTCCTTGTGCGACCCCGGTGTTGATGGTGCCGTAGGTCAGGGTGACACCTTCAAATTCGCGAACTGCTTTTTCAACCTGTTGCAGACGCTCCTCGGTAAACGAAAGCGGTGAGCCGGCCGGAGTGTAGAACTGGATGTAGAGCTCGTTGTTGTCGGCTTGCGGAACAAACTCCCTGCCGATTTTGCCGGCCAGAGGAAAAGCGCTGAAGAAGGCGACTAAAGCGAGAATCATTGTCATGGCGCGGTGTTTCAGACCCCATCGAAGCAGGGCGACGTACCCGCCTTCCAGGCGAAGCATGAGTGCCTGAAATCTGCGCAGCAACCAGGCAACGGGGCCGCGGCCCCGCGGACCGTGAGCGTCGGGGTCAGGCCAGATCGCCGACAGCATGGGGTCCAGCGTGAACGAAACGAACATCGACAGCAGCACCGCGAAGGCAACCGTGATCCCGAACTCTTTGAAGAATCGGCCAATGATGCCGCCCATGAAACCGATCGGCAGGAACACAGCGACGATGGTGAGCGTCGTGGCCGTGACCGCCAGGCCTATCTCGGCGGTACCAGTCAGCGCTGCGGTCCGGTGATCTTTTCCCATCGCCTGATGCCGCACGATGTTCTCGCGGACGACGATCGCATCATCGATCAGCAGCCCTACGCAGATTGATAGAGCCAAAAGCGTGACCAGGTTGAGCGTGAAGCCCATCGTGTACATGACGAGGAAAGTCCCGATCAGTGAGATCGGCAAGGTGAGCCCGGTGATGACTGTTGATCGCCACGACGACAGAAACAGGAACACGATAAGTACCGTGAGCACTGCCCCCTCGATGATGTTGCGCTGAACGCTTGCTACCGAGTTGCGAATCGAGGTCGACGCATCGCGAACGACAGCGAGCTTGATATCCGCCGCAAGCTGTCCGCTGGTGAGTTCCGTCGCTGTTCGCCGGACACCGTCGACAACGGCGATCGTGTTCTCGCCTTGCGCCTTGATGACGTCAATCGAAACCGCACGCTTACCGTTGACGAGCGCTGTGGTGTCGCGTTCCTGCTCGCCGTCGACGATGTCCGCAATCTGGGCGAGCCTGATTGCCTGGTTGCCGCTACGCCCGACGATGATCCTTTCAAACTCCTCGACTGAACGCATGCGGGCGCGGATCTGAACGACCTGCTCCCGGTCGCCTGCGATGAGGGTGCCGGCGGGTAATTCCTGGTTTTCGGTTTTCAGCGCCGCAACCACCTGATCGACGCCAACCCGCAGAGCCTCCATATCGGAGGGACGCAGCTGGATCAGGACTTCGCGGCGCACGCCGCCAACGACATTGACCCGGCCTACGCCTCGTACGTTTTCGAATCGCCGCTTGATGGTCTGCTCGGCGAGCGTCGTGAGCTCGCGCGCACTGCGGCTTTCAGACTGAATTGCAATGGAGACGATGGGGTTGTCTTCGGGGTTGACCCGGGTGACGAGCGACTCCTTTACTTCAGGGCGAAAGCTCGGACGGACCAGAGCGATTTTTTCCCGGACGTCCTGTGCCGCCTGCGCCGGGTCGGTTGACAGATCGAAGCGGATGATGACGACCGATGAGCCCTCGTAAGATCTCGAAGAAAGCTCGTTGACGCCGCTGATCGTATTGACCTGCTCCTCGATCTTTCGGGTGACGTCGACTTCGACGACCTCGGGAGCCGCGCCCGGGTATTCGGTCGACACGACAACGACCGGCAGCTGGATGTCGGGGAACTGATCGACTGCGAGTCGCTTGTAGGAAAAAAGGCCGAGTACGACGAAGGCCATCATCATCATCGTTGCAAAGACAGGATGACCGACCGATACGCGGGTGAGCCACATCCGGGCAGTGCCTTGTTTAGTACGGCTCAGCGCTGCGGCGCGAGCCGAACCGGGGTTCCGGGGCGGAGCGCCCCGACGTTGACGGCGATGATGATCTCGCCTGCAGCGAGGCCCGATATGACCTCAACGAGGCCCGAACGGTACGCACCAGTCTGAGCGCTTTCGTCCACGAGCCCGAGCCTCACCTCGCGCTCTGCCACGACGTCCTTCTCGAGCACATAGACAAATCGACGCCCCGCCTGATCGCGAACCGCCGCGGGTGGTACCGCGATCACATTGTCGCGGGTTTCGAGGGCGAGCAAGCCCTGCACGAAGAGCCCTGCGCGCAGCCGAATATCCGCGCGATCGAGACTCAGGTAAATCGGGACGGACCGGGTGCCGGACTGCGTAGCGGGGTTGATGCGCAGGACCCTGCCGACGAAGGGCTCGGCGATTCCCTCGATTTGCAGTTTTGTGGTTTGACCGATTCGGATCGCACCGGCCTCCCCTGCCGGTATCGGTAACTCGACCTCCATCGCCGACAAATCCACGATCGAGACGATACGGTTATCCGGTGAAACCTTCTCGCCCGGCTGAACGAATCGCTGAGCAATCAGACCCGACATCGGCGCGGCGATCCTCGAATCGGACAGGGCCTTCCTCGCCTGGGCGAGCAGCGAGTCAGCGCTGTCACGGGCTGCGGCAGCGACTTCCACACCCCAACGCGCATTGTCGAAGGCATTTTGCGAGATGAAGTTCTTTTCGAGGAGCGCTTGATTGTTGGCGAGGGTTCGCCGTGCCTGCTCGAGCTGTGCTTCAGCCGAGCGCAGCGCTGCCTCGCGTTCGGCGACCCGCAGTTGGAAGTCTGTCGGGTCGATGATTGCGATCACCTCTCCGACTTTGACTGCCATGCCTTCGCGTACGTTGATCGTTTGGATATCGCCCGATACGCGTGACTTGACCAGGGTCTGCGCGGTGGCGTTGACCGAGCCGGTGACTGGGATGCTGCGCACTAATTTAGTTGGTGCGAGCCGGATCACCTCGCCCGCGTTGAACTCGAGCGCTTTAGATGGTGGTGCGATGGTTGTCGCTGGTGGGTCGATCGCGCGCGGCATTGGGCGTTGCCACCACCAGCCGGCCGCACCAAGCAGGCCAAGAGCTAGCAGACCCAGGGTGGCACGCGCGCCTCGGGTCATGGGCATTGTCCGTCCGGGCGGAGCGCGGCCAGCACAAGATCGAGGTGCGTTTGCAGAAACCGATCGTCGGACAAAGCGTGGCTTGCTTCGCAATTGGGCGCGATGGCGTGCATCCACACCGCACGCAGGATCAGCGGTGACATCCAGATGACGCAGGCTGCCTCGACATCGACCGCACGAAACTCCCCCGCGGCGATGCCACGCCTGAGGATCGTTCCGAGAAGTGCCCAGGTTGGCGCGGTGACCTCGCTTACGAAGAATTCGGCGACATCAGGAAAGTTACCCGCCTCGCCGAGAATCAGTTTGGCAATACCCGCGAGGCGGGTTGCTCCCACGCGTAGCCACCAGCCTTCAAAAAAGCGCTGAAGAAGTTCGCGGCCTGAGAGTTCAGATTGCTCGAGATCGTGCCGATAGGCCTCGATGAGCGGCACCAGATTGCCCCGGACTACAGCCTTGAATAATTCGTCCTTGCTGGAGAAATAGAGATACAGCGTACCTTTGCTGACACCCGCCTGCGAGGCGACATCCTCGAGCCGGGTCGCGGCGTAGCCTCTCTCGACGAAGCAACTGAGCGCCGCTTCGAGAAGCTCGGTCGGTCGACTTTGCTTGCGACGCTCCCAGCGTGGTGCCCGCGGCTCGGCGCCTGCGCCTGATCGCGCGGGCATCGCAGGCGGCGAGGCGGGTGGCGGGGTTCTGGGATTCATTTCGGGCCAATGGGCACGTCGGTCGGCCAGCCCGGGTGGGGGCGGGCGAACAGTGTTCAGCCGCTTATCTTAACTCGTTACTGACTGGTAAGTAATTAATTTGTCGATTTTGCTTACATCTGTTGCAGTTCAGGGCTGGTGAGGTCGGCGCAAGGTCCTATAGAGTTCATCTCACCAAATGTTTTAAACCGCGGCTTCGCGCCGCAGGAAGCAGCCAACATGAAGACACGTTCCGCTCTGTGCATTGCGACGCTTGTAACGAGCGTTTGCCTCTCCGCTCCTGCCAGAGCGAGCGATTCGGTTGCAGGGGCGTTGATCGGCGCCGGCGCTGGTGCACTCGTCGGCCAGGCAATCGGCGGCCGCGACGGCGCGATAGTGGGCGGTATGCTCGGTGCAGCAGCCGGTGTAAGCGCAGCCGCGCAGCGTAACGACGTCGTCGTGGGCTATGCCACACCCCACGGCTACCCGGCTCAGACAACCGCCTACACCCCGGTGTACGGCGGCGGCGTCACCTACTATGCCCCGCCTGCACCCGCGGCCTATGGATATGCGCCAGCCCCGGTCTATGGCTACGGGTATGGCTATCAGGTGGCTCCCGCCCCGGTTGTGGTCTACCCAAACCCGCCTGTGGTGGTGATCGGTGGCGGGCGCCCCGGATATTGGTATGGACACGGGCATCGCGGCCACGGCTGGCACGGCGGCCACGGGTGGCACCGTGGCCATCGCCACTAAATCCGCCGGCCAAAGGTCCTACGCCACCAGCCAGCGGTCCACAGCACCAGCCAACGGCCCACGGCTCCAGTCATCGCTCCCACGGCAGCGGCTACACGCCACCGCGCGCGGTTGCGTCCGCGTCGGGAGCCGTGACGAACCGGTCAAGTCGCGCCGTGGACTCGGGCGCCTTGGCATTGCCGCTTTGCAGGCCAGACTGTCAATCGCTCCACTGCACCCAGCCCGTCCAGGCCGTCAGCAGGACGATCATTCCGAAGATGATCCGATACCAGGCGAACGCCAAGAAACTGTGCGTCGCAACAAAGCGCATGAGCCAGTGCACGCAGGCGAGTGCGCTGATAAATGACACCGCCAAGCCCACTGCGAACAGTGGCAGATCCGCCATTTCCAGCAAGGCCCGATGCTTCCAGGTGTCATAGACGCCCGCTCCGATAAGCGTGGGAATCGCGAGATAAAACGAAAATTCGGTTGCGGTCTGTCGCGACAGACCGAACAGCATTCCCCCGATGATCGTTGCCCCTGACCGGCTGGTGCCAGGGATCAGTGCGAAGGCTTGCGCGAGTCCCAGCTTGAGTGCATCGAGCCCGCTGAGCGCATCGATGTCATTGACCCTCGGGGTTCGTCCCTCGGCAGCCGAGCGTGCGGCGCGGGACTCCGCCCACATGATGACCAGCCCGCCGACGATGAAGGCTACGGCAACCGGGACCGGTGAAAAGAGGTGTGCCTTGATGTTGCGGGCAAACAATAACCCCAGGATTGCCGCTGGCAGGAAGGCAACCACGATGTTGAGCGCAAAACGCTGGGCCTTCGGTTCGCGGGTGAGCCCTGAAAGTGTCGCGGCAATGCGCTTACGGAAATAGACGATTACCGCGCACATTGCGCCGGTCTGAATGGCGACACTGAACAGCTTGGATTTCTCGCCTGCAAAGCCGAGCAGGCTCGAGGCGAGAATCAGGTGGCCCGTGCTCGAGATCGGTAAAAACTCCGTCAGACCTTCTACCAGCCCGAGGATGGCTGCCTTGAAAAGGAGTGGCAACGCGACCAGTAACTCAAACATGGCGGGATCTCTCTCGTTGAGACTTGTCGAGGGCGGTCAGTGAACTGCCGGTGTGGACAGCGGCTGACCGCCCAGACTTGCCGACACCGATACGATGCGTTCATCCCGATGCACTCCGCCGTGCATGCCTTTAAAGCTCGCAGGCGACTCTCCGGCAAGGGTTTGGGTGAGGCAGTAGCGGTCGCGGGCGATCAGGGTGTAGTGCCCCACGCGCGCGCCCAGCCCATCGCGAACCAGAGCCCTGGGACCGAACCACCCGCCTTCGATGAGCGCTTCGCTCTCCACGCAGTCGAACGCAAACCCCAACTGTGCCTGCACCGCGTTGGCGAAATCGCGCATGCCGCGCGGTTTGACATGGCAGAAAGCCACCCTTGGCTCACCGGTAATCGGATGCGCGAGGTGGCGGGCGATTTCCGGGTAGTCCTCGATCCGAAGGTGAGCCGCAGGAGGAATATCGATAAAACCATGGTCCGCGATCGCCATCACCAGGGTATCCGAGGTACCCAGGTCATCTGCGATTTGACCGTAAAACGAGTCGAAACTGCGGGCAACTGAGGCAGCCTCGCTGCTCTCGCAGCCGTGTTCATGCGCGGCCGAGTCGAACTGAGGAAGGTATGCATAGACATATCGGCCTCCGGTCGGGGAGGTCGCAACCGTTTCCGCGATCTTTGTGCGCAGGTCGGAAAGACTCGCATAGGCTCGAGGCCCGTGGCGGCCAAAAGCGTACGCCGAGAAGGCGGACTTGGCGATTGCAGCTGGTTGCAACGCGCTCATCGCTGGCCCAAGAGTGGCAGCGAGCGGTCGCCAGTTGAAGATCTCTTGCGGGTCGACACTGCCAGGGCGGCTGCGACAGTCAAGCGGCAGGGGTCTGATGACTTCGTGATGCTCGGGTGACCACATATGCCATCCCGTGATCAGATGCGACGCGGGCGTGAGACCGCTTGCAAGACTCGTCACGGCTGGCGCGGTGCTGGAGGGAAATACCGAATCCAGTTTAGCTACCCGGGCCCTCGCCAGTGAGCCGTCGTGAACCAGGCGGCTGATCTGCGCGTCTCCCAGGCCATCGAGCAGCAGCAATACGATGTTTTTCGATCCCATGATGGCGTTGGTCAACGCCTGGGAGGTAAGTATGGCCATCGGCGAGTTCTGTCCGAACCGAGCGCCGATCATGGCAGCCAGATTGACAATGGTCTCGCCCTTCGCGAAGGGCGGTGGGTGGCTGCCGTTCATGAATCTCATCAGGGGCCGGTGCGCCTGCGAAAAACGATATCCCACACCCCATGACCCAAACCCATTCCGCGCTTCTCGAACTTGGTAAGCGGGCGATAGGCCGGGCGCTCGACAAAGCCCATGGCTTTGGCGATATCTTCATTCAACTCCGTTCGGGGCGATGTATTTTCGAGCAACGGTTCAGCTGAAAGGACGCTTAGCATCTGAAGTGCGTAATGCGCCCAGTCGGTTGCGCAGTGCAGATATGCGCCGGCACGCAGTCGGCTTGCGATCAGAGACGCGATCTCAGGCCGTATCAGGCGGCGTTTGTGATGACGCGATTTAGGCCATGGATCGGGAAAAAAAACATGTACAGCGTCCAGGCTCTGCGGCTCGAGCATGTGCTCGAGGACTTCGATGGCATCGTGCTGGATGATCCGCACATTACCGAGGCCGCTTTCCTCGATCCTTCTCAGCAAAGCGCCGACCCCGGCCGGATAGACTTCGACTCCAAGATAATCCCGATCCGGATTGGCTTGGGCGATTGCGGCGGTCGTTTCACCCATGCCGAAGCCAATCTCGAGGATCCGGGGCGCGGTCCGGCCGAAGACGGCACAGGCGTCAATCACTCTGCGATCAAAGCCGATGCCGAATCGCGGCATCAAGGTCTCATAGGCGTTGCGCTGACCAGAAGTGAAATGGCCACGGCGCCCGGAAAACGAGCGTATGTGCGGACGCACGGCATCTGTGCTCATGAGCACGCTGGTCAGGACGGATTGGAGTGCTGCATCAGAGGAACCCGATGATACTAGGGATCTAGTCGTCTCCAACCAGCCCATCAATGGGTGTCGCTTCGGCGAAAGGTTTGAAGCCCATCGCCCGCCATAGCCTTGACGGCTGCCAGGCGGACCGACCTTGGGGCGCGAGCGCGCTGAAACCGCCGCTCAATGCGAGGCCCAATGCGACAGCTAGTCCTTCGATGAGATAGCGCATATCGGGGTACCCCGCAGCCGAG
>CAZZKA010000153.1:0-8551 GCA_964654745.1 uncultured Bordetella sp. | reverse complement strand
GCTGGCCGCGCATCTGGCTGAGGCGCCGGTCAAACCATCCGCCTGCATCATCGGTGAGCCGACATCGATGCGTGTCATCGTCGCCAACAAGGGCGCTGCGGGCTACCGCGTCCGCGTGGGAGGGCACTCGGTTCATTCATCCCTGCGCGACAGCGGCGTGTCAGCGGTCGAGGTTGCAGCCCGCGTCATCGCGCAGACCCAATCCATGCAGGCGCGGATGCGCGAGGCGGCGCGTCATGATGGGTTTGAGTTTCCGCACACGAGCATCCATGTCGGGCGCATCCAGGGCGGAACTGCGCACAACATCACTGCCAAAGACTGCGAGTTTCTGCTCGAGATCCGCGCGCTTCCAGGCGCGACAGCCGCCGAACTCCTCGCCGAGCTGCGTAGCTGGTGCGAGCGCGAGCTCCTGCCGGGCATGCTGTCCGTTTCGCCTGACTGCTTCATACGCTTTGAAGAAATCTTCGATACTCCAGCCCTGGACGAACGCGGTAACCGCTACCTCGCCCAGGCGATCACCCCCCTCTGCGGGCACTCGGTGGTGGGCAGAGTGAGTTTTGGTACCGAGGCCGGCATCCTGCAGGGGATAGGCGTACCTACCATCGTCTGCGGACCGGGCCGTATCGCAGTGGCCCATCAGCCCGACGAATGCGTGGAAATCGAGCAGCTCGCGCAATGCGACGCCTTCCTCGATACCCTGATTGCACGCCTCGAACGCGAACCGCTCGCTCTGGCCGCCTGACCCATCCGTCCGCGCCTCGCGGCGCGCTATTCCGACAGACGGCGAGCCGTCGCGGTGGTTCTTGCGAGTTCGCGCAAGACTCTCAGGTGGCATTGCGTCCATGATTTATCCCCATGGCTTCCGGGTCGGTCGATGTCCCCGTATACCGCGCCCGCGCACTCACGCGCACCTATTTGAGCGGCGCGGCCGAGGTATGCGCGCTGCGCGGTGTCGACCTGCAGGTCATGCCGGGCGAATTCATCGTCATGCTGGGCCCATCGGGCAGCGGCAAGTCCACCCTGCTCAACCTGCTCGGTGGCCTTGATACGCCGACCGCGGGAACCCTGTTCTGGCGGAATCTGGATCTCGCGCAGGCCAAAGAAGCGCAGCGCACGCTTTACCGTCGGCTTCATGTGGGCTTCGTGTTTCAGTTCTACAACCTTATTGCGAGCCTTGACGCCACCGAAAACGTTGAACTGGTGACCGACTTGGTCCCAAGGGCAATACCTGCTGCGGAGGCCTTGGATCGCGTCGGGCTAGGCAAGCGCAGCCGGCACTTTCCCTCCCAGCTCTCTGGCGGAGAGCAGCAACGCGTCGCGATCGCCCGCGCGATCGCCAAGCGTCCCGACGTGCTCCTCTGCGACGAACCCACCGGCGCGCTCGACTACCCGACGGGCAGACTGGTCCTCGAGGTGATCGAACGCATCAACCGAGAAGACCGGACCACTACTCTGGTTATCACCCACAACGCCGGTATAGCCGGGATGGCAGATCGTGTCCTGCGTCTGGCCGATGGCCGGATTGTCGCTGATACGCGCAACGAACGGCGTATCGCGCCCTCCGAGCTCAGCTGGTGAGCGCGATTAACCTCATGCTTTGGCGCGATCTCCGCAGCCTCGCGATGCAGGCCCTCACCATCGCCCTTGTGATCGCGGCAGGAGTCGCTGCGTTCATCGCACCCGCCTCCACTCACTCCTCTCTTTTGCAGGCACGGGAGGCCTACTACGACCAGTCACGGTTCGCGCACCTCTTCGTCCGGCTGCACCGGGCGCCGCTATCGATTGCGGATCGCCTGCGCGATATCGAGGGCGTCGCCGCGGTCCATCCTGGCCTAGGATTTCCCGCCCGGCTGACACTACCGGGCGTGAGCGATCTGATCGCTGCGCAGCTGCAGGATTTGCCAGTCGACGACATGGTGAATGCGTTGACCTTGAAAGCCGGGTTCTGGCCGGAGTCGGGATCACCGCAAATCCTGGTCAGCGAGGCATTCGCAACACGTCGAGCGATCCGGCCCGGTGACACGGTACAGGCTGTCATCAACGGCAAGACGCAGACCCTCGGCATTTCGGGAATCGCATCATCGCCAGAGTACCTGATTGGAGTGGGTGAGGCAGGCATGGCGGACGATCGTTCATTCGCGATCCTATGGATGGACCGCGACAGACTCGCCGCGGCCTTCGACATGCGCGCCGCCTTCAACCGGCTCGCCGTGCGGGTCATACGCGACGCAGATATCCCGGGGCTTCAGCGAAGTCTCGACAGCGCACTTCGAGAGTACGGATCGCGAGGCAGCATCACGCGCGCGGAGCAACCATCAAATCGTGCTCTGTCACAGGAGATCAATGAACAGCGGGTCTTTGCGATCGTACTACCCGCGGTATTTCTCGCAATCGCAGTCTTCATTCTCAATGTCGTCCTGACAAGGCTGATCGGTACCCAGCGCGACCGCATCGCGACGCTCAAAGCGATCGGCTACCCTTCATGGCGCATCGCAGCCCACTACCTTTCGGTTGCGATGCTCATCGCCCTGGCAGGCGGGCTGATCGGACTCTGGGTTGGCAACCTTCTCGGCATCTGGATGACCCGGCTGTTCATCGATATTTTCCGAATCCCCGGCTCGGCGCATCGGCTCGATGGGCAGGTTGTCGCCGTTCCCGTCACGATCGCACTCGCCGCGGCGCTCGCGGCTGCCGCACTCGCCGTGCAGGAGGTACTGCGGTTATCGGCAGCGGAGGCCATGAGGCCTCCCTCTCCCGCCTCCTACCGTCACACGCTGAGTCCGGAGCGATCCGCCCTGCTTCATGTCCCTGCAGCCGCGCGTATGGTGGTGCGCGGGATCACGCGGCGCCCAGTCCGCGCGGCGCTAACCGTACTCGGTATGGCTGGCGCGATCGCGATTCTCGTCGCCGGCACCTGGTGGCGCGATGCTTTCGATCGAATGCTCGCACTTCATTTCGATGTCGCCATGCCTGCGGATGTTCACCTGGGCTTTGCGACGGCGCTGCCCATCCGCGTCACCCAGGAGCTCGCGCGGTTGCCGGGCGTGCTGCAGGTCGAGGCCAGGCGATCGGCAGCGGTACGACTGAGCTCCCGGCAGATTTCCGAGAGACTGACGCTGGAGACCCTGCAGGTCGACTCAGGCTTGCGCCGACCGATCAATGCCGAAGGCATGCCTGTTGCACCACCGCCCGCAGGACTGATGCTGTCCGCGCGAGTCGCACGAAAACTCAGACTCGCCCCGGGTGATCCGGTGCAGATAGAGTTTCTGGACGGCAAGCAGCGCGAGCAGACCCTTACCGTCGGCGGAATCTTCGACGAACCCATGGGTCGAAGCGCCTTCATCGACGACGAGGCACTGCAGCGCGCGCAGGCAGAGCCGGCCTCGGTGAGTCTGGTCGCTTTGCGCATCGCACGGGCCGAGGAGGGCGCACTGATCGCCGCGCTGCGAAATCTTCCGAGCGTTACCGGCGCCTTCGTCAGGCATGCCCTCGTAGATCATATTCGAGCAAATACGCAACGCAATCTGCTCGTCTTCACCGGTGTGTTGAGCGTCTTCGCCGCAGCGATCGCCGCAGGTGTGGTCTACAACAGCGCACGGATAGCGCTGGCAGAGAGGCGCTGGGAGCTTGCCTCCCTGAGAGTCATAGGTATGCGGGAGTCTGAGGTGAGCAGGCTGATGCTGGGCGAACTTGCGCTCCAGACCTTGCTCGCTATCCCAGTCGGCTGCGTTGCGGGATGGTGGCTCGCCAAGCTGCTGGTGTCGATGATGAGTTCGGAGAATTTCACGATCCCCCTGGTGATCCTGCCCCGAACCTACGCGTGGGCGGTGGGCGTGATGGTGCTGACCGCTGTAGCCAGCGCCATGACCGTTCGCCATCGCCTGCAACATCTTGATCTGATTGAGGTCCTGAAAACCCGCGAGTAACAGCCATGAAAATAGGAAAGCTCGCAGGGGGATTCATCACGCTCGGCCTTGTCCTCGTGGCGATCGCGCTTTGGCTGCGGCCGGCCGGCGTCGAAGTTGACCTCGCCGAGGTCTCTTACGGCGTCTTTGAGCGAACCGTCGACGACGAGGGAAAAACGCGTGTTCGTGATCGATACGTGGTGAGCGCACCGGTATCAGGTCGCTTGATGCGTCCGGAATTGAGGGTCGGTGACTTCCTGAAAGTTGGCCAAAAACTATTTCTTCTTTATCCCCAGGATCCGGCCCTGATAGACCGGCGCACCGCGTCGGCGCTTCAGGCGCGGGCTCTCGCGGCCGGCGCCGCGCTTGAACGGGCGGACATGGAATTGGCCCGCACGCGAACCGCAGAGCAATTGGCGCGTTCCGAAGCGCTCCGGGCCACCGATCTAGCCAAACGCGGTTTCACTTCGGAAGCGTCGCGGGAGACTGCTGCCCTCACGCTCGCCGAACGCGAACAGGCCCGGCTCGCCGCCGACCGCGCACGTGCGGTCGCAGCCTTTGAGTTGAACGCTGCGGTAGCGGCATTACAGGCGACCACCGCGTCCGCTATCCCCCGCAACGAGGAGATCTGGACCATCGCCGCGCCCGTTAGCGGGCGCGTGCTGCGGATCCCCCAGGAAAGCGAAGTCGTGGTGGCGATGGGAAGCGCACTGATCGAAATCGGCGATACGGAAGCGCTTGAAGTCGTGATGGAGGCGCTCAGCACCGATGCCGGCGCCATCCGACCCGGCAACGTTGTCCGGATGAGCATGGGCGCGGCACACCCCGAGGTGACGGGTACCGTCCGCCGTATCGAACCCGTCGCGCGAACAAAGATATCGGCTCTGGGCATAGAAGAGCAGCGGGTAAGCGTGGTTATCGACCTGCCCGGCGCGCTTGATCCGCCGCCAGGAGACGGGTGGCGTGTTGATGTCAGCATCGTGACCGAAACGCACCAGTCGGTGCTGGTGATCCCGGTGGGTGCGTTGCTGAGAGACCGGTCGGGATGGTCCGTTTATGTCGCCGCGGCTGCCAGAGCGGAACTGAGGCCGGTAGATCTGGGCGGACGCAACGCGCAGCGCGCATGGATAAGATCCGGGCTGGCGTCAGGGGAGAAGGTCGTCGTTCATCCCCCGGATGCGTTGCAGGACGGCGCGTCAATTGTGCTGCGCAAAGAGCGGTCTCGCCATTGAGGCTGTGAGACAATCCAAAGCGTTTTCTACCAACTGATTGCAGCCGCCGGCGCTGCTCCCAACGCTCGATGCTGCTCTGGATTATTGTTGGATGTCTCACCGTCGCGGCGCTCGTGCCCTTGCTCTGGCCGCTGCTGAGGCGGGGGTCTACCTCAGAGGCTTCGGGCGAACCGACTGATTCAGAACTCGTGGCGGTCTATCTTGATCGCCGGGGCGAAATCGAGCGTGAACGCGAGGCGGGGAGGCTGAGTCCGGCCGAAGCCGAACTCGCGCTCGACGAACTCGCCTCGCAGATGGCGAGCGAGCTGCCTGCCGAACCGCTGAAAACGCCGGTGCGACAGGCCCGGCGAGAGAGTTCTGCGGCGGCCCGGGTGGCCGCTCTGGCCCTCGCCCTGGTGATCCCGGCAAGCGCGCTCCTGGTCTACCTTTCGACAGGGGCTCCCGAACTGGCCGGAGCAGGATTCGGTACGCCCGCCGGCGAAGTTGACGAACGAAAGCTCGATGCCATGATCTCCGAGCTCGAGCAGCGCGTGCGCAGCCAGCCCGACGACGGTGAAGCCTGGATGATGCTTGCGGGTGCGCGCAAGTTTCGTGGTCTGTACGCTCCGGCCAACCAGGCCTTCGAGGAGGCACTGCGGCGCGTGCCGCCGAGTGCGCGACTCCTGGCCGAATTTGCCGAGTCCCTGGCAGTCGTCCGCGACGGCCGCTTCGAGGGCCGCCCGCTTGCGCTCCTTGAGCAGGCCTTGCGGCTGGATCCCGATGATCCCAAGGCGGTCGCGTTGATGGGCGCGGCGCAGTATCAGGCTGGCAATCTCGCTGAAGCCCGTCTGCACCTGCGCCGTCTGCTCGACTCCATGCCCGCAGAGCGCCCGGAACGCGAAGCCTTGCGCGACGTACTGAGCCGCATCGACACGCAAATCGGTTCGGCTCCCGCCTCGCCCGAACCGTCACGCATCGGCGCAGCTGACGGCAGACCCATCTCCGGTTCGCTCAGTCTGGACCCGCAGCTTGCCTCGCGGGCAGCGGGAATGCGTACGCTATTCATCATCGCGCGCTCGCCCTCCGGTCCGCGCATTCCGATCGCGGTCTCGCGGATAGACCGCCCGGCCTTTCCGCTCGAATTCCGGCTCGATGACTCCATGGCGATGGACGCCGGCAGAAAACTCTCCACCGCCGAGGAAGTGATCATCGAGGCGCGGCTCAGCGCGAACGGTAATGCGATCCGCGAGCCAGGCGACCTGTTCGGAGAATCTGCGCCAGTCAAGCCCGGGACAAGCGGGCTCATCCTCCGCATAGACCGGGTCGTGCAGCCGTGAGCAGGACCGGCGGCGACGAGGGTATGGCGACTTCAGTTCAAGCGGGCCTCGTCGAAGACGATGAACCGTTTCTCGCGGTCGAAGGCCTGTCGTGCGCTGCGGGTTACCGCCTGCTCTTCGAGCACGTCGGCTTCGAACTGCATCCTGGCCAGTGGCTGCGGCTGACCGGCCCCAATGGATCGGGAAAAACAACATTGCTGCGCGCGATAGCTGGCCTGGTGCGACCGGTTTCCGGCCAGGTACTTTGGCAGGGCCGCGCGCGCGAGGCCGCGAGCGAAGTCTGGCGCTCGCATGTGCTCTATCAGGGACACCTGGCAGGTTGGAAGGACGGCTTCGGCGCACTTGAAAATCTGCGCGCGCAGCGACTGCTGGACGACGGGCTCAGGGGTCCGCGCGATGGTGAGCCCTCGCAACTCGAAGGTCTGCTCGAACGCTGCGGTCTCGCAGGGCGCGGCGCCCTCCCCTACGCTCGGCTGTCGGCCGGCCAGCGCCGAAGGCTGTCGCTCGCGCGGCTCGCCGGTTCTGTGCATGCGCTCTGGTTGCTCGACGAGCCCGGTACGGCGCTTGATGCGCAGGGTCAGGTGCTGCTGGGCCAAGTCCTTCGTGAACACCTGCTGCGCGGCGGTTGCGCTATCGTCGCCACTCACCTGCCGGTCGATTGCGGGCGAACACCAATCGAACTCGATCTCGGAGCACACGCCGGCACCGCGCCGGTCGGGAGCATCGATTGAAGCGGCATACGGGCGGGTCGGAGCAGACCGCCGATGCGCTGGCGGCCCTGTCATGGGCGTGCTCGCGCGATCTGCGCATAGCCGTCAACAGCCCCGGGGAAGTCTTGCTGGTACTGGTCTTCTTCCTCCTGGTGAGTTCGATGTTCCCCTTGGCGATGGCGCCTGACCCCGCCCTGCTCAAGGCGATCGCACCGGGCATCGCGTGGGTATGCGCACTGCTGGCGACGCTGCTGGGCCTGTCGCGTCTTTTCGCTGCCGACCATGCTGACGGGACGCTCGAGCAGCTTATCCTCGCGCCCGCCCCGCTCCCAGCACTGCTGGCGGGTAAAGTCCTGGCCCATTGGCTCACGACAGCGCTGCCCTTGGTGGGCCTGTCCCTGCTCTCGGGATTACAGTTTGGGCTCGAACCGACGGAGATTTTTGTGCTCGCGCTCAGTCTTGCGGCGGGCACGCCGCTACTTACCTGGCTGGGCGCCGTATCGGCAGCACTCGCTCTTGGGGCGCGAGGCGGTTCAACCCTGCTCGGATTGCTGGTGTTGCCTCTGGCCGTGCCCGTCCTGATTTTCGGAGCGGGGTCGGTCGAAGCGTCCGCCGCTGGCCTCGGAGCCGAAGCTCACCTGTCACTGCTCGCCGCGGGTTCCATTCTGGCCAGTGTGGTCGGGCCGGCAGCGCTTTCCCTCGCGGTTAGAATCGCGTTCGAATGACCATGGCTGCCTTGAACTGGTTTCGCTTTGCCTCACCCGCCGCGTTCTTCCCGCTGGCGGGCACCCTGACCCGGGTCTGCGCCTGGATAGCCGGCCTGCTCGCCATCGCCGGGCTTTATGTCGGGTTTGCGCTCGCGCCGACCGATTTCCAGCAGGGCGAGTCCTACCGGATCATATTCATCCACGTCCCAGCGGCTTGGATGGCGATGTTCATCTATGTCGTGATCGCTTTCTGGGCGCTGCTGTCGCTGACGCTCAATGCCCGGCTTCCCGCCATGATGGCTCAGGCGCTCGCCCCCACCGGCGCGATGTTCGCCTTCATCGCCCTCTGGACCGGCGCCTTCTGGGGGCGGCCGACCTGGGGCACCTACTGGGTCTGGGATGCCCGGCTCACCTCGACGCTCGTGCTGTTTTTTTTATACCTGGGGCTGATCGCGCTTCGCGGAGCGATTGACGACCCCCGCCGTGCGGATCGGGCTTGCGCACTGCTCGCACTGGTCGGTGTGGTCAACGTACCCATCATCTATTTCTCGGTGCGCTGGTGGAATACCCTCCATCAGGGAGCAACGATTTCCATGACCGCCGCGCCAAAGATGGCGCAGACCATGCTGACCGCCATGCTGCTGATGACCTTTGCAGCGTGGGCGTACGCCATCGCAGCGG
>CAZZKA010000152.1:0-8586 GCA_964654745.1 uncultured Bordetella sp. | reverse complement strand
GGACGCATCGCCTTCAGCTATGGCGACTATGCGGGCACGGTCGAGGCGCTGGAGGGAACACACTTCACTCTGCTATATTGAGGTTATTTGAATGATTATCGTTCATGACTTATTCAAAAAATTTGGATCCCTTGAAGTAATGAAAGGTCTTAACCTCACTATTCAATCGGGAGAAACCCTTGTTGTATTGGGAAGATCGGGCGTTGGAAAAAGCGTTCTTCTCGGCATGATGACCCGTTACACCAACGCCGATATCGTCGTCATCGGCCTCATCGGCGAACGCGGCCGGGAGGTACAGGAATTCATCACCGAGTCGCTGGGCGAGGAGGGCTTAGCCCGATCGGTCGTGGTCGCTGCGCCGGCGAACGTCTCTGCGGTGCAGCGGCTAAAGGCAGCGCACCTCGCGCACGTGATCGCCGAATATCACCGCGATGCAGGCCGACACGTCTTGCTGCTGCTGGACAGCCTTACCCGCGTGGCGCACGCGCAGCGCGAAATCGGTCTGGCGATCGGCGAGCCGCCCGCCTCCAAGGGCTATCCGCCTTCGGTCTTCAGCCTGCTCCCGAATCTGATCGAACGCACCGGGGTAGGCCGTGGCGGCCATGGATCGATCACCGCTATTTACACCGTCCTGGCTGAGGGCGACGACAGGGCGGATCCTATCGTCGACATCGCCCGCGCGTCCTTGGACGGACAGGTCATGCTATCGCGCGCGCTCGCCGATGCGGCGCATTATCCTGCCATCGATCTTGCCGGGTCTGTCTCCCGGGTGGCGCAGAGCATCGTACCTACTGAGCAGATGCGGGTGGCAAATCGGTTTCGGCGGCTATGGACGCTCTACCAACAGAACGCGGATCTGATTCAGGTTGGCGCGTATCAGGCGGGTACCAATCCCGAACTCGACGAGGCAATCCGCCGTCGTTCCGAGCTTGAAGCGTTCCTGCGTCAAGATATGCACGAACGTGCCGATTACCTCTCTACTCAAAGCGAAATGCTGAAAGTGATGGGGGGCTGATTTGGACCGTCGCAACTGTTGGGAAGTCCTGCTCGAAAGAAGCGAGCAGGCCGTCGATCTGGCGCGGCAGGGCTGCCTCGTTGCTTCGCAACGGGTGTCACAACTCGAAGCGCAGCTACAGCGGCTGCAGGCCCTGCAGGCCGATTACTCGCGCAAACTCCTCGAAGCACAGGATCGTGCCCAGGGTATTTCGTACACGGTGTCCTACCGAAACTTCCTTGCCCAGATCGGCACCTTGATCGAACGGACGGGCAAGGATCTGAGCGCAGCTCAGGCCGTCCTGTCAGCTGCCCGCCGTGATTTGCAGCGCTGCGAGCGCGAACAGGGTAAGTACGAGGCGCTTATCGAGCGAGAAGATCTTCGCACCGGCCGCGAGCAGGACCAGGCGGAGCAGAAACTGATGGAAGAGCTCGCGATCAACCGGTTCGTTCAGCAGCAGCGAAGCGCCTGAGGCAGCCCTACCGCAGCCCGCGTACCGGGATCCCTAAAAAAAATCCGTCAGGAGGGTGGGTTCGCCGGGAACGCGGACCTAAGGGAAACTACCAGCGGCAAAAAATTGCCGGTGTACGCGCGCCGAACGCGTAGTCGACCGATTGCTGTGAATCGATCGGGCGGTGAATGGCCGGTCAGGCTGCCATCTGCGGGACAGAAACGTCGATCGGCGGCTGGATCGTTGCCCAGGCGTCGCGAATCTCGGACATCAGGCCGCGGAGCTCAGAGACGATAGCCGGGTCATTGCTCGCATTGGCATGAATGAGGCGACGCGACACGTAGGCGTATAACTCGTCGAGGTTGGCGGCGAGTTCCCCGCCTTTTTCATGGTCCAACGACGACTGTAGGCCCAGTACGATACGGCTTGCGCGGGAGATGCTCTCCCATTTGCCGTAGAGGTCGTTGCGCTTGATCTGCGCCTCGGCCATGACCAGGCTGTCGATCAGGGCGTCGAACATCATGCGGATCAGACCTACGCGGTCCGAATTGGCCACGTCGGCTTCGACCTTGACCGCCCCGTATTCACCGAGCGCTCGTTTGTTCATCCTCATGGCCTGATCTCCAACGGTTGTTTGCTGCCCTACCAGAGGTATCGGCGGGAGCCGGCCAGACTTGAGTCCTCAGGCCTCCGAGGCGATGCAGGATCAGGCGCCCCGGTACCGATGAGAATCGGCCGGGGCAGACTAAGCTTGAGCAGGCGGCGTCACCGCGGCAGGTATCAACGCAGCCAGGGGCTGTCCGCGGCAGCGTCTGGGGCAAACCGCGCCCGGGCGGCGATCAGCGTCTCAGCCTCGATGCTTGCCTCGCGAAGCAGCGACTCCAGCGCAGCGATAACGATCTGGCCGCGATCGACCTCAAAAAATGCGCGCAGTTGCTGACGGGTATCGCTGCGCCCGAAGCCGTCGGTGCCGAGCGTCACATAACGGGCATCGATATATTCGGCGATAAGTTGCGGCCATGCGCGGACATGATCGGTGGCGGCGACCACTGGCGCCCGACCGGCCAGCAAGCGCGCTATCACCGTGGCCGCCGCCAACGGGTCATCGTTGAGACCGAGGCGCGCGCGCCGTTGTGCGTCCCTGGCTTCGCGGGCCAGTTCGCTAAAGCTCGTGACCGAGAACACTTCGCTGGTCACGCCGTATTCTTCCGCCAGAATGCGGGCCGCTGCGAGCACCTCGAGCAAAATCGTCCCCGAGCCCAGCAATCGAACGGTTGGACCCGCCGGGTCACCTGCAGAGGAATTGCCGGTGCTCCCTCGGGTTACCCCGGCTGCCGGGTCGCCCGGTATGACCTGAAGACGGTACATGCCGCGCAGCAAGTCCTCCTCAACGCCTGCGGGCAGCGAGGGCATGGCGTAGTTCTCGTTCATCAAAGTGATGTAGTGGAACTCGTCCTGCTGATCTTGAAGCATCCGCTTCATGCCGTGACGCAGGATGACGGCGAGTTCGCCGGCAAACGCCGGATCCCAGGCCCGGCAGTTCGGCACCATCGAGGCCATGACGAGGCTGGAGCCGTCCTGATGCTGCAATCCTTCGCCACCCAGGGTCGTCCTGCCCGCTGTGGCTCCAAATAAGAAGCCGCGCGTGCGTTGGTCTGCGCCCGCCCAGATCAGGTCGCCGACCCGCTGGAATCCGAACATCGAGTAATAGATATACACCGGCAGCATGGGCAGGCCGTGAACGCTGTACGAAGTGCCGGCTGCGATCCACGATGAGATCGCACCCGCTTCGGTGATGCCCTCCTCGAGCAGCTGCCCGTCGCGCGCTTCGCGATAAGTCAGCATCGACCCCGCATCCTCGGGCTCGTATTGTTGACCCTCGGGGGAGTAAATTCCGATTTGCCGAAAGAGGCTTGCCATGCCGAATGTGCGCGCCTCATCGGCGACGATAGGAACGATCCGCGGACCGAGTTCTCGGTCCTTCAGCAGCCCCCCTAGCATCCGTACGGCTGCCATGGTGGTGGACATCTCCTTGCCGTCAGCCTCCAGCGCAAAGGCACCCCACTGCGCGATCGGCGGGACAGCCAGCGCAGGCGCGGTCATTACGCGCGCCGGGATCGCTGACCCGAGCGCTTCCCGGCGGGCTCGCAGATAACGCATTTCCGCCGAGTCGTCGGCGGGGCGATAGAAGCGCAGACCCGCAACATCGTCGTCGCTCAGTGGCAGTTGAAAGCGATCTCTGAATGCTTTGAGCGCCTCGATATCGAGTTTCTTTGCCTGGTGGGCGGTCATACGCGATTCGCCCGCGCCGCCCATGCCGAAGCCTTTCTTGGTCTTGGCGAGAATGACTGTGGGTCGGCCCTGGTGAGCGCGGGCGGCGGCAAAGGCGGCAAAGAGTTTCCGGAAGTCATGGCCGCCGCGCTTGAGCGAGTCGATCTCCGCCTCGGACATGTGCGCGACCAGCGCCTGGACTTCGGGATTACGCCGGAAGAAATGCTCGATGTTATAAGCGCCGTCCTTGGCCCCCAGGGTCTGGTACTGGCCGTCGACGGTGTGGGCGAGGGCGTTCAGCAGCACGTGTCCGGTATCGCGGGCAAAGAGCGCATCCCAGTCTGAGCCCCAAAGAACCTTGATGACATTCCAGCCAGCGCCAGTGAAGAGCGACTCGAGTTCCTGGATGATCTGGCCATTGCCACGAACCGGTCCGTCGAGCCGTTGCAGGTTGCAGTTGATGACGAAGGTGAGGTTGTCCAGGCGCTCACGCGCAGCAAGGGTGAGACCGGCGATCGATTCGGGTTCGTCCATTTCGCCATCACCGAACACGCCCCAGACGTGCCGGTCGCTCGCCGGGAGCAGGCTGCGGTGCTCGAGGTAGCGCATGAAACGCGCCTGATAGATGGCGTTCAGCGGCCCGAGACCCATCGAGCCGGTGGGGAACTGCCAGAAGTCCGGCATCAGCCAGGGATGCGGATAGGAACTCAACCCCCGCCCACCGATCTCACGGCGGTAGTTCGCCAGTTGCTCCTCGTCGAGTCGTCCCTCCAGCCAGGCCCGTGCGTAAACGCCTGGTGCGGAGTGGGGCTGAAGAAAGACGAGATCGGCCGCCCGATCGGCGGTCGCGCCTCGAAAGAAGTGGTTGAAGCCGAGTTCAAAGATTTCGGCGGCTGATGCGTAGCTTGCGATGTGCCCCCCGAGTTCACCGTAGGCCTGATTGGCCCGGACCACCATGGCAAGAGCGTTCCACCGCATGATCGCGGTCAGCCGCTCTTCGATGGCGATATCGCCCGGGAACGGGGGCTGCGCGTCGAGGGCGATGGTGTTGCGGTAAGCCGAAAACGGCTGGACGTGGGGAACGATGCCCAGGGCCTGCGCACGCTCTTCCAGCCTCTCGAGCAGAAAGAGACCGCGGTCGGAGCCCGCGGAGCGCACGCTTGCCTCAAGCGCATCGATCCACTCGAGCGTCTCACATGGGTCGGTATCGACCGGGTCGGCTACCGATCGGGCAATGAATTCATGGGACTCTCGGCCACTCATTTGAAACTCCTTTAATGCAGACTATAGGTGCTTATGAGCGGCATCAGATGCTTTATTTACGTGTAAAGACGATCAAATTCAGCATAAAATGCTGTTTTAAATATTTAAAAATTATTTATATGCTGAAAAATTCGCAAAGTGTGGATGTCACCGATATCCGGATCCTCGAGGAGCTGCAGCGTAATGCCAAGCTCACCAATGTTGAACTCGCCGCAAAAGTCCATCTGTCCCCCTCGCCGTGCCTCGCCCGGGTACGCGCCCTTGAGAGGTCGGGCGTCATCAGTCGTTATGTGACGCTGCTGGATCCCGTTCGGCTGGGACAGGCGGTGAGTGTGTTCATTCAGGTGAGGCTCGAGCAGCAGGTCGAACGCTCACTCAAAAGCTTTGAAGCGGCGATCTCGGCATGGCCGGAAGTGATGGAGTGCTACCTGATGACCGGGGATTCGGATTATCTGTTGCGCGTGGTGGTCGCTGATATCCCGGCGCTTGAACGCTTCATCCTGGAGCGGCTGTCCAAGATTCGAGGCGTGGCCAATATTCGCTCGAGCTTTGCCCTCAAGCAGGTTAAGTATGAGACGGCGCTGCCGCTTGCATGATGCCGGCGAGGCGACTGGCGCCCTCCTTGAGCGTACTGCTGCACGGGGCTTCGATCTTGAGGCTCAGCAGATCATCGGCGCGGGTTCGGCCCAGATTGAGCGCGGCTACCGGAAGCCCGCGCTCGGCGGCAAGCCTTGCATAGCGGAATCCCGAGTGCACCATGAGCGATGAGCCAACGACCAGCATCGCATTGGCGCCATCGAGCCATTGAAGAGCGGTCCGAACCCGCTGATCGGGGACTGTTTCGCCGAAAAACACCACATCGGGCCGCAGCGTGCCGCCGCAGCGTCGGCATGGGGGAACGATGAAGCGGTCGAATTCATCGGACTCAAGCTCGGCGTCGCCGTCGGGTGCGCGTGCCGCGGCCAGATCAATCCACTCGGGATTCGCGGCCTCGAGGCGATGTTGGTGGCGGCTGCGCAGCACGCGCGCGCTGCAGTCAAGGCAGACCACGGTATCTAGCCTGCCGTGCAGGTCGACCACGTTTCGGTGGCCGGCTGCCTGATGCAGCCCGTCGACATTCTGGGTGACCAGGCCAACCAGTCGCCCCATCGCTTCCAACTGTGCGAGCGCGTGGTGCGCGGCGTTAGGCTGAGCCGGGCCGAAGTGCAGCCAGCCTACCATCGACCGTGCCCAGTAGCGCTTCTGCATCAGCAGGCTCCCCGCGAAGGCCTGCCAGGTCACTGGTTGCTTGCGGGCCCATTCGCCCGAGGCATCGCGATAGGCGGGAATACCAGAGTCAGTGCTGCAACCGGCGCCGGTCAGCACGAAGATTCTGTCGTGGCGCCTGAGAAAATCGGCAAGCGCCGAACCCGGCTCAGGGACTGGAATCGCGGACATCGGCGGATGCTAGCGCGCCCGGCTGATAAACTTATGTCAAAGGAGAGTTGGCAGAGCGGTTTAATGCACCGGTCTTGAAAACCGGCGACGTTGCAAGACGTCCGTGAGTTCGAATCTCACACTCTCCGCCAGTTACAGACCTCAGCGTCCGATCCGATAAGGCTCCTCGAACGCAACGAAATCGCGTTCGGCGAGAGCGTCCCTGATCCACTCTGCGACGGCCTCGAGCCTGGTTACCCGATCCATGTAGTCATGGATATCGGCTGGCACAGGCAACTGATAAGTAAGGATGCGCATAACGATGGGGGCGTAGTAGGCGTCGGCAATACTGAAATGTCCGAACAGCATGGGTCCTTTGTGCTCGCGCAGGAGCACCGACCACATATCCACGATTCGGCTCAAATCGACGCGCACAGCGGGCCGGTCTCTTAGCGCCAGCGCACCGAACTCAGGCAGGCGTGCTTCGATATTCATCGGACATGCGTCGCGCAGTGCGCCAAAGCCGCTGTGCATTTCGGCGCAGACGCTGCGTGCCGTTGCGCGGAGAGCCTTCTCCCGAGGCCAGAGATGTCGATCCGGAAACGTCTCGGCGAGGTACTCGGCGATCGACAAGGTATCCCAAACGGAGAGGCTGCCGTCAACCAGCACCGGAACCCGCCCCGCCGGGCTGACCTCGGCAAGCTTCCCCTTGAATCTCGAGTCCGGCGAAAAACCGTCCAGCCGGACCATCACCTCCTCAAACTCGATGTCGGTCTGACGCATCAAGACCCAGGCACGCATGGACCAGGAAGAGTAGTTTTTGTTCGCGATGTATAACCTACGCATTTCGAGTTCCGGTCAGGCTCTGATTCGCTTTTTTCGACATACGCCTCGGCTCAGGAGACCGCGTGGCTTGCCTCGATCTTGCGGCGGATGTGCTCGCCGGCGCTGATCGGTGGAAACTTGGCGACCTCGCCTGCGGGAACGCAGCTCGGTACGCAGGCTATGCTCTGATCGTAGTTGGGATGGACAAACATGCCGATCGACAGACGCCGGCTTTGCGCGACGCCAAGGGGTGGATTGACCACACGGTGCAGGGTCGAGGCCCACCGACCGTTGGTCCAGTGCGCCATCATGTCGCCAAGATTCACGACGAACTCGCCGGGCTGCGGCTGTACGGCGGCCCATGAACCGTTCGGCATGCGGACCTCCAGGCCACCAGGCGCGCGGGTTGCTGCCAGAATCGTCATGGCACCGTAGTCGGTATGTGCGCCGGTGCGTAACTGCCCAGGCTTGGGGGCGGAGTCGAGCACCGGGTAGTGATGGCATGACAGGATGCTGAAGTGTCGCCGAAGCACGCCGTCGAACCAACCCTCGGGTAACTCCAGCGCGGCACCGAACAAGCGCATCATCTGTTCGGCGAGCGCCTCAAAAGCGCGGTAAACCGAAACAAGCGTCGCATCGATGCCCGCAGGCTGGTCCGGAATGAGATTGGGCGCATAGCTTGTCGCGGCCTCCGGTATTGCCGAATAGTGCGCCCGGTGATCGTCGACCGGCCCGAGAAACAGCGACTCGCGCAGATCAGGCGGCGCCTTTTCGCCGAGCGTATTCGCCAGGCCTCGTGTTGCGAAGCCGTGATAGCCCCGCTGCCGGGCCGGGCCCGTTGGATGCCATTGGTTCTTGGTGGCATCCGGCTGATCAAAGAAAGCGTAGAGATCCGCTATCGCTCGATCGAGCAGCCCGGGTGGAAAGCGATGTCCCGAGATGATGAGAAACCCGGTCTGCTCGCAGGTCTGAGCGACCGCGCGCGCGATCTCGGCGCTCTGTCTGCGGTCACCGGCTAAAAAGGGGCCAATGTCTATGCGCGGGACATCGATCAGCTCAGCCATGGTGGGTGTGTTCCTGGGATCGGGAATAAGGCTGCGTTAAGCTTGCAAGGTTGCAGGGTCATCCGGCTTGCGACAACTCAGGGTCGACCAGGCGCGCGTAGCCTGGGTCGCTTCGTATCAGCCCGCCCGAGATGAGTGAGGCTTTCAGGCGCAGCAGCGCCGCGGGCGGAAGCTCGGTCGTCAAAGGCCAAAGCAGGCTGTCACGGTAGGAGGCGACGATATCTGCGAGTGCGTCGCGACGCAGATCGGGCAGGAAGGGTGCAACGGCATCCGCGATGTTGGCAGGGCGGGCACGTGCGAGC
>CAZZKA010000151.1:0-8591 GCA_964654745.1 uncultured Bordetella sp. | reverse complement strand
GGTCGTCAAGAATCGCCCGATGGTTTGGGTGAAGGCGTCGGACGCCGACAAGGCGCGCATCAAGGATGCGCTGCAGACGGTGGTCCTGCCCAACTGGGTCAAGCGCTGTGGACCGAAATGCGGTGATGTCTACAACGAGGTGATTGCGCCGATCTCGGGCGTGCGCTACGCACCACGCTGATAGGCGGGCTGGCCCCTCATGCTCGCTGCGGTTCGGGCAGTCAATCGCGCGGTCGACGCGCTGGCCCGACTGATGGGGGCGTGTGCGGGCTGGCTGTTCGTTGGCTGCGCGTTTTTCATCGCCTTTGATGTATTCGCTCGGCGCTTCCTGGGTTTTTCCACGCAGGCGAGCGTCGAGCTGTCTGGCTACATGCTGGGCATAGGCATCGCCTGGGGGCTCGCCGCCGCCATGGAGGCGCGAGCGCATGTGCGGATCGATGTGCTCATCATGCGGTTCCCGTCGCCGGTGCGGCGCTGGCTGCACTGGCTTGCCCTGGTGGCGCTCGCGGTGTTCGTGGGTTTTCTCGTTTACGGGGCCTGGTACACCGCGCGCGAGTCCCTGGACTTCAGGGCGACCGATAACAGCATCCTGAAGACCCCGCTCATCATCCCGCAGGGGCTCTGGCTCGCAGGCCTCGCTGCATTCGGACTCATGGTCGTGACCCGTGTGCTCGAGGTCACACTGCTGCTGCGCGGCGGGACGATCGAGGCAATCGAGCGACTCACCGGTCCGCGCAGTTTCGTCGAGGAGGCCGATGAAACGCTTGAGGCGCTCGATCAGGCCGCTCGCAAGGTAGCACCGCCGTGATAGCGGTCGTTTTTCTGCTGCTGCTTCTCGCGGTGACCGTGATCGCGGCTGTGTTTGGCGGCGCCTCGGCGGCACAACTGCCAGTCGCCGAGATCGTGATGCTGGTGGGGCTCTTCTGCGTATTTTTCGGCGCCGGCATCTATGTCGCTGCTGCGCTCGGCATCCTCGGAATCATTGCTGGTTTTGTGTTTTCAGATCGCCCGTTCTGGAATTTCGTCGGCCAGATGGTTTGGGGGCCGACCACAAACTTCATTCTGGTTGCCGTGCCGCTCTTTTTGCTGATGGGTGAAATCATGTTGCGCGCCGGACTCTCAGACCGGCTGTATCGCGCGCTCAACCTCTGGCTGCAGCGCGTGCCGGGGGGATTGCTGCATACCAATATCGCGGCCTCCGGCGTGTTCTCTGCGATTTCGGGCTCGAGTGTTGCAACGGCAGCGACCATGGGGTCGGTAGCGCTACCGTATTTTCGTGGCACCCGGTACTCTCAACCCATGGTGCTGGGATCGCTCGCAGCAGGCGGCGCGCTGGGCAATCTGATTCCGCCGGGTATCACCTTCATCGTCTACGGGCTCATTACCGAGACATCCGTGGGCGCGCTGTACACCGCGGCGATCGGCCCGAGTCTGTTGGTGGTCGGGCTCTTTATGCTGCTGATTTTCTGGCACGGCATCCGGCACCCGGTCGACAAGCCAGCGCCGATTCCGCTCGCGGTGAGGCTGCGCGGACTCGTTGACCTTATACCGACTCTGGCACTGATTCTGGTCGTGCTGGGTACCATCTACACGGGCCTGGCAACACCTACGGAGTCTGCAGCGCTCGGTGTCGTCGCCGCGCTGATTGCCGCAGCGTTCGCAGGGCGCCTGAGCTTATCGATGTTGCATGAATCGGCCAAGGCAACCGCGCGCACTACGGCCTTCATCGGACTGATTCTGTGCGGCGCTTACCTGCTCAACTATATCTTCAGCGCTCTTGGCGTCCCGCGCGCGCTCTCGCAGGCGGTCGCGGATTTGCCGGTCCCCGCCTGGGTGATCATGGTGCTGATCGTCGGCTTTTACCTTGCGCTCGGTACCTTCATGGAAGGTTTCTCCATGATTGTCACGACGATTCCGGTGATCTTCCCCGTGGTCAAGGCGCTGGGCTACGACCCCATCTGGTTTGGGGTTGTCGTCACCATGCTGGTCGAGATCGCGATGATCAGCCCTCCAGACGGAACGGTGCTTTACGTACTGCAGGGCATGCGAGGGTCTCCCGGCCCGATCACCGATGTCTTTCGCGGGGTCATGCCTTTTCTGCTGGTCTATATTTTCGCCATCGGCCTGCTGATGCTGTTTCCGGGCATCGCCCTCTGGCTGGTTCGCTGAAAAGGACCGGGGCGGGGTACGGGGTTTTTCTTTTCTTTTGACCCGGAATCGTTTTTCATAAAGCCTGCGCCAAGGCAATAAAGGCGCCCTCAGCCATTCAGCCTCAGGATTAGCCATGCTTCTCGCCTTCGTTGTCGTCTATCTGATGTGCACGATCGCCATCGGTCTCTGGGCGGCGAAAAACGTCAAAAGTACCGCGGACTTCGCTGTAGCGGGCCGGCATCTGCCACTCATCATGATCGTGACCACGACCTTTGCGACCTGGTTCGGGTCGGAGACGGTTCTGGGCATTCCTGCCAAGTTTGTCGAGGGAGGCCTGGGCGCGGTCGTCGAGGACCCCTTCGGAGCCGGGACCTGTCTGATTCTGGTAGGTCTTTTCTTTGCGGCGAAGCTTTACCGCATGACCCTGCTCACTATCAGCGACTACTATCGGGAGCGCTATGGGCGCGCAGTGGAGGTCGCCTGTTCGCTGATCATCATTGTCAGCTATCTCGGCTGGGTGGCGGCGCAGGTGACCGCGCTCGGGCTGGTCTTCAATCTGCTGTCAGGCGGGGCGATTCCGATCGAACTCGGCATGATCATCGGCACCTCGGTGATCCTGACCTATACGCTCTTTGGCGGAATGTGGTCGGTCGCAGTCACCGATTTTGTACAGATGATCATTCTTGTGGTGGGCCTTTCGGTGATCGCGGTTTTTGCCGCCGATCTCGCCGGGGGGGCGGATAAGGTGATCGATCTCGCGGTGAGCAAGGACCTGTTCCGCTTTTTCCCGGAGCCAACCTTTACCCAGATCATGTTCTTCATCGCGGCTGCGATCACGATGATGTTCGGATCGATCCCCCAACAGGATGTCTTCCAGCGCGTGATGTCAGCGCGCGACGAAAAGGCGGCCACGCGCGGTCCGGTCATCGGCGGGGTCTGCTACATCTTGTTTGCATCGGTCCCCATGTTTCTGGTCACCAGCGCGCTCATCATCATGCCGGAAAAGGCCGCCGAACTGATCGCTGACGATCCGCAAAAAGTTCTGCCAACGCTTGTGCTCGAGAAGATGCCGCTCATCATGCAGGTGCTCTTTTTTGGCGCACTGCTTGCCGCGCTGCAGAGCGTTGCCTCGGCGACGCTGCTCGCGCCATCGGTCACCTTTGTCGAAAATATCTGGCGTCAGTTTCGGCCGCGCATGAGCGACAAACAGGAACTCAGGACCATGCGGATTGCGGTGCTTATTTTTGCCGCATGCGTCTGCAGCTATGCCATTGCGCTCAAGGGTACGCCGATTTACGAGCTTGTGTCGGGCGCCTATCAGGTGACATTGGTTGGGGCGTTCGTGCCGCTCGTTGCTGGACTTTTCTGGCCCAAGGCCACCACCCAGGGTGCTGTGTTTGCCATCGTGCTGGGTATTGCGTCATGGGGGCTGATGCTGCTCACCGGCCTGAGCGAGGTGTTCCCGGCACAACTTGCGGGCTTCTTCATGGCCGCAGTCGGTGTTGTGATCGGATCTCTGGGTCCCCAGCGTCTCATCCGCAATCAGCACGGCTCCCACCACCACATGGTGGGTGTCGAAAAACGCGAAGCCTGATAAAACGCGAAGCCTGATCGGGTCTTACTCAAACCCGCAGGCACGTCTGAGTTCGGCCGCCGCCGGCGCTGTGAGCGACGCGATGAGCGCGCGTGCGAGCGTAGGGTTCTGCGCGCGCGCGGTAACAGCCGCCGTGTAGACCGTCCCGAGTTCGAAGCGGCTCGGTAACCTGCCCACTGCGCTCACACCCTGTGTGAAGAGAATCTCAGAGAGTTGCGTGCAGCCGATTGCGTCCGCCTCACCGCTGACTGCCATCGCCCGCATTGCGGTGGCGCCATTCGGAAAGATACGCAGGCGTCGGCTCAGTTTTTCAGCAAGCCCGAGTTCGCGAAGGACTTTGATCGCATGGAGGCCTGCGGTCGATCTTTCAATGTCGGGAAGCCAGATCGATCCGGCGCGCTCAAATGCAGCGGACAGCCCGGGGGTGTCGGACACATCAGGATGCGCTGCGCCGGCAGGTACGGCTATTCCGGTGAAGACCGTACCGAGCGGCGCGTCGCTGCCTCGTTGCGCGTCGCCCGCTGCGATCATGGCATCGATCATTGCTGCGGTGAGAACGATGATGTCGCAGGGCTCACCGCTTGCGAAGGCGTCCTTCATCGCACCGACCGCGCCGAACCGCCCGGTCACGACAGCATCGGCCTGTGCGAGCAGGAGCGGGGCGGCTCGAGTGATCAGCCCCTGCGCTGCACCCGCGCTCAGGACCGGTACCGAGTGTGGCATTCTCAGTCCGCTTTAATGTTGGCGGACTTTACGACGCCGGACCATTTGGCGATGTCGTCGGCCAGAAACTTGCCGAATTGCGCTACGTTCATGGTCATCGCGGCAGTCCCCTGGGCTGCCCAACGTTTGCGCAGTTCAGGGTCGGAGGTCGCTTTGCCGATTTCTGCGTTAAGCCGGTTGACGATGGCAGCCGGTGTTCCCTTGGGTGCCATCACGCCGATCCAGATCGTTGCGGTGTAGCCCGGGACACCTGACTCGTTGACCGTCGGCACATTAGGCATGATCGCTGAGCGTTCCCTCCCGGTGGTTGCAATTGCCTTGACCTTGCCACCGCTTACCTGTGCGACCATCGTCGGAATGGCATCAAACATCATGTCCACCTGGCCGCCCAAGACATCGGTACGCGCCTGGGAACTGCCCTTGTACGGCACATGCACGATCTGGATCCCAGCCATGGCTTTGAGGAGTTCGCCCGCCATGTGGTAGGGGGTCCCGTTGCCGGAAGACGCATAGGTCATGCCGTCAGGCTTGGCTTTGGCAGCCGCCAGGATCTCGCTGATCGTCGATGCAGGCAGAGCGGTCTTGGCGACCAGCACCAGGTCGGATTCATTGATCGGAGCGACCGGTTCGAAATCGCGCATCAATTGGAACGGCTTGTTGGCGATCAACGACTCGTTGACCGTGTGGGTGTTCGACATGATCAGCAGGGTGTAGCCGTCGGCTGGGCTCTTTGCGACCACGTCGGTGCCGATGATCGATCCAGCTCCCGGGCGGTTCTCGATGACGAAGCTTTGGCCAAGCGTCTCCTGCAGTCGCGTCGCGACCACGCGCCCGAATACGTCGGCCGAACCCCCTGTGGCGAACGGAACCACGAAGCGAACGGGCCGGGCTGGCCACTCCTGAGCAGACGACGCCATCGGGGCGAGGACCGCGCAGGCGAGGAGGCCGGCCAGGGCATGACGGATAGCGGGGCTGCTATGGGATCGAATCATGTCGGGCTCCGTTGAACGACAAACAGGATGAGGGCGGCGATGGCCTTGGGGGGCGCTACAGGGATCAATCCTCTATGGTAAAGATCCGACGCCAGGCGGGGAAGTCAAGGGTCTTTGACCGATGCCCGATGGAGGATCGCAGTCCGTCGCAGGGTGGCCTGCGGGACATGGAATGCCGCGACGCCTGTTCGCTACGCCCGCCTATACTGAGGCAGAGCGCCCGGTGCGCCGGATTCTCCTCTTCCCCGTCGTCCCTTTCCCTGGATCAATTTCTCATGAACGATAAGACTGGCCAAACCCTCATCTGGGCCCAGGGTGCCACCGATCAGATCGGTCACCGCCCGTATCTTGAGCGGTTGCTGCCGCACATCGCCCGCTGCAGCGACCCGGGATTTGAGGTCCGCTTTCATACCACCACACCCTCGGTCACGACGGTTCATGCGCTCTCGGAGTTTCGGTTTTCGCGTGAGGTGATCCGTGCTGCGATTCGTGCCGAGAGCGAGGGATACGCGGCCTTTTACATGAACCACTTTCAAGATGTGGGGCTGCTCGAGGCCCGCGCTTCAGTGCGGATCCCGGTGCTGGGTCTGGGGGAAACGAGCATGTTGTATGCGTGTACCCTCGGTCGGCGACTGGGACTGCTCGCGATCAACCCCGCTTTCGTGCCGCTACATGCCGATCAGGTTGCCCGCTACGGTCTGCGCGAGCGCGTCGCCGGCATCCGTTTCATCAATGCGAGCATTCCCGACTACATGGCAGGCTTTGCCTCGTCCGACAAAAAAATGCCGCTGCAGAGGCAGTTCGAGGACGAGGCGCGGCGCCTGATCGATGCCGGTGCTGATGTGATCGTACCGACCGGAGGACTTCCGATGATGATGTTCGCTGAGGAGGCGGGCGCAAACATCGACGGAGTACCGATCGTCAATGGTGTCACGGTTCTGGTCAAAGCCGCTGAGACGGCTATCAAGCTCTCGCGCCTTACCGGACATGTCGCAAGCCGGGCGCCCCACTCTGGCAACGTGCTGCCCACGCCTGCGATCGTTGAAGAGTTTCTCAAGTACGGCTGAACGACGCTCGAGATGGCTGCTTTGCCATCGAATAACGGGATCGAGCGCGTCCGACTGGTGGCCGCGTCTGGCTGCCAGCTCGGGGTGCCGAGCCGGCGCGGCGGGGATCCGGTTGCCTAGCGCATGAAATCGCCGAGCGCTTCGGCAGTGAGGTCAGGAAGTTCTTCGGGGATGTAGTGGCCAGAGGGTACTGCGCGGTAGATCACTTGTGCCTGACTCTGCGCCACCCAGAGTGACTGGGCATCAAACAAGCGGTGCACCACGCCGCGTTCGCCGCAAAGCACGAGCAGATCGCAGCGCAGACGCTCGCCCTGGCGGCGCGATTCGCGGTCATGTTCCAGATCGATACTGGCACTTGCCCGATAGTCCTCGGCCTTGGCGTGGATCGCTGCGCGCCAACCCTTCTCATTTGGCGTGGGATCACAGAAGCAACGCACATATTCCGCCATGGCTTCGGGTTCGAAAAATGTGCCCCCGTTGCTGCCCCAGCCCTTCATCTTGAGCCGCAGGTACGCCTCGGGGTTGCCGCCGATCATCAGCTCCGGGACCGGCGCAGGCTGAATAAGGTGAAACCAGTGGTAGTAGGCATTGGCGAAGTCAAAATTCGTCCCCGCATACATGTCGAGCGTTGGGGCGATGTCCAGCAGACAGAGCCTTCGCACCCGGGCTGCATGGTCGAGCGCCAGCCGGTGTGCGACGCGGCCGCCGCGGTCGTGACCGCAGACAAAGAAATCGCTCACTGCCAGACTGTCCAGGAGATCGATGACCTCCTGCGCCATGGCGCGCTTGCTGTAGTTGGCATGATCGGGTGCGCCCGACTCGTGCGAGGACTCGCCGTAGCCGCGCAGATCTGGCATTACGAGACGGTAGTGATCGCGCAGGCGCTGGGCGACCCGGTGCCAGAGCACGTGCGTTTGCGGAAAGCCGTGCAGAAGAACCAGGACGGGCCGGTGAGCGAGTCGCTTCCAGTCGGCCGCAGCGGTGACCCGAAAGCGTACGGGACGTCCGCCTATGTGCCTCCGATGCAGATCGAAGCCTTCGAACCAGCCCATCGCCTTTCTCCCCGTGATTGGGTGCATTATGGCCGCTTGACGCGATTAAGGTCATCGCATTACTGTTCTTCCCTCCATGACCGCAGCTTCTTCAGCTCCAGTCGGCGTCGCCGACCTGGTTCCCTTTGCCCCCACCGAGGGACCGTTCGCCGGTCTCGATCTGATTCGGCTCGAGCGCGCCGCTGGCATTCTGCACCTGCGCCTGAATCGTGCCGCCAAGCGCAATTCGGTGAGCGATGCGATGCTGCGGCAGATCCATACCGTTTTCCTCAACCTGTCCGCCGATATCCGCGTAGTGGTGATGAGCGGCGAGGGCGATCATTTCAGCGCGGGGCTCGACCTGTCAGAGGTGAGCGAGCGAACGGTGGCAGAGGGCATCCATCATTCGCGGTCCTGGCATGCCTGTTTCGATGCAATTCAATTTGGCCCGGTACCGGTCCTCGCGGTACTCCACGGCGCGGTAGTCGGCGGCGGGCTCGAACTCGCGGCGGCGGCTCACCTGCGGGTCTCGGAGACCGGGACCTTTTACGCGCTGCCCGAGGGGACCCGGGGTATCTTTGTGGGCGGCGGCGGCTCGGTTCGGATCGCCAGGCTGATGGGAACGGCGCTGATGACCGACATGATGCTCACCGGCCGCGTACTCGATGCGCAGGAGGGACTCGCGGCACGCCTCGCGACCTATCTGGTCGAGCCCGGCGCGGGTCTGTCCAAGGCGCTCGAGCTGGCGAGCAGGATCGCGGGCAATGCGCCTCTGTCGAACTACGCCATCACGCAGGCGCTACCGAGAATCGTTGAAATGGGACCGTCCGAAGGGCTGTTTGTCGAGTCACTCATGTCGTCGATTGCGCAGGGTGACGAGGCCGCCAAGGAGCGCGTACGGGCTTTCCTGAGCAAACGCGCGGCCAAGGTCGAGCGCCGCTGAGCGAGCCGCTTCGCGCGTGAGCGATTCGGCCAGCGCAGATCGGCCAGCGCAGATCGGCCAGCGAAATCCTGGACTTTAGGGACGACGCCG
>CAZZKA010000150.1:0-8615 GCA_964654745.1 uncultured Bordetella sp. | reverse complement strand
CTTCACCTCTGCAGCGGACCTGGCCACCGCATCGACCTGACACCGACCGGCGTTGAACAAAAAAGGGCGCCGCGAGGCGCCCTTTCGTTTGGACCGTAGCGGTCTTACTTGGCGCTCATCACCCACTTGGCCAGGGCCTCGGCTTCGGCTGCCGAAACTTGGGGATTGGCGGGCATCGGGATCTGACCCCAGGCGCCCACTCCACCTTTGATGATCTTGCCCGCGAGTTTGGCGACCGCATCGCCGTCTGAAGCGTACTTGGCAGCGACGTCCTTGTAGGCGGGGCCCACCAGCTTTTTGTCAACCGCATGGCAGGCCGTGCAGTTCTTGGCTTTGGCGAGATCCATACTGGCAAGGGCCGGCGAGGCGGACAGCGCGATGACCGCAGAAGTGAGCGCGACGGGCAAAAGCTTCATGCAAAAACCTCACGAAAAAGAATTAAAAGCACTCTCATGAAACGAGTATACCCACAGAAAAACTCCCGCCCTGAGTACTACCAAAGCGAGTGGGCATATGGCGGACGCATGGCCGACGCATGTGCCAGGGATCGTCAAAAATCATCGAGTACCGCCCCGCGGCTGGCAGAGCCTGCAAGTTTGTAAAACTTCGCCAGGACCCCGCGCTGATAGCGGGGCGCGGGGGCCTGCCAGCGGGCGCGGCGGGCTGCGATTTCCGCTTCGCTCACCTCAAGTTGCAGGAGCAGGCGATGGGCATCGATAGTGACCTTGTCGCCCTCGTGGATCAGCGCAAGCGGGCCGCCCACCGCCGCCTCGGGAGCCACATGACCGACCACCATACCCCAGGTGCCGCCCGAGAACCGACCGTCGGTGATGAGGCCCACCGACTCGCCCAGGCCGGCGCCGATGAGCGCAGAAGTGGGTGCCAGCATTTCGGGCATGCCAGGCGCGCCTTTGGGGCCGAGATAGCGCAGCACCATGACATCGCCCGCTTTGATCTTGCCTTCGAGGATGGCGGCGAGTGCGGATTGCTCGTCGTCAAAAACGCGGGCGGGGCCTGTAATGACCGGATTTTTCAGGCCGGTGATCTTGGCTACGCATCCTTCCGGCGAAAGGTTGCCCTTGAGAATGGCGAGGTGGCCCTGCTCGTACATCGGCTTATCGATGGTGCGAATGACATCCTGGTCGGCGCGCGGCGTGTCAGGAACCGAGGCGAGTTCCTCGGCCATGGTGCGACCGGTGATGGTCATGCACTCCCCGTGCAGCAACCCTGCCCTGAGCAGGATCTTGAGCACCTGCGGGATGCCGCCTGCCCGGTGCAGGTCAGTGGCAAGGTAGCGACCCGAGGGCTTGAGGTCGCAGATGACCGGTACGCGCTTGCGGATGCGCTCGAAGTCGTCGATAGTGAATTCGATACCGCCCGAATGCGCGATGGCGAGATAGTGGAGCACTGCGTTGGTCGAACCGCCGGTGGCCATGAGGAGCGTCACCGCGTTTTCAATCGATTTGCGCGTCACGATGTCGCGTGGCTTGAGATTGCGCTTGACGGCCTCAAGCAGCACACGCGCCGATTCGGCAGCCGAGTCGCGTTTTTCCGAGTCGGGGTTGGCCATGGTCGACGAACCGAGCAGGCTCATACCCAGAGCTTCGAAGGATGAGGACATGGTGTTGGCGGTGTACATGCCGCCGCACGAACCCGTGCCCGGGATCGCGTTCTGCTCAATCCCGTCGAAGTCCTCCTTTGACAATCGTCCGGCTGAGAATTCGCCCACCGCCTCAAATACCGAAACGATGTTGAGGTCCTTGCCTTTCCAGCGGCCTGCCTTGATAGTGCCGCCATAAACGTAGATGGCGGGCACGTTGCAACGCAGGATCCCCATCATGCCACCCGGCATGTTCTTGTCGCAGCCGCCGACCACGAGTACACCGTCCATCCATTGGCCCTGGACCGCGGTTTCGATGCAATCGCAGATCACTTCGCGTGAGATCAGCGAATACTTCATGCCCTCGGTACCCATGGACATGCCGTCCGAGATGGTCGGCGTGCCGAACACCTGCGGATTGCCCCCTGCGGCACGGACAGCCTCAATGGCAGCGTCTGCAAGCGTCTGCAAACCAGAGTTGCAGGGCGTGATGGTCGAGTGCCCGTTGGCAATCCCTATCATGGGCTTGTCGAAGTCGCTCTTCACATAGCCCATGCCGTAGTACATGGATCGGTTGGGAGCGCGGGCGACGCCCTCGGTGATATTGGATGAACGACGTTTTTCTGCCATGAAAGGTCTCCGCAGTCTGATCCGGCGCACCGCCGAATGGGTAAGGCGAACATATCCCGAAAGCGCTGCCCGGGCGCCGGCCGCGGGCGGGAATCGAACCGGGGCGGGCGCTGTCAGGGGGTGAAGTATATTTCGACCCATGCTTGTTCACCCGCAGTTCGATCCCATTGCCCTTGCAATCGGTCCGGTTGCCATCCGCTGGTACGGGCTCATGTACCTGATTGCGTTCCTCGGTTTTTTCCTGCTGGGGCGCCGGCGACTGCGCGAGCGCTACTTCCGGGATACATCCGGCCTGGCTCCGCACCAGGTCGAGGATCTGCTTTTCTTCGGTGTTTTGGGCGTAGTGCTGGGGGGACGGCTGGGGTACGTGCTTTTCTACAAGCCCGCTTATTATCTGGGGCGACCGCTCGAGGCCCTGGCGATCTGGGAAGGCGGGATGTCGTTTCACGGCGGGTTGCTTGGCGTGATCGTGGCAATCGCGCTGTATTGCCGGCTCCGCGGCCTGAAGTTTTTTGCGGTGATGGACTTCATCGCACCGCTGGTGCCGCTTGGCCTCGCAGCCGGCAGGCTCGGTAACTTCATCAACGGTGAGTTATGGGGGCGGGCCTCGAACCTGCCCTGGGCGATGGTGTTTCCCCAGTCGGGAGACCCGGTGCCGCGGCACCCCTCGCAGCTATATCAATTCGCAGGCGAAGGGCTCGCGCTATTCGTCCTCCTCTGGTGGTGGTCCTCGCGGCCACGGGCGACCGGTGCGGTATCGGGCGCCTTTCTGCTCGGCTATGCGGTATTTCGGTTCGCGGCGGAGTTCGCCCGCGAGCCGGATCGTTTCCTCGGCTTTCCCCTGCCCGGCGTGACGATGGGGCAAATCCTCTGCGTGCCCATGGCGGTTTTTGGTGCCTGGCTGATCCTGCGGTCGCCCGCACCCGGCGAGCCGGGGCCTTAGTCGTCGCGGGTCTCGGGCGTGGAATAACTCGAGCGGCGGGCTCGCACCGGTGCGCTAAAAAGTAAGGCCCACCCGCCAGGCCCGCCACAGCATGTAGAGTGACAGAGCGTAGAGCATGAGTGAGAAAAATCGCTTCAGACCGCCGCTGCTGGTCGCGTGCGCAATTCGTACCCCGAGCGGGGCGGTGAACATGCTCGCAGCCGATACGATCAGCAGGCCGGGCAGATACACATAGCCCAACGTCGACTGCGGCAGGGATTCGGACCAGCCCGCGAGGATGTAGCCCGCCGTGCCGGCCAGCGCCACGGGAAAACCGCAGGCAGCGCTGGTGCCTACGGCTGCATGGATGGGGACGTTGCGCTTGACCAGAAACGGCGTGGTGATGAAGGCGCCGCCGGCGCCGACCAGGGCTGAAGCGCCGCCGATAAGCCCGCCCGCCGCGAGCAGCCCGGATGCAGCCGGTAGTGCGCCGTCAGCGGTAGGCTTTTTCTGGCGCAGCATGCGGGTCGACATGACCGCGATGAATACGCTGAAGAGCAGCGCGAGCCAACCCGCCGGCAGGGACGAAGCGAAGTGCGAGCCGACCAGGGAACCTGCGACGATTCCGGGCGACATCGCGCGAACCAGATCCCAACGGACCGCGCCGCGCTGGTGTTGGGCGCGCACATTCGAAATCGAAGTAAAGAGGATCGAAGCGAGCGACGTAGCGATCGCGACCTTGATGACCGCGTCGGCGCTGAACCCTTTGTAGTCGAGGTAGAGCGTCATGAACGGGACCATGACCATCCCCCCGCCTATCCCCAACATGCCCGCAAGCAGGCCCGTACAGGCCCCGACAAACAGCAGGAACAGGATGGGAAGGATGTCCAAACGTGACTCCGGGCGGGCGGCGAGGCCGAGCAAAGCGGTCGTGCGAATCGGTCTCGCAAGGGGCGCGATGCTAACATCGTCGGATGAAATTCGCAGTAATCGGTGCCGGTGGAATCGGCGGCTACCTCGGCGCGCGCCTGGCGCTCGCGGGGGAGACCGTCAGCTTCATTGCGCGAGGGCCTAACCTGCAGGCGCTGCGGGCGGACGGCATTCGCCTGATCGAAGAGGATGGGACCGAACGACACGCGCCCGATGTCCGCGCGTGCCAGAGTCCTGCGGAGGCTGGACCGCAGGATGTGGTGCTCCTCGCGCTCAAGGCCCATCAGGTGGCTGCTGTGGCGCCGGGTTTGGGGGCGCTGCTTGGAGCCGATACTGCAGTCGTGACGCTGCAAAACGGCATCCCCTGGTGGTATTTCCACAAACTGCCCGGCCCCTTGGAGGGGCGGACGCTTGAGTCGGTGGACCCGGGCGGCGTGATCGCCTCGCATGTCGATAATGCGCGGATCATCGGCTCGGTCGTGTACCCGGCATCCGAACTGATCGCCCCGGGGGTGGTCAAAGTCATAGAGGGCAACCGCTTTTCGTTGGGCGAGCCCGACGGCACCAAGTCGGATCGGGTCCAGCGAGTCGCCGAGGCGCTGCAGCGGGCGGGCTTCAAAGCGCCGGTATCGTCCGACCTGCGCAGCGAAATCTGGCTCAAGCTCTGGGGCAATCTCACCTTCAATCCGGTGAGTGCGCTCACCCATGCGACCCTCGCGCAGATCTGTCGCCACCCGCTTACGCGTGAGCTGGCTACGGGGATGATGCGCGAGGCCCAGCAGGTCGCCGAGGCGCTCGGTGTGCGGTTTCGTATCCCGCTCGAGCGGCGTCTCGCGGGTGCCGAGGCCGTCGGTGAACACAAAACCTCGATGCTCCAGGATGTGGAGCAGGGTCGACCGCTTGAACTCAATGCGCTGCTCGGCTCGGTGATCGAGCTCGCTCGCCTGACCGCAACCGATGTCCCGCGCTGCGAGGCTGTCTTTGCCTGTTGTGCGCTCCTCGCGGAGCGGTTGCAGGCGAGTTCGGGCCGCCTGTCGCTTCCCTGAGCGCGTGACGGCGAAGTTGTCGGGACCCCAACGCCTTCTCGACCTAAACGGAACCACGATCCATGTCCTCTGTCCAAACCCTGCGCGCGCTGATTGACAGCGGCGCCGATGCGTCCCCGGCTCTGTCCGCGCCAGGAGCGCCTGTCCTGTCCTATCGGGCCTTGCGCGAGCAGGTCGACCAGACCGTCGCGGCCCTCAATGCGCTCGGCATCGGGCGCGGCGACCGTGTAGCCATCGTCCTGCCCAACGGCCCCGCGATGGCCAGCGCCTTTCTATCGGTCGCGGCTGGTGCCGCGAGCGCGCCGCTAAACCCCGCCTATCGGGCCGATGAGTTCGAGTTTTATCTGAGCGACCTCAACGCAAAGGGGCTGATCGTCGAGGCGGGTAGCGATTCGCCCGCAGTGAGCGTGGCGCGCAAGCTCGGCGTACGCCTCATCACACTGCATGCGCAGCCCGAGCGCGGGGCGGGAGCCTTTAGGCTGGAGAGTGATCCGGGCGCGCCAACTGCGCCGACCCATCCGGGCCCTGCGCGGGCGGACGACATTGCTCTGGTGTTGCACACGTCGGGCACCACGTCGCGGCCCAAAATCGTGCCGCTTTCGCAGGCCAATGTCTGCGCGTCGGCGCGCAACATCCGCGAGTTTTTGAGCCTCGGCCCGGCAGATCGCGGCTTGAACATCATGCCGCTCTTCCACATTCACGGACTGATAGCTGGAATCAGCGCACCGCTGTCTGCAGGCGGGCAGGTCTGCTGCACGCCAGGGTTCAACGCCCTGCGATTTTTCTCATGGATGGAAGAGGCAAAACCGACCTGGTATACCGCTGTGCCAACCATGCATCAGGCGATCCTCTCCCGGGCAGCCAACAACCGTGCGGTGATCACTGCCAACCCGCTTCGTTTCATTCGTTCGTCGTCATCGGCGATGCCAACGCAGGTCATCCGCGAAATCGAAGAGGCGTTTGGCGCGCCGCTGGTCGAATCCTACGGCATGACCGAGGCGGCCCATCAGATGGCGGCCAATCCGCTGCCGCCGCGCGTGCGTAAGCCGGGCACTGTCGGTATCGCGGCCGGCCCAAAAGTAGCCATCATGGACGAGTCGGGGCGGCTGCTCGGAGCGGGCGAGACCGGCGAGGTGGTTATCCAGGGCGACAATGTGACGGCGGGGTATGAAAACAATCCCAAGGCCAATTCAGAAGCCTTCACCCACGGATGGTTTCGCACAGGCGATCAGGGCGTGATGGATGCCGAGGGCTATCTCACGATCACCGGTCGCCTCAAGGAGATCATCAACCGCGGGGGCGAGAAGGTCTCTCCGCGCGAGGTCGACGAGATACTGATGGACCACCCGGCCGTCGCGCAGGTGGTTACTTTTGCGATTCCGCATGACAAACTGGGCGAAGAAGTCGGTGCGGCGGTGGTCCTGCGTGAGGGGGCTTCGCTCACCGATCGAGAGTTGCGCGACTTCGCGGCGCAGCGACTGGCTGATTTCAAGGTTCCGCGCAAGGTGCTCATCCTCGAGGAGATCCCCAAGGGTGCGACCGGTAAGCTTCAGCGAATCGGTCTGGCCCAAAAGCTCGGCCTGGTATGAAGACATCGACACGGGCGGCACCTTGGCGGCCCAGCCTGACCCGCGTCATCAGCGATTGAACGCAATCTTTCTTTAAAAGGGCCGCGAGCCTGCCATGCCCGATATCGAACCCGCTGCCGCCAACTCGCCGCTCGCCGGGCGCCACATCGAGGTGATCGCGCCCTCAGGCGCGCATCTGTCGCTCGCCGAGTTTGACCAGTCGCTCGCCTGGTTTCAAAGGCAGGGCGCCCGAATCACCTGCGAGGTACCGCGGCTGGGCTGGCAGCGGTTTTCGGCGCCAGACGATGCCCGGCTCGAGGCTATTCATCGGGCCGCGCAGCGAACACCTGCGCCGGATGCGGTGATGATCACCCGCGGGGGCTACGGGCTGTCGCGGCTGATCGATCGCATCGACTGGCCGTCGGTAGCGCAGTCGGTTGCAAAGGGCGTGCGCTGGATCGGCTACAGCGATTTCACGGCCTTTCAGCTCGCGCTCCTCGCGCAGACCGGTAGCGTGAGCTATGCGGGGCCGGCGTTCTGTGGGGATTTCTCCGCAGACGGCCCGAGCCAGTTCGTATTTGACCAGTTCTGCGCGCTGCTCGGAACGGGGCCTGGCCCGATTCGATGGCGTGCCACGTCGGCGCGCTCACTCGATCTGAACGGTGTGTTGTGGGGGGGAAATCTCGCCATGGTCTGTTCGCTGGTTGGCACACCATGGTTGCCTGGGGTCGAGGGTGGCGTGCTTTTCCTCGAGGATGTCGGCGAGCACCCGTACCGGATCGAACGCATGCTGCACCAGCTGCACCATGCGGGGATCCTCGCTCGTCAGCAGGCAATCCTGCTGGGTGACTTCACCGGATGGAAGCTCGCAGCGCACGACCGTGGCTACGATCTGGATGTCGTCCTTGCCTACTGGCGGGCCAGGCTCTCAATACCAATCATCAGCGGATTGCCGTTCGGCCACACGCCCACCAAGGCGGTGCTGGGGGTAGGTAGACGTTATCGGCTGCGGGTCGAGGCGGGATTTGCCCTGCTCGAACCGCTCGCGGCCTAGCGCCTCAGGCCCAGCGGATCCGGCGCTCTTCAACCGCGTGGCAGGCGACGAGCGATCCGTCTCCCGGGTCGCGCAGCGCGGGCGCCTCGCTGCGGCAGCGAGCCTCGGCATGCGGGCAGCGCGGGTGAAAAGCGCATCCGGTGGGCGGATTCAGGGGATTTGGAACTTCGCCACCGACCGGCGTGCGGGCGCGGCCACTCATCGACAGATCCGGAATCGCATCGAGCAGCATGCGTGTATAGGGGTGGGCGGGCGATGAAAAGACACGCGCCTTGGGCGCAAGCTCGACCAGGCTGCCGAGGTACATCACGCCGACACGATCGCTCACATGATGAACGACAGCCAGATTGTGGGAGATGAAAAGATAGGTGAGACGGCGCTTGCGTTGCAGGTCGCGCATCAGGTTGAGTACTTGCGCCTGCACCGAGACGTCAAGCGCCGAGGTTGGCTCATCACAGACCAGAAACTCGGGCTCGGAGGCGAGCGCCCGCGCAATCGAGATGCGCTGGCGCTGACCGCCTGAAAATTGATGGGGAAACTTTTCCGCATCGGCAGGCGCGAGTCCGACCTGGCTCAGCAACTGGCCCACTCGGGTCGACATATCGGCAGGATTTGCGATCAGACCGTGCACGCGCAGGGGTTCAGCGACGATTTGGGCCACCCGCCAACGCGGATTGAGGCTCGCATAAGGATCCTGAAAGATCATCTGCATGCGGCGGCGTAATGCGAGGCCGCGCTCACCGGAGATCTCCGAGAGGTCGTGGCCGTCGAACCGGACAGCGCCCGATGAGGGACGGTAGAGCCCGACCAGCAGGCGCGCGACGGTTGATTTGCCGCAGCCGGATTCGCCCACCAGCGCCAGCGT
>CAZZKA010000149.1:0-8688 GCA_964654745.1 uncultured Bordetella sp. | reverse complement strand
CCTGCTTCTGACAGCAATCTCGCGTCGCGCTCGCGCGCGCGCGCCGGGTCACGTTCACCGATCAGTTGCCCGATATGTTTGATCCGAGTGGTGAGCGCCACGACATGCCCGCGCCGCTCGAGGCCGTAGCTATCGAGCAGCGTCTCGGATGCCCTGCCGCGCAGCACGGCCTCAAGTTTCCACGACAGGTTGGCGACATCGCGCAACCCCTGACACATGCCCTGACCGAGGAAAGGCGGCTGCTGGTGGGCCGCATCGCCGGCAATGAATACCCGCCCCACGCGCCATCGGCTGGCCACCAGGGCGTGAAAACGATAGCTCGCCTGCCGCCACAGGGTCGCCTCACCCGGCTCGAGCCACGGCGACAGCAGCGCCCACGTGCCGGCGTCGGTGGCGAGCTGCCGGGGATCCTCACCCGGATTGATGGCGATTTCCCAGCGGCGGTGACGCCCCGGGCAGATCAGATAGGTAACCGGTCGCTCCGGGCGGCAGTACTGGGCGCTGGTCTGTGGCAGCCGCGCCAGCGCTTCGTCGCCGACCAGGAGATCTGCGACCAGCCAATTCTCGTCGAAGTCCAGATCATCCAAAGCAATGTCGCACATCGTACGAACCGCGCTCGAGGCGCCATCGCAGCCGATCACCCAACGGGCCCTGACAGTCTTGATCCCGCCTGCCTCATCCGCCGGCGCGCCACGCGGGTCAACCGGCGTGTGCGGGTGCGACCGCCGAACCCGCAGGCTGACACCCTGAGCATCCTGCTCCAGGCCGATCAACTCCGCGCCAAGATCGACGTCTACCCCGACGGACCGGCCGTGGCGCCGGAGTTCCCCCTCGACAGGCGGCTGAGTAAACACGATCGAGGGCGGGTGTGCGAGAGGGTGCGGGGGCGGCACGGTCGACATTCTGCGAATCGGCTGATCATCGACTCCGTGCCAGACCGAGTCTGTAAAGGGCTCGATGAAGGGCTCCAGCGCCGCCAGGACTCCCATCTGCTGAAAGAGCCGGAGGATTTCATGATCGAGTGAAATCGCGCGCGGTTTTTCGTACACCTCGATCAGGCGGTCGCAGGCGTAGACCGACGCCCCGCGCTGAGCGAGCAGCGCAGCGGCGACAGCGCCCGAAGGGCCGTAGCCGACGATCGCTACGTCGTAGATCGGATCGCGATCCGGCAAGGCTTCATTTCCCGGCGAAATTGACCGCCCTCTGCGCCGCCTTCATTCGGTCACTCGGCGGAGTCGAAATTCCCCACTGATCGACGCGTCCAGGCGGCCACTTCCAGTCAGCCGGACCGCGCGCCCGGTAGTTATCGTCTATCTGCTGAACTTCGGCGGTGTACTCGACCACGATGTCGAAAGGGCCCACGAAATAGTTGAACGCGTTGTCGCCCGGGCCATGGCGCCCGGGTCCCCATTCGATCGGATAGCCCGCATCGCGCAAGCGGCCGCCGCCGCGCATCACTGAATCGAGGTCCGACATCAGAAAGGCTATGTGATTGAGCGCATCATTATCGGTGTCGCCAAAAGCGATACTATGGTGGTCGCTGTTGCAGCGCATGAAGGCCATCATGCGAGTCCGATCCGACAGCGAGAAATCGAAAGCTTTCTCGAGGAATTCTCGGCTCGCTTCGCAATCATGGCTGTTGAGCACGGCATGGGCCAACCGGATCGGGCGGTCCGGGGCGGGCGGATCGGGCTCGCGCCGCTCGTCGCCATGCACAATTCGAAAAATGCGGCCGTGCGGATCGACGACGTCAAACCCGGAGCCACCGCCGGGTTCACTGAATGGCGCGGGCGCCCCGGATACTGTCGCTCCGGCCTGCGCCGCGCTCTTTGCGATCTCACCAAAGGCCGAAGCGCTCCGGGCACGCAGGGCAATGTGGCGCACACTAGCGGGCTCCGCCGCCTCGTGCAGGGAGACGACGTGATGATCGCCGCCGCTGCCGCGCAGGTAGACCGAGCGCGGTCCGCGCGCGGCCAACTCCAGTCGCCAGGTCTCGGTAAAAAAGCGCTCCGTGGCAGCCAAATCCGGAACGTTGAGCGCGACGCTTCGCAGTCCGCTGATCGTTGAAGAAGCATGAGTCACCGCATGGCTCCCGGCGTATCGGTTCAGGTTGATGAAAGCAGGATCGGCGCGGCCAGAACGGAATCAGGCGGACCATCCCATCCCGCCCGGGCTGGTTCGGGAGCAGTCTAGGCGCAGGCCACCGATGCGGCAAGGCGGCGTCTCGGCCCTTTGCTTGTGTGACAATCCGTGCAGCGACGACCCCCTGAAGGAAGGTTTCATGCCCCACGATGCGCACGCGGCTAGAAAATCACTGCGCGAACTGCTCTCCGGCAACCGGTGTGCCACGATGGCATCCGTCTATGATCCGATTTCCGCGCGGATAGCTGATGATCTGGGCTACCAGGCCGCGCTCATGGGCGGTTCGCTCGTCTCGCATGTTGTTCTCGGCGCCCCCGACCTGATTCTGCTGTCGCTCACCGAACTCGCTCAACAAGTCGAGCGCAGCGCGCGCGCCACGGCCGTGCCCATCGTCGTGGACGCCGACCACGGCTACGGCAACGCGCTCAATGTTGCGCGCACCGTCGAGGTGCTCGAGCGTGCCGGAGCGGCGGCTCTCACGATCGAAGACACCGACCTGCCGCGGCCCTACGGCCCCTCCGGCGCAGCGCGCCTCTTACCGCTCGACGAATCGACCGGAAAAATCCGGGCAGCCGTGCGCGCTCGCGGCAATTCGGACCTGGTGATACTGGGGCGCACAAGTGCGGCGTCGACCACCAGCGTTGACGATGCAATCGTCCGATTCAAAGCCTACGAGGCCGAAGGCGTCGATGCCCTATTCATCCCCGCCATGTCCTCGCGCGCAGCGCTGGAGGAGATCAGCGCAGCAACCCGTCTGCCCATTATCGTAGGGGGCGCGACGGGCGACGCCGCGGACGCAGCCTTTCTGGCGCACCAACGGGTAAGAGCGTGGTCGGGCGGGCACCAGGTATTCGCCGTGGCGGTAGCGGCCCTCCACCAGGCCATGGCTTCCGTCCTGCAGGGGACCTTGCCCCCAAAACTTCCGGGCATCGCCCCGAACACCCTGATCAACCGTTTACTGGATACCGGTCATTACGAGACTCTGACCCGCGACTGCCTGGGTGGAAAATAACCGTATCCTATCCAGCATTCCGATCAGACCAGACACCCTATCCGGATTCACATTGACCGCGAGGCTACGATGGCACTTCCCTCCTTCGAAGAATTCAGCGCTGCGATGCTCAGCCGCGGCTACCATGAAATTCTGGTCCGCGAGTGGGAGCCCAATCACGCGACGCCCGAACACGACCATCCGTTCGACACCGATGCGTTGGTGGTGCGAGGCGAATTCTGGCTCTCAAGCGGCGGCGACACCCGCCACATCCGCGCAGGCGAAACCTTTCAGCTTGGCCGCGGCATTGCCCACTCGGAGCGCTACGGTCCCCAGGGTGCGACCTTCTGGGCTGCCCGCCGCAATCCGGGCTGAACGCCTGCTGCGGCGCGAGCCCTCCCCCTGACTCGACCCGGACCGCTTGTCCATGAAACCTGTACTGCTGCTGATTCCCGGCATGAGCAACACGCCCGCGGTTTTCGACCGCATCCTGCCTGGGCTCAGCGAAGCGGCGCTCTGCCGAACCACCGATGTGCGTACGACCGGATCGATCGCTTCGATGGCCGCCCGGGCATGGCAGGAACTCGCCGACGTCGAACCCTCCCGTCCGCTCCTGGTGGCTGGTTTTTCAATGGGTGGCTACATCGCTCTGCAGATGCTTGCAACGGCACCGCGCCGTATCGACGGGCTCGCAATGATCGCCTCCAGCGCGCTGCCAGAGCGTACTGATGCCCTGCCAGTTCGAGAGCGGGCCATGGCGGCGGCCACGCGCGACTGGGACAAATACTGCGAACGCATTACCGAGTTTCTGATCGGTGAGAGCACTCGCGCGGCACCGGAACTGCGCGCAGCCATCGTCGCGGACCTCAGGGCCTCGGGTCCCGAGACCACGGTCGCCCAATTGAGAGCGGTCAGCGGCCGGGCAGACCATCGGGCGCTGCTGTCGGGGCTTGCCTGCGAGACGCTCATCATCGCGGCAGCCGATGACCCGCTGATCCCGCTTGACGACGCCCGCGCAACCGCGGCCTGCATCCCTGGCGCCCGACTCGAGGTCATAGCCGACGCGGGCCATTTGCTGCCCTGGGAGCAACCGGCACGCCTGGGCGCCGAGCTCGCCGGGTGGATAGGCCGGTGCACCGCGCGGGCCGCCGGCTAAGAACCTCACACGCAACGGAGTGCCGTATGGCCTTTGCCGACAATCTCAAATCCCTGCCCTCGGTCGCGCACATCGCGGCTCTCGAACTCCTCGACAGCTCCGGCACGGTGGTCGCGACAATCGAGAACAAGCCCGGCAAGGCTGGCTCGCTGGCGGTGTACGCAGCGCTCGCCGCGCGGCACGGACAGATCGACGGCACGGCCGCCCGCGAGGGGCTGGATCTGTTCGCGGAACACACCGAAGATGCGCGCAGGCATCCTGGCAAACACCCCAACATCGATCGCCTGCTCACGCTAATCGCCTCGGGCGACAGGCTGACAATTCGCACGATCGCGGCAGGCTGACGGTCCACCCTGAAAGTTCACACGAGCGCAACGGCGCGGCCGACCAGCCAGACAGCGCCGGGGGTGAGTGACAATATCTCATCACTATGTGATATTATAGCGTCACTATCGAAATTTCAATGGACTCGTCACGATGAGACGATCGGCCACCTGCCCGTTATCCGCGCTTTGTCTGATGTCCGCGCTTTGTCTGACGGCCACCGCCCACGCTCAGCCGACCACGTCCGCGTCGGGCGCCAGGCCGGCAGCGGCCCGCGCCATCGAACTCGTTGCCGTGCTGAACGGCTCCTGGCAATCGGGCACCCACGCGCTCACACACCGCGACAAGGGCTTGGGTCTGGGCCACAGCGACATCACCGCCGATCTCAATATCGCGCCCTGGTTGAACGCTCGGCTGAGCGGCGTTGCCCACAGCGATCACAACAAGATCGATACGCGCATCGAGGAGGCTTTTCTTGAAGCGCCCGGCCTGCCCGGCGGCCTGCAGGTGCGAGCCGGTCGTTTTTTATCTCAGCTTGGGTATCTTAACGAGAGCCACCCGCACGCTGATGACTTCGTGATGCGGCCGCTCCTTCACCGGGCGTTCCTGGGCAGTCACTACTTCGACAACGGTGCCCGCCTGAACTGGGTGGCTCCGACTTCGGTCTATTGGCGGCTCGGCGCCGAATTCCTGCAGGGCAAACGTCTGCCGATAGGCTACGACTCGGGCAGCGCCGGCGCGTACACCGTCGGAACGCGATTCGGCGGCGACCTTGGCAACAGCGCGAGCTGGCAGTTGGGCTGGTCTACCCTGCGGCACCGGGCGGGGGCGGCTGGCGCCGCCGGTAGCGGCCATGCGCATCACGCGGGCGAGGCGCCCGCCGCTGAAGCGGCCCACGGTGATAGCCATGCAGCCGTATTTTTCGGGCGAACCGTCGATGTAATCGACGCCGTCTGGAAATGGGCGCCGGGCGGCAATGCCCGCTCGCAACAGTTGCGACTGTCGATGGAGCACGCGCAGGTGCGAGGCTTTGGCGAGGCGATGTCACCGGGGCTGCGACATGCTGCCTGGTATCTCTCCGCGGTGTACCGGTTCAGGCCGCAGTGGGAGGCGGGCATTCGTTTCGATAGACTGCAGGCCAAGGCACTGCACGAGGAAGGCTTCGAGCCAGCACGTATGGACGAGCGCAGCGTTTCCCTGACCTGGAAGCCCGATCACATGAGCGCTTTGCGGCTGCAGTGGACCGGGCAGGTCGACCGCGGCGGCTTCGCCGAAGCATCGGAGATCAAGCCCGGCCGAGCCGTGCATCTTCAGTTCGTACGAAGCTTCGGAGCCCATGGTGCGCATTCCTATTGACCCGTTCGCGCCGAGTCGCCCGTACCAACGCACTTCCCCGACCGCACGAACGGCGAATCCGATGAATCGGGTTCTGCACCGAAAATTCCGGCATCTTCTGGTTGCTGCGGCCATCGCATTGACCGGGCCTGGTTCGACAGGCGAGGCGCAGGCAAGACTCAATATATTCACCTGTGAGCCCGAGTGGGCGGCACTCGCACGGGTCATCGCCCCCGACGCAGTCATCTTTTCGGCCACGCACGCGCGCCAGGATCCGCACGAAATCGAAGCCCGGCCCGCGCTCATCAGCGCACTGCGCCGCGCCGATCTGGCCATCTGCACGGGCCTGTCGCTCGAGGCCGGCTGGCTGCCCATGCTGCAAAACCGCGCGGGCAACGCCAAGGTGCTGCCTGGATCGCAGGGGATGCTTTTTGTGGGCGAGGCCATGCCCTTGCTAGCCGACGCCCACCATCATCCCGAGCGCGGCAAGGGGCATGTCCATGCTGAGGGCAATCCGCATTTTCAACTCGATCCGCGCCTGCTGCCCAGCGTCGCACGGCGACTCGCGCAGCGTCTGGGTGCGGTCGATCCGGCCCGGGCCGACGTCTACAGGGAGCGCTACGACCAGTGGAGTGCCGCCTGGCAACTTCGAATCGAAACCTGGCAGCATGCCGCAAAGCCTCTTTTCGGTCAGGCCGTCATCGCCGAACACTCGAGCTTTGCCTATCTGTTCCGTTGGCTCGACTTGTACCAATCGGCTGATCTCGAGCCGGTACCCGGGGTGCCACCGAGCATCACCCACCTGCAGGCCCTGCTCCAGACAGCGAGAGATGACCCACCGATGGCGATCGCCCAGACGCTGTACCAGGACCCCCAGTCGGGCAGATGGCTCGCGCAACGTCTGGCCGTGCCCCTGCTTACCCTCCCTTCCACCGTGACACAGGACGGTGAGACCCGTACCCTCGAAGGTCTGTTTGATCACCTGGTCCGGTCGCTTCTCGATGCGTACCGAGAGCGCAGTGAGCGGCGTTGAGCGATTCCGCCTTTGAGCTGCTCTCAATAGTCGGCCTTCCGCTGCTTGCAGGGCTGCTGGCACTCGCCTCACATGTCCCGTTGGGCGAACAGGTGCTCAAACGCGGCATCGTTTTCATTGATCTGGCGATCGCACAGGTGGCCGCGCTCGGCGTCCTCGCAGCCTCTTCGCAGGGCGCCAGCCCCTCGGCGGCGACCGTTGCCGGAACCGCCGCCGCACTCGGTTCGGCGGCCTTCGTCGCGTGGCTGGCAAAGCGCTGGCCAGATCAGCGCGAACCGTTGATAGGCCTTGTCTACGTCGGCTCCGCAGCGCTTGCAGTCGTCTGGGTAAGCGCGGATCCTCACGGCGCGCAGAAATTGCGGGCGCTGCTGGCAGGCGACATTCTCTGGGTGACCTGGATTTCGGCCGGGCCGCTGGCGCTCGCCAGCCTGCTCGTGGTCCTGGGCGTGCGATTCAAGCCGAGACTTCTGGACCAAGACCGCTATTTTTACCCCCTCTTTGCGGTGATGATCAGCCTGTCGGTTCCGGTGCTCGGTCTGTACCTCGTGTTCGCGATATTGATCGCGCCCGCGCTCGGTGCGCTGCCGCTTCGCCGCGCCGGCCGCAGCCGTGCAGGCCTGATCGCATTCGGGTCGGGGGCGGTCGGGTTTGTCGCAGGGCTCGCAGCGTCCTTTCTACTCGATCTGCCGAGCGGACCGACCGTCGTTCTCTCGCTCGCCATAGGCGCGGCGCTTACCCGAGCCGCGACTACGGGTAGACTAGAGGGATGACCAAAGCACGAAGCACCAAGTCATCACCGGCAGCCGCTGCCCCGGCTGCGACCGCCGCCCCGGGCGTCGAGGCCAAGAAAGCACGGCGCGAAGCGATCGGTGCCCGCCTCGCCGAGGCCGCTCAGCTCTGTTCGGAACGGGGACTGCTGCTCACGCCGCTGCGTCGCGAGGTGCTCAAGCTTCTTCTCGAGCGAGGCGGCTCTGCCAAGGCCTATGACCTCCACGATGACATGCGCAATCTTCACGGCCGTGTCGCTCCGATGACTGTTTACCGGGCGCTCGACTTTCTGATGCAGGCCGAGCTCGTTCACCGGGTTGACAGCCTCAACGTATTTGTCGCGTGCACGCACGGCGAGGGCGAACATCACGCAGCGCACCACACCTTGATGCTGGTCTGTACCCAGTGCGGCAAGGTTGCCGAGGAGCACGCGCAGGGCGCCGCAGACAGCCTGCGCGGCGAACTTGCCGATCGGCTCGGCTTTCTGGCTCAGGCGCTGGAGGTCAAGGGACTGTGTCGCGCCTGTGCGCAGCCGGCCTCGGCAGGTCGCGCCACTGCGACCGGCGCCACCGAAACCCGCCGGGCCGCCGGGAAAAAGTAGCCCCCATGCGCGAGCCCGCGCCGACCGAAGACTGGCCGAGCGACGACTTCTCGCGGATCCCTTATGCGGTTTTCACTGACCCGCATATCTACCGGCTTGAGCAGGAGCGGATTTTTCGGGGGCCGGTCTGGAACTACCTCTGCATGGAGATCGAAATCGCCGAGCCCGGCGATTTCGTCACGACATGGCTGGGCGAGCTCAGCGTCATCGTTTCCCGCGCCGAAGACGCAAGCGTCCACGCCTTTGAAAACAGCTGCGCGCATCGCGGCGCGCGAATCACCGAAAAGGTGCGGGGTAACGCGCGGCGTCACAGCTGTCCCTACCACCTCTGGACCTAC
>CAZZKA010000148.1:0-8817 GCA_964654745.1 uncultured Bordetella sp. | reverse complement strand
GACTGCTGGCCCAGGCGGGTCCGCCTGTACCGCTCCGGAGCCTGCCGGACCCGGGCAGGACCCTGGCGCGCGACTCAGGCGCTGAAGCGTGGCTGCGATCCAGCTTCGGTTTGCCGGACGAAGTCGGCATTGGCGCGTGCGCCGCGCTCGCCCTGCGCCCCTCGGCCGCTTCCCTGATACTTCGGCTCGTTCATTTCCACGCCGCGATGGACCACATCGTTCTTTCTCCAACTAACCGCGTTGCTGTCGCAGAAGCCGAATCGCTCGCGCTTTTCGATTCGGCGTGCGAATGGTTGAGGGAGGAACCGGTCAGACTCCGGCGCCTTAGCGCGGATTTGTGGGAGCTTGTCGAGATCGCACCCTCAGAGACAGGGTTTGCAGCGTTGCGCTCGGCGAGCTCAACGCGAGCTGCTGGCCGCAACATCGACCTGTGGCTACCTTACGGCACTGGCGCTCGGCGCTGGCGGCGCTTGATGAACGAACTCCAGATGCTCTGGCACTCTCATCCGGTCAATGAGCAGCGCATAGACCGTGGCGACCTGCCGCTCAACGGGCTTTGGCTGGAGGGTGTTACTCCCGGCCACGCAAGTCCGCTTTTCGATCGGGTTGCGACTGACGATCCCGTCCTCGGCGGACTGGCATCGCTGAGCGGCGCGTCCCTGGCGGGGTGGGAAGAGGGCCTGGAGCGCGCGATTGACTCGCCGGCCACCCATAGCCTGATCGACGTTCCATGCACCGTCTCCCAAACGACTCAGGGCGACGAGGCACCCGCTCGCGAAGCGGATGGAGCGGGTATCGATTGGCGACAGGCCCAGGCCTGTCTCGAGCGAATTGAGCGGCGCGCCGGTCGCTCCGCGATTCGTTCTGTGATCCTGACCGGAGACTTTGGCGCGCAAAGCTTCAGCGTGAACGCGAGCGCGCACTGGCGGTTCTGGAGGACCCGGCCCGATCCCCGCTGGCTCGTCGATCCGGCGCTATCCGCGGCCAACGCCGGGTCCGAATGATGATCCGAGCGCGCGAAGTGCCCGAGTCAGCCTATCGGGGGCTGACCGCTGCAGGCATGGATCCTATCCTCGCCAGGATCTACGCTGCGCGCGGCGTGGCATCCACCGAAGCAATGGCCAACGATCTCGAGGGTCTCATCGCTCCCGGCTCGCTCGCCGGCATGAATCAGGCGATCCGCCTGCTCGAAGAGGCGATCGACTCAAACGCTTCGGTTTGCATCATCGCGGACTATGACTGCGACGGCGCAAGCGCCTGCGCCGTCGCCGTTCGCGGACTGAGAATGTTTGGCCTGCGGGTCGATTATCTGGTTCCCAATCGGCGCGAGCACGGCTACGGCCTGACGCCGCCCATTGTCGAATTAGCCCTTCGCCATCCCAGGTTGGGCCGACCAGATCTGCTGATCACGGTGGACAACGGCATAGCAAGCCACGAGGGCGTCGCCGCCGCCCGCGCGGCTGGCCTGAAGGTACTCGTCACTGATCATCATCTCCCGGCCTCAACCCTTCCTGCGGCCCATGCCATCGTCAACCCGAACCAACCGGGGTGCATGTTTCCCAGCAAACATCTCGCCGGCGTCGGCGTGATGTTTTATGTCCTCGCTGCGCTGCGCTCGCACCTGCGCCTGACCCGGCCAGACCATGGGGGCGCGGCGGCCCCGGTGGCCGCCCTGCTCGATCTGGTCGCTCTCGGAACTGTGGCCGATGTCGTTCGCCTGGATGAGAACAATCGCCGGTTGATCCAGGCGGGGCTGAAACGAATTCGTAACGGACGGGGCTGCGCAGGAATCCGAGCGCTCATGCTCGTAGCCGGGCGGGACTGCAACAATACGTCGGTGACCGATCTGGGATTTACCGTGGGCCCGCGCATCAACGCCGCTGGCCGTCTGTCCGATATCTCCCTCGGGATTGCATGCCTTCTTTCGGACGACGAGAGCGAGTCCGCAAAGCTCGCCGCCGAACTCGACGGGATCAATCGCGAACGGCGCGAAATCGAGCAAACCATGCGCGAGCAGGCCTTCGAAACGGTTGGAGCTCCCGACCCGGATTCGCTCTGCGTCGTCGCCTCGGACCGCAGATGGCATGAGGGCGTCGTGGGCCTCGTCGCCTCTCAGCTCAAATCGCAATTCAGCCGGCCAGCCTTTGCCTTTGCTCCAGCCGCTGACGGCCGGCAGTGGCGCGGGTCCGGCCGCTCAGTTGCAGGCGTGCATTTACGCGATGCGCTTGACCTGGTGAGCAAACGCGCACCGAGTCTCATCACCCGTTTTGGCGGCCATGCGATGGCTGCGGGGCTCACGCTTGCCGACGATCAAATCGAAACCTTCAGGCAGCTGCTCAACGATGTTCTCGCCGACACCATCGATCCGGCATGCCTTAAATCCGAGTGGATCACCGATGGTGAACTCGATCCGGAAAATATTTCAGCGCGGCTGGTCCTGGCCATCCAGGAGCAGGTTTGGGGACAGGGCTTCCCGGAACCGACTTTCCACTGCCGACTTCGCACGGCTTCGCAGCGGCGGGTGGGAGAACGACATCTCAAGCTCGAACTCGCCTCCGGATCGCGACGCTATCCCGCCATTGCGTTCGGCCGCGATGAGCCGGCGCCCGCCGAAGCCGTATATGTCTACCGGCCTGCCTTCAATGACTATCGCGGCCAGCGCACGGTTCAGCTGGTGATCGAGGCGATTATCGAACACGGCACGATATAATCATGGGTTTGCCGCTATATCTCCTCCACAACAAGGCCGTCGCGATGGAAGCCGAGCGTCTTAATCAGCTCGAATTTTTGCTCTCAGACCTCTCCCAGAGGCTGGTCGAGCTCCGGGGGTATCTTTGACTTCGATGCCCGTCGCAGCCGGCTTGAGGAAATAACGCGCCAGCTCGAGGCGCCCGACATCTGGAACGATCCGCAAAAGGCGCAGGAACTCGGCCGGGAAAAAAAGCAGCTCGACAACGTCGTTATCAACATCATCTCGATCGAATCGGGGCTGTCCGACGCTACCGAACTCCTCGGGATTGCCAAATCCGAGGACGACGATGCAACGCTGATCGCTGTTGAGGGGGATTCATCGCTCCTGAGGCAGCGGGTTGAAGCCCTCGAATTTCGCCGGATGTTCGCCAACCCGGCTGACCCCAGTAACTGTTTTGTCGAAATCCAGTCAGGTGCGGGTGGCACCGAGGCGCAGGATTGGGCGCAAATGCTGCTACGCCAGTATCTGCGCTACTGCGAACGCAAGGGTTTCAAGGCGGATCTGCTCGAGGAGTCTCCTGGGGATGTTGCCGGCATAAAGGGGGCAACCATCAAAGTCGAGGGCGAATACGCCTACGGCCACCTGCGGACCGAAACGGGCATCCACCGGCTGGTGCGCAAAAGTCCCTTTGATTCGAGCGGGGGGCGTCATACCTCGTTCGCATCGGTATACGTTTACCCTGAGGTTGACGATTCAATTCAGGTCGACATCAACCCGGCCGATCTGCGTATCGATGTTTTCCGAGCGTCGGGGGCCGGCGGCCAGCACGTGAACAAGACCGAGTCCGCGGTCCGGATCACGCACAATCCGACCGGGATCGTTGTTCAGTGCCAAAACGACCGCTCGCAACATCGCAATCGCGATGAGGCGATGAAGATGCTTCGCGCGCGACTGTTTGAGCTTGAACTTCGCAAACGCCGCGCCGAACAGGACAAGGTCGAAGCGGCGAAGACCGACATCGGATGGGGCCACCAGATTCGTTCTTACGTACTCGACCAGTCTCGAATCAAGGACCTGCGTACCAACGTTGAGATCAGCAATACCCGCTCGGTTCTCGACGGGGATCTGGACGAATTCATCACCGCCAGCCTCAAGCAGGGCGTGTGAATCAGCCTCAAAGCGGAGACCGCGCCTTGACCTCCCCGACCCATCCGGATGACACCGCCGCTGCCGCGACGCCAGCCCTCGATGAGAACACCATCATCGCCGAGCGAAGGGCCAAGCTGGCCCGGCTTCGCGAACAGGGTGTTGCCTATCCGAACGATTTCAGGCCCGCTCACCGGGCGAGCGACCTTGCCGCACACCATGGCTTCAAGACCCGCGAGCAACTGGAGGCCGACCGGGTGAGCGTAAGCGTCGCAGGGCGGATCATGCTCAAGCGGGTACAGGGCAAGGCAAGCTTTGCAACGATTCAGGACGGTTCAGGACGTATCCAGCTTTGGATGAACGACGAGGGGATAGGCGCCGCACCCCATGAGGCATTCAAGCACTGGGACATGGGCGACATCATTGCCGCCGAGGGTGTGCTGTTCAAGACCATGAAGGGCGAGCTGTCGGTGCGCTGCGCCTCGATCCGGATGCTCGCCAAGTCGCTGCGCCCGCTTCCCGACAAGTTTCACGGCGTGGCCGATCAGGAAATCCGCTACCGGCAACGCTATGTCGATCTGATCGCCAATCAGGAGACCCGTGATGTTTTCGTGGCGCGCAGCCGCAGCATCAGCGCCATCCGCGCATTCATGGTGTCTCACGGCTTTCTGGAGGTCGAGACCCCGATGCTTCATCCGATTCCCGGAGGAGCAAGCGCGAAGCCTTTCGTCACGCATCACAATGCGCTTGACCAGCAGATGTTCCTGCGTATCGCCCCCGAGCTGTACCTCAAACGCTTGATCGTGGGCGGCTACGAGCGTGTCTATGAAATCAACCGGAATTTTCGCAACGAGGGCATCAGCCCGCGACACAATCCGGAATTCACCATGATGGAGTTCTACGCAGCGTTCACGGACTATCGCTGGCTGATGGATTTCACTGAAGCGATTCTTCGCGATGCAGCCCTGGCTGCAACCGGCAGCACCCTGCTCACCTATCAGGGGCGACCTGTTGATCTGGGCGCGCCCTTTGCCCGCCTGACAATCGTTGAAGCCATTACCCGACACGCACCCCGCTACGCACAGTCTCCGTTGGACGATGCCGGCTGGCTCAAAAGCGAACTGCATCGACTCGGCCTCGACATGTCGGATCCCGCCGTCAGCCGGGCCGGCCTGGGTGCCCTGCAACTCGCGCTCTTTGAGGAGGTAGCGGAACAGCACTTGCACGATCCGACCTTCATCGTCGACTATCCGGTAGAGGTATCGCCGCTTGCCCGGATAAGTGACCGCGACCCGGGCATTACCGAGCGATTCGAACTCTTCATTGCCGGACGCGAACTTGCTAACGGTTTCTCAGAGCTCAATGATCCCGAAGATCAGGCTGCCAGATTCCACAGTCAGGTCATCGCCCAGCACGCTGGCGACGAGGAAGCGATGCACTTCGATGCCGATTACATCCGCGCTCTCGAGTACGGCATGCCGCCCGCCGGCGGCTGCGGCATCGGTATCGACAGACTGGTCATGCTGCTCACCGACCGGCCGAATATCCGCGACGTCGTCCTGTTCCCGGCGCTTCGCCGCGAAGACTGAGTCTGCCGCAGACCGCTGGTCTGACAAGCGTGCAAGCGAACTGCGGTCGGTCAATCCCGACCCATGCCGCCCATGATTCGCCCCCCCTCCCGACCCCGCACGAGTCACGCAATACTCGCGCTGGGAACCACCCAGATTATCGGCTGGGGGACGACTTTTTACCTGCCCGCCCTGCTCGCGCGGCCGATGGCCGAGTCGCTGGGTCTCTCGATATCTTCGGTTCTCGGCGCCTACTGTTGGGCAATGCTGATATCGGGGGCTCTGTCGCGGCGGATCGGACGCCTGATCGACAGGTATGGTGCCGCCCCGGCGATGGCCGGCGCATCACTCCTCACGGCTGCGGCCCTGCTGCTGCTTTCATCAGCATCGGGCGCTCTGGCGCTATGGACGGCCTGGACTTTGATCGGCATCGCGATGCGCGCGATCCTCTACGACGGCGCATTTGCCGCGCTGACTGCACTCGAGGGCACGTCTGCCAGGAGGGCAATCTCGCTACTGACTTTGCTTGGAGGACTTGCTTCGACAGTTTTCTGGCCAATCAGCCACCTGCTGCTTGAGTCCCTGGACTGGCGCTTCACGGTTGCGCTTTACGCCCTGCTCAATTTTCTGGTCTGCGCGCCGCTTCATTTCTTCTTCTCGGGCTGTCGCCCGAGTTTGCCCGACAGTACGAGCCCGAAGACCGGCTCCGTAGCCACCTCCGGCGCAGAGGACCGTAGCGATCCGGCGCCCGCTGTTCGAATCGAAATCGCGGTTCTGCTGCTTGCCACGGCGTTTTCATTTCACGCGTTCATCTGGTCGTCTCTTGCGGTACATCTGCCCGACCTCTTGCAAGGGTTTGGGCTCACCGAAGGCACCGCCGTGGCGGTCGCTGCCCTCCTTGGTCCAGCGCAGGTCATATCACGATCGGCAGAGTTGTTCGCCCAGCGGTGGCTGTCACCGCTTGCGCTCGCCGTTCCTGTGTTTGCGATGTTGCCGCTATCCCTGCTCGCCTTCGCGTTACCTGGCGATCCACTCGCGCACGCCATCGCCTTTGTGCTGCTATACGGCCTCAGTAATGGGCTGCTGACGATTTTGCGCGGCGCGCTGCCGCTACTGATCATCGGGCCGCGGGGCTATGGGGAACTACTTGGCCGGATCGCAGCGCCCTCGCTCGTCGTTTCAGCCCTGTCTCCGCTCGCGTTTGCCTGGCTGCTGGACACTTGGGGCCCCGCCTTGTCCGGAGCAGCCCTCTTCGCAGCCGGCCTGGCCGGGACGTTCGCCGCCGCCGCGTTGATCCGCTACGCACGCCAATCCGCCGCCTGATAACCAGTCAGCCATTGCAAAGCTGCTTTGCTCGGACCACCGGACCACCCGCACAGATGATGCCCCCGGCATCAGCAAAGCCGATTCACTCAGTCGAGTTCGTCAATCCAGGCTTGCTGGATCGCCTCCAGCACCCGTTCGCCGGACCGCTCGGGTGCGTCATCGAATCCCGGTAAATCGAGAACCTTCTGACGAAGGTCGGTAAAGCGAATCTGCCGCGGGTCCGCATCGGGATAGCGTTCGGCAAGTTCGACAGCAATATCCTGTACGTCAGTCCATTTCATCGCTGCATATCCCGTCAGTGTTCTTCCCGCGCGTGGTTGATAGTGTATTTGGGAATCTCAACGGTCAGGTCGGCGCTGGCCACTTTGATCTGGCACGACAGGCGCGACTGAGCGGTTAGTCCCCAGGCCTTATCCAACATATCGTCCTCAGCGTCACTCGCGGACTCGAGCGAGTTCAAACCCTGCCTGATGATCACATGACAGGTTGTGCACGCACACGACATCTCGCAGGCATGCTCGATACGGATACCACGAGCTAGCAAGGCCTCGCACAGAGACGTACCAGAGCCGACTTCAAAGCTCGCGCCCTCCGGACATAGAGCGGCGTGTGGCATGACGGTGATGACAGGCATTTACGGTCCTCGGTCTGGTGTCTCAATCGCCAAGCTCATCTATGCGCCGACCCGAAAGCGCTTTGGCGATCGCCTTATCCATCCGACGGGCAGCAAACAGCTCGGTTCCGCGGGCGATCGCGTCAACCGCATGGCGGATCGCATCGGAGTCGGTTCCATGGCGGCAGTCCTGCGCCCGGTCCAGCAGCGAATCGACCACCAAGCGCTCCGACTCGCTAAGCAGGTCGCCGTCTTCGCGTAACGCCGCCCGGGTAGCTTCGATAAGGCGATCGGCTTCGACCTGCTGCTCCCTGAGCGCGCGCGCGTCCCGATCCTCGGCGGCGGAGGCAAATGAGGACTGCAGCATCGATGCAATCTCGTCATCGCTCAAACCATAGGAGGGACGAACCGATACAGTAGCCTTCACACCGCTCAACTGTTCACATGCCGTGACTGATAGCAGCCCATCGGCGTCGACCTGGAAACTGACCCGAATGCGTGCTGCCCCCGCGCTCATGGGCGGAATACCCCGTAGCTCGAAGCGCGCCAGCGAACGACAGTCAGCAACCAGTTCGCGCTCACCCTGTACCACGTGGACAGCGAGCGCGGTCTGACCGTCCCGAAAGGTTGTGAACTCCTGGGCCCGGGCGACCGGGATGGTGGAGTTTCTTGGAACGATTTTTTCGACCAGCCCCCCCATTGTTTCGAGGCCCAGAGACAAGGGAATCACATCAAGCAGCAGCCAGTCTTCGCCCTCGCCGCGGTTACCCGCAAGCAGATTGGCCTGCATCGCTGCGCCAATCGCGACCACGCGATCGGGATCGATATTGGTAAGCGGCGGACGCCCGAAAAAGCCTGCTGTCGCAGAACGGACGCAGGGCATGCGCGTCGCTCCCCCGACCATCACCACCGCTGCCGCCTCGGCTGGGCTGATGCCAGCATCACGCAAGGTCCGCCTGACCACGGTGATTGAGCGGGCAACCAGATCTGCGGTCAATGCATCGAAACGCTCGCGCGCCAGAGGAAGCCGAACGGTCGAAGCGTCCGACAGCCGCGTGGCAAAGGTGGTGAGTGTCGCCTCGGAGAGCGCCTCTTTCGCCCGCCTCGCCTCCACCGTCATCGCGCGAAGGTCGCCTGCAGAAATCGCGCCGGAGCGCACCGCTGCACCAATCGGATCGATCTCGTCGGCGCCGGCGACTCCCGTTTCCCTAAGCGCCCACTCGACTATCCGTAGGTCGAAATCATCTCCGCCAAGCGCCGAATCACCGCCCGTGGCTATTACTTCAAAGACTCCGCGACTGAGTTGCAGGACCGAAACATCGAACGTACCACCACCAAGGTCGTAGACAATGACGCGGCCCTCGGCGCCGTTATCGAGGCCATAGGCGATAGCCGCCGCGGTCGGCTCATTGAGCAGGCGCAAGACCTCCAGCCCGGCGAGCTTGGCCGCATCCTTGGTCGCCTGCCTCTGA
>CAZZKA010000147.1:0-8827 GCA_964654745.1 uncultured Bordetella sp. | reverse complement strand
GACTGCTTCGTCATGGAACCACCCGGCTTCCACTTGCATTGGTGGAGTGGCGGCCGCCTGGTATCGCACGTTGCAGTGGTTGGACAATACCCTGGGCCCTATCCCTTCCGAAAAAACGGCCAACTGATCGACGGTTGACTCACGCAGCCAGCGCCTCGGTCGTCAAACCCCGAGAGCCCGCCTCGAAACGACGGGCAAACCGGGTTGAGATCGCGTCGATATCCAGCAGCATCAGGAAGTCGGCAGTATTGAAATCTGCATCGACTGCGGGAAGGCCGCACATCCTGGCCCCGATGCGCAGATAGCCTCGAATCAGCGTTGGCGCGCGAGCTGGCTCACCGGTTGCGAGGCGATGTACATCCAGACCCACTCTGGGCTGTACACGAAGCGCAGGCTCGACCATGTTGGATCTGAGCGAATCGTAAAGATTGGCAGCGTATACGCCGCCATCGCACATCGGGACAGACGCACACCCCATCAGGTAGGAAAATCCACGCTCTCGCGCGTAGTCAATCAATGCCGACCACATCAGCGCAAGAACAGCGCTACCCCGCCACGCGGGATCAACGCACGACCTGCCCACTTCGGCTGCACGCGGTCTGAGGACCGACAGTGGGCTCAGGTCGAATTCACGCTCCGAGTAGCAGGCGCCAAGCCGAGCGGCGCCCTCCGGGGTGAGAATTCGGTAGGTCCCAATGACTCGCCCTTCCTGCGCCTCAAACGCGAGCAGATGATCGCAGTGGTCATCGAAGATATCCCAATCGACCCCGGAACGTTCGCTGTTCAGCTTTGCGCCCATTTCATCCGCAAAGACGCGCCATCGCAGGCGTTGCGCGGCCTCAACTTCCGACCAGCTGCGTGCAAGCCTGACAGAGAAACGCCGACCCTGCGTCAGATCAGCGGGTCGACTTGCTTCGAACGCTCTTTCAATCCGAGTCAGCATCGCGAACCTCCGCAAACACATCTCGATGGTGACCCCGCAAGATTGCAGCAGTATTTCGAAATCATTGCGGATTCGTGTCAATCTCGAACAGTCTTCGATTCGTCATCGGCTGACTCAATACTTGTTCGCCATGACGACTATTCAAAGGCCTGCCATGAGCACGTGCGCCATTGGCGAACTACGCGATCTGTTTTTTAACCAGGGCATGCGCGCCTACGCTGATTCCTCCACACACCTGGACCATGCCCTGCACTGCGCGAGCCTGGCCGAACGAGAGGGATCTCCGGCCTGGCTGGTTACCGCGGCGCTGACGCACGACATCGGGTATCTGATCAGTCCTCGGGACAGTTCATCCGAAGATCACGTCGATGATGACAGCCATGAGAGCATAGGGTCACATTGGCTCCGCGCCCGCTTCGACCCTCGTGTCGCTGACGTGGTTGCCGCGCACGTCGACGCTACCCGCTACCTTTGCTCGACCGAACCCGGCTACATGAGAGCGCTTTCTCTGAATTGCCGCCGCTCGCTCACGCTACGGGGTGGCCCCATGTGTTCAGCCGAGATCCATCAATTTGAAGCCGTATCCGTATTTAAAGAAGCGCTGCGCTGACGCAGATGGGAGGAACGCCTGTCCAAGCAAGGCTTCAACCCGGCGTTGCTTGGCGAGGCTGGCGGTAGCCGTTGGCGCGCCGTACCGATTGACTCAGGCAGTTCGTGTTCCCGAGGCGCGCAAACGCGATGTGCTGCGCGACATCTGCGGCAGGCTCTCACCTTCAATTAACGCAGCGGCCATCGCTTCAAACTGCGACACGATTGACGACCAGCCCAGTTGAAGCACCGACTCGCGCGCCTGCTCACCCATCGCACGCCTACGCGCTGCAGAAGCTGCGAGCGACTTTGCCGCTGCAATAAAGTCGCCGGGTCTTGCTGCATCCGCAAGCAGTCCGTTGACACCGCTCTCGATCAGATCGCCCGCAGCGGCATGCCGAAATGCCACCGTCGCAAGGCCACTGGCCATCGACTCAGTCACCACATTTCCGAAAGTTTCCGACAGGCTAGGAAACAGAAAGAGGTCTGCGCTTGCATAGTGACGCGCCAGGTCCTCACCTTCGAGTCGCCCAGCAAACACCGCCTGCGGACAGGCATGGGCAAGCGCCTGCTGCAACGGGCCATTTCCGACGAAGACGAGCTTCGAATCCGGCGCGGCTGCGTGAATCGCAGCGAATGCTTCGATTGCCAGGCCGAGATTCTTCTCTGCTGCCAGCCGCCCCACGCATAGGGCAACCAGCGTCTCCGGGCCTGCGCCCCAGCTTTCACGAACCGTATCGCATCGCCTGCTCGGGTCAAACAGACCAGCGTCTACGCCTCTTCCCAGCACTCTTAACTTGCGAAAGCCCCGGCTGACCAATTCCTGCTTGAGCGCCTGGGTTGGAACAGTCGTGAGGTCAGCCCGATTATGAAAAGCGCGCAGCCACGCACCGATAGGCTTGGCCATCCAGGCGGCGCCGTAGTGAGCTGAATAATGATCGAATTGCGTACGAAAGTCTGTTGATACCGGAATGCCAAGGTTATTAGCGGCTCTAAGCGCAGACCATCCAAGCGGCCCCTCCGTGGCGATATGAACCAGATCCGGGCGAGCAGCCCGCCAGTGTGAAGCTAGCAGCCGCCCCGCTGGCAGACCCATCTTCAGATCTGGATAAGCGGGTATAGGGATACCAGGAAGCGCGGTGACCTGCGGGTTATCGATGTGGCTGGCCCCGGGCGCCAGAGCCGATCGTTCGCCCCGGAGCCGGACCCGATACAAGTCGATCTGGTGGCCGCGGTCGACCAGTCCGGCGATCAGTCTCCAAAGACTCATTGCGACACCGTTCAGGTCGGGAGGATAGGTTTCGGTGACAACCGCGAGGCGAATTGAGCTGGCTGCACGCATGAGTTCCTCCGCTTCATTGACAGGCACACGGCAAAACGCTCTTGGCAGAGTAAGTCCGCTATGCAACAAATCGATGACAGTGCGTGGCGCCTGGGACCAGTGTTCATGCAGTTTTCACAATTCCCAGGCAGATTGCATGGGAGCCGTGACAAGCGAACGATGACAGGAGACCTGATGAAAGCCTTTATCACCGAACTCAATCGCCAGCGCTGGGACGACCATCGTTTCTACCATCACTGCCGGATCAACCAGTCTCTTCATCTTTTCAGCGCATGCTGCTTCGTCATTGCCTATGCGCTTCTTCCGTTCGAGCCCGCCTGGTCGGCCATCATCGCCTGGTGCTTTTCGATGACCAGCCGACAGGCTGGTCACTTCTTTTTCGAGCCGCGTGGCTACGATGAGGTCAATCAGGTAAGCGACGAATACAAGGAAGCCGTCAAGGTTGGCTACAACATCCGGCGAAAGATCGTGCTGATGTCAATCTGGGCAGCCTGTCCGGTCGCGTTGATCATCGACCCGTCGCTTGCCGGCTTGATCGAGCCCGCCGCGACTTTCGCTGACGCAGTAAACGATATTGGCATCGCCTGGCTGTCGCTCGGAGTCTCAGGCCTGGTGTTCAGAGTCATCCAGCTGACGATTCAGCAGAGCGCGTTGGTGGGAATTGCATGGGCCGTAAAAATTCTTTCGGATCCGTTTCATGACATCGCGCTCTATTACCGGGCTCCGATTGCGCTGCTGCGAGGCGAGCGCTACGACCCGATGCAGGAGATCATCCGGCGCTGAGAATTGAGCAGTCTCCCAACGCCGTGAAGACTACTCATGCTCAGGTCATCGCATCAGACCGCGCCTCGGCGGAATACCCCGCGACGCACTACTTCCCCGAAAATCGATTTCCGGATCGACTGATTGGTGGTTTCTGGGCCCTGCCACCAGCCATCAGCGCGCATGCGCTCGCAGGCTACGATGAATCGCTCGCTCACTTCATCAAAATCCGCCGCAGTGAAGTCGAGGCTGAAAATCAGGCGCCCGCTTCCCACCCAGCTAAGCGCAAGGCCTTCAGCCCGCAGATAAAACTGCAGCATCCAGTTGTACCGAGCGGGCGTGGTGTACAGAATCGTCCACACCGTCGACAGGTTAGCCACGCGAACTGGCAGTCGCAGCGCTTCGAGCCTGTGATTAAGCCTGTCGGCGCGCTCATTCCAAACTACATCGAGATTCGCATACAAATCCTGAATCGGCCGGGTCTGCAGCGCGTCAAGAAACGCCTTCATGCTACCCATCACGTAGGGGTGCGCATTGAAGGTGCCGCGTGCAAAACAGATGTCCGCGGGTCGGTCGTCGCGAAACCGCTTCATGAGCGCCGCACGGCCACATACGACGCCCACCGGAAGGCCTCCGCCGAGCGTCTTGCCGTACGTAACCATGTCAGCGCGAACCCCGAAGTACTCCTGCGCACCGCCAGGCGCCAGGCGAAACCCGAGAAAAACCTCATCGAAAATCAATGCGATCCCTCGCGCGGTGCAGACCTCGCGCAGCTGCTCGAGCCAGCGCGTGTAAGCAACCCGATCAAATCCCGCACGCCGGCCGCTGTCAACCAGAGACGAATCGCCCGGGGCTGGCGCGTTGGGGTGCAGCGCCTGCAAGGGATTTACGAGCACGCAGGCGATATCGCTTCGCGAAGCCAGCACCTTAAGGCTTCGTTCGTCCATGTCGCGCAGCGTGTAGGTATCTCGCGGCGGAACCGGATTTCCGGGCCCGGGCTGTACATCCTCCCACCAGCCGTGGTACGCGCCGCAAAAGCGAACCAGATGCGACCGCCCGGTGTGGTAGCGCGCAAGGCGTACGGCCTGCATCACCGCCTCGGTACCGCTCATGTGAAAGGACACCTCGTCAAGGCCAGAGATCTCGCGCAGCCGTGCAGCGTTCTCGAGAACACACGGGTGATAGGACCCCAGCACGCAGCCAAGGTCGCGAACCGTTGCCACGCCGGCTTCAATCGAAGTCTTGTAAAACTCGTTGCCCAGAAGGTTGACCCCGTAAGAGCCGGTGAGATCGACCATCACGTTACCGTCGAGATCGATTAGGTGAATGCCTTCTGTTCGATCGACAAAGCTGCTTGTCATGAGGCTAGCCGCAATTCGCTCTGCGAACTGAAACGGAACCCGATAACGCGAGATGAACTGAAGATCCGAGATCAGTTCGCGCGCCGCGCGGGTCATCGCGTATCCCTCGGCGTACCGAGCACGGAACTCGGCGCACAGCTGATTGAATGCAGCCTCGCGCCGTGTCGCGATCTCGGGGCCTGCGCCGTCGCAGGCAAAAAACTCAGGGCCGCTGTAACGGTAGCCTGGCAGCAACTTGGCGATACGCCTCGCGATTCGCGCGTGACCGGCAAGCGAACGATGCTTGGCCCGCGAGAGCTGCAATCGACGCCAGGCGGCAGGCGCGGTCACCGCAGCGACGCCGGCAGCCAACGCGAACAGAACCAGGGCTTCTTGCATGGGGACAACCTCAGCTAGGCGCTACTCAGAGCGAATCCCAACGTTTTATCGCGCTAGCTTGACAATCCGATGAAGGCGTCCACATGCGTAACCCGCTTCTAAACCCCTCGGTCAACTTTGTACTGACTAACCGGCTGCCACGAGCGCTTTGCACGATTGCGTTTGGAAAGCTCAGCCGCATCCGAAGCCCCATGCTGGCTCGCGCGCTGATTGCCATCTGGAGACGCGCCTCCGACCTGGACCTGTCGGACTCCCGCAAGCGTAACTTCGAGAGCCTGCACGACTGCTTCACGCGTGAGCTGGTGCCCGGGGCAAGACCGGTAGACACCACGCCGGGCACACTTTCGAGTCCCTGTGATGCGATTGTCGGTGCTCATGGCGTGATCGATCGCATGACCTTGCTGCAGGCGAAGGGCATGCCCTACCGGCTCGATGAATTGCTCGGGAATTCCGCTACGGCTGAGCAGTATCAAGGCGCCACCTACGTCACGCTCAGGCTCACTGCACAGATGTATCACCGCTTTCACAGTCCCAGCGATTGCAAGATCAGGCAGGTCGATTACGTGAGCGGTGACTGCTGGAACGTCAACCCGCCAGCGCTCGATCGCGTTCCGCGCCTATTCTGCCGCAATGAGCGCGCGATCATCCACTGCGAACTTACCGAATCAGGCGACTCGGTCGCGCTCGTGGCCGTCGCAGCTATTCTCGTCGCGAGCATTCGCCTGAGCTTTGCCAATGTGCTGCTACACCTGCGATATCGTGGTGTGAATTCAATTCGTTGCGAACACACTGCCCGACGCGGCGATGAACTGGGATGGTTCGAGCATGGGTCAACCATCGTCATGCTCGCCCCGAGGGGCTGGCGTCTTGACGACTCCATCGAAAGCGGAGCCCGAGTCAGGATGGGCCAGACGTTGCTGCAGGCACCTGTCGTTTAGTCGATTGCACTCATCGCTGGAGCCTGCGCGGGCGTTACATCACTGGACGCCTCAGCTTTCGACCCCATCGAACTCGACCAGTCAATGATTTCAAGCCGTCCGTCATGGTGCTCTACGAGCGCGGTCAAGCTCTCCACCCAGTCCCCATCATTGCAATAAAGCACGCCGCCGATATCGCGAATCTCTGCCTGATGAATATGCCCGCAGACAACGCCGTCAAGGCCCCGCCGGCGTACCTCGCGCGCGACGGCCTCCTCGAACGCGCACACATAACTCATGGCGCGCTTGACCTTGAGCTTCAGGTAACGAGACAGGCTCCAGTACGGTAACCCCAGTCTTGCGCGCAGGCGGTTCAGATGGCGATTGAAGCGAAGGGTCGTCTCGTATGCAATGTCGCCAGCAACCGCCAACCAGCGCGCGCATTGAATGACGCCATCAAACAGGTCCCCGTGGGTCACCCAGAGCCGACGACCATCAACCGTGGTGTGAACACACTCCTCCTGCACATCAACGCCGCCAAAGTTGTGCTCCACATAGCGGCGGGCAAACTCGTCATGGTTTCCGGGAACAAAGACAACACGGGTACCTTTGCGCGCTTTGCGCAGGATTTTCTGCACCACGTCGTTATGGGTCTGCGGCCAGTACCACGATCGTTTCAGTTGCCAGCCATCAATAATGTCGCCAACCAGGTAGAGTGTGCGACAGTCGTATTGCCTCAGAAACTCCAGAAGCGGTCCAGCCTGGCATCCTGGCGTTCCAAGATGCAGGTCGGAGATCCAAATCGTTCGAACCAAGGCTGACGCCTCCGGATCGGCGAGCGGAGCCAGACCGGTACTCATATCCATTTGCTGGATGGTGGGGGAGTCAGATGACCGAAACGTTAAGGGCTGATGACAGGCCCATGACAGAGATAGAACTCAAGCGTCACATTTCCGAGGCTCGCGCTGAGGCGGTAGCCGCATGGCTAAGTTCCCGAGGGGCTCGGAGCGAGCGATTGAGAGCGCGTTACTTTGATTCGATCAATCGCGATCTCGCAGCCGCAACGATGGCTCTGCGTTTGCGATTCGAGCGAGGCCGTTGGGTTCAGACCCTTAAGGCAGCAACCAACGGGTCAATTGCCCGATTCGAGCACGAGGTGGTGGTGCAGTGGTGTCGCTGCGCGTTGAATTTTGACCAGTTTTCGAGGGTTGTGCGCGCTGAAAATTGACCAGGGTGATTAACCTGCCTGCCCGTTTTTTAGGCAGGGCAAGAGGAGATGATCACCATGGACATGCTGGGCAAGATACGGCGTTTGAGGTTTCGCGACGGGTTGTCGATCAGCGAGATCGTGCTGCGCACGGGTTGATCGAGGAACACGGTCAAGAGTTGGCTGAAAGCGGGCAAGGGCCGAACCTGGCCGTCCTTTGGTCATGACGCCGCTGCCATACTCAGGTTGACTTGGCCAAGTCTTTAACAGTAGCCAGCGGCAGATACAGGAAAAGAGGGTTCCCAGTCGTCGCGCGAAACCCATGGTGCGCATAAAAGTCGGCGGCGCTCTTATCTTTGGCATCCACTACAAACGCAAACGCAGCAATTTCGGCAGTTGCCGAGCGGCGCAAGGCATCGGCGAGCAATGCTGCTCCCAGCCCCTTTGCTTTGAAACGCTGATCCACCGCCAGGCGTCCCATGCGGACAGCCGGCACGTTGGGGTAGCGAGGAAGTTTCTTGACCAAGCTTTCTGCCAAGTCGGTCAACAAGATGCTGGCCGAGGCCAGCGTGTAGTAGCCGGCCACACGGCCATCGGCATCGACTGCCGTAAAACATGCGGTCACGCGCCGCCGGATGTCCTGGCTGACTTGAGTTCTGAAGTAGCGATCAAGTGATTCGACGCCGCACGCAAATTCGGAGCGGTCGGCCTCCAGATCAAGCGGCGCGACCGCAAATGGACCGACCATCAAGTCACCAGCAACTTATTGGCCTTGGTGAATGCGCGCTTGAGTGCGGCGTTAGGTTTGGCGGGAGCAATCAGCGCGTTTGCGAAAGCCTTCTGGTCGGCAATGCTCATGCGCACATGATCGGCCTGCGCGATGGCCCGCGAGGCTGCGGACTGCAAGGCATCGACCACGAAATCGGTCACGGTTCTTCCCTGAATCTCTGCAGCGCGCTTGACGGCCCCATGCAGGTCATGACTGATCCGAGCCTCCAGCCGTGCAGACTGGGGCTTTGGCACGCGCGGGGTGGCGACAGCGGCTCTTCCGGTCATGGAAGTTCTCCTCAAAATCCACTCCATTGTACGGCAATTTGCCGGAAACTGTCACTATACAAGTTCAACCGAGCAAGTCGAGGGCGATCGCTTGATGCGACGCGCGGGTCTATCGAGCGGAAAGCCCAACAGTGCGGCCGAAAGTGGTCACGGTTGAGGTCACGCGGAAGGGCCGACTCAATCTGCACAAGTTCGACGCTACGCTTCAGGCGCAACTCGAACGCTATCTGGTGTCGTTAGGAATTCTCGACCGAGGGCAGAGGCTGAATGTCG
>CAZZKA010000146.1:0-8930 GCA_964654745.1 uncultured Bordetella sp. | reverse complement strand
GCCCCATCGACTCATCGCGCCATCGAATCATCGCGCGATCGAATCATCGCGCCATCGAATCATCGCGCCATCGAATCATCGAATCGCCGACGCTCCCGTTGGCTCGTTGACCGGCGGGCAAGCGTAGCCGGCGGGCCCGCTCGGCCGCCCGCTGATCCCGATACCGACGCGTTTGCGATTACCATCGGCGCATCATGCGTGCTTTATCGGCCGAGCCCGGCGCCGAGACCAACTCCCCCCCTGAGCCTGACAGCGTACCGGACATTCTGGTCGCCGGTGCAGGTGCCTGCGGGCTGGTCGCTGCGCTGCGTGCAGCGGAACTCGGCGCGACGGTCGCCGTCCTGGAGAAGCTCGATCGCATGGCTGGCAACACGATGCTGTCGACAGGCTCTATCCCCGCAGCGGGTACCCGCTTTCAAACCGCTCTGGGGATCACCGACGCGCCCTCCGTCATGGCCGCAGACATCAACCGCCTCGCAGGCGATCACGATGCCGAGCATCTCGTGACGACCCTTGCTCACCGCTCGGCCGAGGTGGTTCATTGGCTCGCCGATCGATGCGGCGTCGCGATGAAGCTGATGTCCCAGTACCGACACGTCGGTCACAGCGTCCCGCGCCTGCATGCGCCACTGGGCGGCCGCGGCAGCGACCTGCTCGACGCGCTGGCCGCCGCAGCCGATCGCGCGGGCATTCCGGTCCTGTTTGGTAATCGGGTAACCGATCTCATCGACGACGGCGGGCGGATAGCCGGCGTCGAAGTGACAAGTGGAGGGAATCGCTACACGGTGCGCACCCGCAGCGTCATCCTCGCCACCAACGGTTTTGCCGCCAATCCTGCGCTGATGGCTCGCTTCGCCCCGGAAATCGCCGATGCGCGTTATTTCGGCGCGGCGGGCAGCGAGGGCGAAGCAATCGTATGGGGAGAGCGACTCGGAGCAGCGATCGGCAACGCTGCAGCCTGGCAGGCCCACGCAAGCATCGCAGCGCCGCACGGGGAATTACTCACCTGGAGCATCCCCGAAAAGGGTGGGTTCTTCGTGAACCGCGAGGGCCGGCGCTTTGGCAATGAGACTCTGGGCTATTCGGGCTTTGCCGCTCAGGTAATCGCGCAGGGCAATCAGGCATGGGCCATCTACGATGCCCGCATCCGAGATGAGGTCGCTTCGATCCAGCCGCCTTTTCGGGACCTGGTGGCGCACGGTGGCGCACGCGACTTTCCATCGATCGAGGCACTCGCGCAGGCGCATGGCCTGCCGCCAGCAACCGTGTCGGCAACCTTAGGCAGTTATGCCGACGCGGCAAACGGCGTCGCTCGCGATCCCTTCGGACGCAAGGACTTCGGTCGAGCGCCGCTTGAGCCGCCATTCGTCGCCACCCGCGTCGAGGCGGGTCTGTTCCACACCCAGGGCGGGCTGATGGTGGACGATCGCGCGCGAGTGCTGCGCGCAGACGGATCCGTCATCGAAAACCTGTTCGCAGGCGGCGGTGCTGCTGTAGGCGTCAGCGGACGAGCAGGCGGCGCCGGCTATGCTTCGGGGAACGGACTGCTGAGCGCCACGGTGCTCGGCTACATCGCTGGCGAAACCGCAGCCCGGGCCGCCCTTCTCCCGCCACCCAGGTGCTGACGGGGCTGGCGCGGCCGACAGTCAACATCTATTTCCGAGATCTGCCATGACCGACTTCAGTATCGAGCCGCTTACTGAGGGCGCAGTGTTCAGGATTGAGCGCCCCGCCAAGCTCAACGCGCTGACCCGCGCCGTGATGAACGGGCTCTCCGACTGCATTGCGACGCTCGAGGCCAGCCGCGCGCGGCTTCTCGTCATCACCTCCGCTGGCGAACGTGCCTTCTGCGCCGGCACCGACCTCGGCGAACTCAAAGGGCTCACGCTCGAGGAGCGACGCGCGAAAAGCGATGCATCACGCGATCTGCTGGTTCGGCTTCACCGCTCGCCGCTCCTGTCAGTTGCAGCGATCAATGGACTCGCATTCGGCGGCGGTCTGGAACTTGCTATGGCGTGCTCGCTGCGCATCACCGCTGCGCACGCGACCATGTCGCTGCCCGAAATCAAACTGGGGCTCGTGCCGGCCTACGCGGGCACACAGCTTCTGCCGGCGCTGGTCGGCAAAGCACGTGCCCTGGATCTGATGCTCACGGGCCGCGCCATCGACGCACGCGAGGCCCATGCGATCGGGCTTGTTCATCGAATCGCCGGCGCCGAGGGGCCACTCATCGATCAGGCGCTCGCCTTTGCCCGCGAAATCACCCGCTGGTCACCCGGTGCGATACGGGCGATCCGTACCTGTGTCGATGCTGCTGGGGAGCACTTGAGCGACGAGGGCCTCGCGATCGAAAAGCACGAAGTCAACGCCAACTATGGTTCGGCCGACGCGCTGGAAGGTATGGCCGCATTTCTTGAAAAACGCGCCGCCAACTTTTCCCGTTGATCCCCCGGCGCGCGGAGCATCAACTACCTGACTGAACGCGCCTCGCGCGCACGCGCACAGGCTCGCCCGGATTTTCAATCATGCCGTAGGGCGGAACCACCTCGCCCTCGAGTCCCTCTCCGCGCACTTCAAGTGCAAGCGCCTTGAGAAGCCCGCCGCTATCGACATAGCGCAGGATGACCCGTGTCCCATCTATCTCAGGAGAAAGTAGCGGCTGACTACGCCCGCCTATCGCGATGGTACCGGCAAGCCGCTGATGCCGCTGCACAAGCTCAAGCAACGCCGACGCGCCGCTCTCCTCAATCCCGTCCAGTCGCCATCGCCCCTGAACGCGCGCCGGCACCTTCCAGTAGTAGCCCACCTGGGTACCGACGCGGATCACCTGATCAGGCTCCCAGTCGCCCATCGCGAACGAATTGGAAACGACCCGGGTACCAGGTCTCATCGCCAGGATCGAGGGCCGCAATTGATGGTTCAATTCCTCAAGAAGATACAGAGTGAGTACGGTTGCCGACGAAAAGTCGGTCTGGAACAGATCGCCCTGACGAATCGACACGCGATGAGCGAGCCCGGCGCGCTCGACGTTGCGCCGGGCATGCTCAGCCAGCTGCGCGTTGTATTCGATACCCACCGAACGGGCACCATATTTCGCGGCCGCCGCGATCGCGATCTTGCCGTCACCCGCACCCAGGTCGTAAACCAGATCCTCCGGTCCCACGCGGGCCACCTCAAGCAGTCGCGATGCGAGTTCGTCGCTCGTTGGCAGCCACATCACATCCTTGCCAGGCTGGCCACGCCGGGGCGCCCATTCGCCCGCGCCTTGCGCCGCCGCGCCCGCCGCTGCTGCGCCGAAAAGAAGCGTCCAACCCAAGGCGCGAATTGCCTGAAGAGCACCAGGCCGGATACTCGACCAGCGATGGCGCGCCTCGCCGGCCGACTCGCAGCGACGGCTCCCACTTAGAATGACGCTCTCCATGGACTCACCCGTAGCAGAAGACATGACGACGCCGGCATCAGCCGGCAGCGGGGGCGAAGTGTGCGCCCAACCGGAGGCATCGGGCAAGCTGCGCGTCTCGGTACGTTCGCTCTGCGCGTTTGCCGCAAGACGGGGGGATCTGGATCTGCGTTTCACCCCCTCGCCCTCAGCACAACAGGGCCGCGAAGGCCATCGGCTCGTCGCCAGACGCCGCGGAGAAAGTTATGAGGCCGAGATCAGCCTGACTTCTGAGTGCGTCGGCCTCACTCTGGTCGGTCGCGCCGACGGCTACGACCCGCGTAATCATGAGCTCGAAGAAATCAAGACGTACCGCGGTCGGCTCGAGGATATCCCGGCCAACCATCGGTTTTTGCACCTCGCGCAGGCGCGTCTCTATGCCTGGATGCTAGCCACCGAACGACGCTTCAACGCCATCACCGTAAGTGTCGTGTATCTGGAAATCAACTCGCAATCCGAAACCCGGGTGAGCGAGGATGCATCCATCGAGTCGCTCGAGGCGTTCGCGCGCGACCTGTGCGAACGTTATGTGGACTGGGCTCGAGGCGAGGCGGTCCATCGCGAGCGACGGCAGCGCTGGCTCGCCGGCCTGCGCTTTCCCATGGACAGTTTCAGGCCCGGGCAGCGCGAACTCGCTGCGGCGGTATGGCGCACCTGCAGCGACGGCGGAATTTTGCGGCTTCAGGCGCCCACGGGGCTCGGCAAGACGCTGGGCACGCTCTATCCGGCGCTTCGCGCCATGGCCACGCGCCCGCTTGACCGCCTTGCCGTGCTCTCGGCGCGCACCACCGCGCGGCAGCTCGCGCTCGATGCGCTCGAAAGCCTTCGCAACCAGGCTGAACCGGGCGATCCCACTGCACCGGTCGCTGCCGGTCGGGCACTACCCCTCCGGGCGATCGAGATCGTCTCGCGGGAGCACGCCTGTGAGCACCCTGACAAGGCGTGCCACGGCGAATCCTGCCCCCTGGCCCGCGGCTTTTATGACCGGCTCGCCCTCGCCCGCGAGGCGGCTGCAGCGCTCGACATCCTCGACCAGGCGAGGCTGCGCGAAGTCGCGCTCGCGCACCGCGTCTGCCCGTATTTCCTGTCCATGGAAATGCTGCGCTGGTGCGATGTGGCCATCGGCGACTACCACTACTGGTTCGACCGGCATGCCGTGCTCGCTGCGCTCACCGCCGACCTCGACTGGAAGATCACGGTACTCGTCGATGAAGCACATCAGCTCGTGCCCCGCGCACGCGCCATGTACAGCGAGTCGTCTGCACTCGCCGATCTCCTGGCTTTGAATTCGGACGCGCCACCGGCAATCCGCACCGCGATCAGCGACTGCATCAACCAGTGGGATCTGCTCGCACTCGGCTGCGGCCTGGATGATGCCTCCGCGCACGTCTGGCAGCGCCTGGACGAGGTTCCGGAAGGTTGGCTGCGATCGCTGCAGGCATTGAGTTCGAGCCTTGGTGAATATCTTGCGCAACACGCCCATGACCCGCCCAGGGCGATCCTCGATGCCTATTTCCGGAGCTTGAGCTTCATCGCACTCGCCGAGGCATTCGGTGAGCATTCCCTGTGCGAACTCAGCCTGGACGAAAGCGGCGGTCCGGAGCGTAGCGTTCCTGTTGCGCTTTTCGACCGCCGGCAGGATCGGGCCCGCCTCACGATTCGCAACGTCGTACCGGCACCCTTTCTCAAGCCACGTCTCGCGCTCGCGGACTCGATCGTGATGTTCTCCGCCACGATGAATCCGACCGACTTCGATCGTGACCTCCTGGGGCTTGCCGAGACCGTACAAAGCCTGGAGTTCGACAGTCCGTTCAACGCAAAACACCTGAGCGTAGACGTTCTACCTGTCTCCACGCGCCTTCAGGACCGGGAGCGTAGCCTCAATCGGATCGTGCGCGCGATCGCGGCCCGCTTCCGGGAGACACCCGGGAACTATCTGGCGTTTTTCAGCAGCTTCGACTATCTGTCTCGCGCACTCGACCAGCTCACCCGTCACGCCCCTGACATCCCCGTCTGGGCCCAGGCGCGCAGCATGACCGAAACCGACAGACGGCGCTTTCTGGAGGCGTTCGAAGCCGGGGGCTCGGGCATCGGTTTCGCAGTCCTGGGCGGCGCATTCGGCGAGGGCATCGATCTGCCGGGCCGGCGCCTGATCGGCGCCTTCGTCGCGACCCTGGGTATGCCACAGGCCGATGCGGTAAATGAAGCCATGGCCGAGCGCATGGAGGCCCTGTTCGGATCCGGCCATCACTACACCTACGTCGTGCCTGGCCTGCAGAAAGTGATCCAGGCCGCCGGGCGGGTGATCCGGACCCCCGAGGACCGCGGCAGCCTGCTGCTGATGGATGCCCGCTACAGCTGGCCGCGCTACCGGGCACTGCTGCCGCGCGCATGGGGTCTGGCCGAGGACGCAGAAGCCTCCCGGCAAGCGGGCTAGAATCGCCCGATGCCCCCGTTGAACCGAGCCCCCCAGCCGGGATGGCCCTCACTTTTCCTGACTGCGGTCGCGGCCGGACTGGTCTGGGCGCTTGCGCAGTGGATTCTGGTGCCCAATCTCGACGCCTACCATGACATGCTCGAGAGCTATGCGTGGTCGCAGACCTTTGAATGGGGCACCTTCAAGCATCCGCCGCTGTTCGCCTGGGTCACCGGACTCTGGTTCTCGGTTGTACCCCGAGGTGATCTGTCCTTCAACCTGCTCGCCTACACCAACGTCGCGGTGGGGCTGCTTGGCGTCGCAGCGCTCGCGCGCAGCTTCGGTCTTGGCAGGCATGCGCGGGCAGCGATCGTCCTCCTCTGCATCTGCCTGCCCTACACCACGCTCGCTGCCAAGTTCAATGCGAACACCCAGCTGCTGTCGGTCTGGCCCTGGGCCGCTGTCGCCCTGGTCGGAAGCCTCAGCCAAACGGGCGCTCGCGGCATGGTGTGGAGCACCGCGCTGGGACTCCTTGCCGCGCTCGCGATGCTGGCCAAGTACTACAGCGGCGTACTGCTACTCGCCCTCTTTATTACCGCGCTTGCGCATCCGCTCGCGGCGCGATGGTTTGCGAGCCTGCGTCCCTGGTGGGCACTCGCGGTGACGGTCGCCGTGCTCACTCCTCACGCGCTCTGGCTCAATGAGAGCGGCTTTGTCCTGCTCGGCTATGCCCTCGACCAGGGCGGAGGAAGCACCAACTGGCGCCAGGTGGGTCGCTTCGCGCTCCTGCCGTTCGCTTACTGGTTGCCGGGATGGCTCCTGGTGACGGTCGCTTTCGCGCGGCGTGTGCCCCCCGGCAGCCGGCTGGCCATGTGGTTCAAGGCGATGTTCGTCGCCTGGCGCCCGCAGGGCCTGCGCGATACGGTGTTCTGGCTCGCCTTCGGCCCGTGGGCGATCAGCCTCGGCTTTGGTATCGCGGGCATCGTCGAGCTGTCCTCGCCCTGGGCGATACCGATCGGCTTTGCATTTCCCCTGCTGTGGTTACGTAACCTCGCACAGTCAGCGGGCGCTGCTCCAGCCGGCGGCGCGCTGGCGGCAATCGGTTCTCCTGCCCTTCACGCAGCGCTGGTCGTACTGGTGCTCGGGACCGCGTGCGGCCTCGCCCTCGTACAGGCTCGACAAGGCTCACCGGACACCTACCGGCCGACCGAGGCGGCGGCGCAGGCTATTGCTGCCGGTTGGCAATCTCGGCACCGCGACCTCGCGCTAGGATGGTCCTCGGGGGACTGGCCGGAAACGGCGATGATGGCCTTTTACGCCGATCCCAGAATCCGCGCCCTACCTTATGCACCCGACTCCAGAGAGGCGCAGGTCGCGCCACACCGGCCCTGGCGCGAACAGGGCGGCGTACTGATCTGCCCGCGCGGACCGGTTGGCAAGGCAGTACCGGTCGGTAGCCCCACCTCGGATTGCGAACTGCGGGCCAGACGTTGGCTCGCCGACAATGGCCGACCGGCGTTGGTCACGGAGGTCGTCGTTCGCCGCAACGGATGGCGATTTCCGCTCGCGCAGGACTGGCACTATGCGGTGTTCGATGTGCTTCCCGACAAGCCCGCGGCGAGAACCAAGCGATGAGACCGGATCTCGAGAGCCTCCGGTCGCTTTGGCGAGAGGCGCGAAATTTCGTACTCGTTGGGCTTGCCGCGACGGCTGCGCACTTTGCGGTCATGGCAGCGCTGATTGCCTCAACGATGGCCTCGGCACTGGCTGCGACCTTTATCGGCTCGCTCACAGGCTCCATCGTGACCTACCTGGCCAACCGGCGCGTCACGTTTCAGTCGGACACCCCGCACCGTCGCGCCCTGCCGCGTCATTACATCGTGGTCGCGGGCTCAATCGTCCTGAACGCGCTCGCTTTCCGTGTCGCCCACGAACAACTGTCGGCCAAGGTCTGGGTCGCCCAGGGGCTGGCCACCGGGCTCTGCATGGTGTTCAATTTCATCGCTTCACGTTGGTGGGTGTTCCGATCCTCATGAATTCGTCCCTGCTCTCCTTTCGGTGTCGATCCAACCTCAAGGCGCGCCTGCAACGCACGCATGCAGCCTTGGGGGCCATGCTTGTACTGCTCGGCGGTCTGGCGATCAGCCCCGCTGCTCTCGCGCAATGGAATGAGGTGGCCAAGGCCCGTAACGGCGATGTCTGGCTGATGGATGCCGCCACCGCGCGCCGGACCGGAAACCTGGTGCGGGCTTGGGTGCTGATCAACCATCCTATGCCGATCACCAACCCGCCGCCCTACGCGCTGAGCGGCGTGCGATCGACGCGGGCAATCGTGCAGATCGACTGTCGCGATCAGCGGGCGCGACGACTCGAAGCGAGCTTCTTTAGTTTGAGCGGAGGCGATGGTCGCCTGCTCGGGACCAGCGATGGCGATGACTGGTTCAACGTTCCTCCCGACACACCGGACAGCGAACTGCTCAAAATCGCCTGTGACCTACCCGATCAGGCCCCACCGCCTGAAACACCTCCGGCGGCCACACCGGCCGCAACCACGGCGCCGGGAGGCGCCGGGGGTCGTACGCCCACGCCGGGCCCGCCCGCGCCGGCAGCGCCAGCCCGCCGCCCCGGCTGAGATCCGCTGATAACCCGGGCGCGCAGTTGACCGCATCCGCCCTCGACATCCTGCGCAGCCGAGCGTCGGAGTTTGGTGAGAATGCCGCGCCGGTGCAGGGTCCTCGCGATCGCTGCGGCGCGCTGCCAGTCGGGCCGGCGGTAGTCGAGATCCGGCACCGTGTTGAAGGGAATGAGGTTCATTACGCCATAACGGCCGGAGAGCAGCCGCGCAATGCCTTCGACCTCTTCGTCGGTGTCGTTGACGCCCTCAATAAGCGTCCATTGGTATTGCACCGGATAGCCGGTGGCGCGGCCGTACGCGTCGGCCGCCTCGACCAGCGCCTCGGGCGACATGAGCGGCGCACGCGGTAGCAGCTGCGCCCGCAGCGATGCGCGCGTTGAATGAAGCGACAAGGCGAGCGCGGGTCGCACACGCTCCCGAGGCAGGCGCTCGAATACCCT
>CAZZKA010000145.1:0-8944 GCA_964654745.1 uncultured Bordetella sp. | reverse complement strand
TCGGACCTAATGGTTCGGGTAAATCCACCATGGTCAATGTCATCAGCGGCCTTTATAAGCCCGAAGTCGGTCGCGTAGTCTTTAACGGCACGGATCTTGTTCCGCTGCCCGCCTACGTCGCGGCGCATTCCGGCATCGCGCGCACCTATCAGATTCCCCGCCCCTTCGTCACCCTAACCGTTCTGGAAAATGCGACGCTCGCCGGCATGTTCGGCGGCAGGCGCTTATCCCGCGCTCAGGCACTGCGGCAGGCGATGCACTGGCTCGAATTCGTCGGTCTGGCTGATCGTGCGCGGGCCCTGCCAACTGAACTCAATCTCCATCAGCGTAAGTTTCTTGAATTGGCACGCGCGCTGGCATCCTCGCCGCAGCTGGTCCTGCTCGACGAGGTTCTCGCCGGACTGACCCCCTCGGAAATTAACAGCGCGATCGCTCTGGTCCGGGAGATTCGCAGCCGCGGCTCGACTGTCGTTTTCATCGAGCACAATATGCGCGCGGTCATGGAACTGTGTGAACGCCTGATCGTGCTCAATTACGGTCAGATCATCGCCAGCGGTGATCCGCGGGCCGTGATCGCGAATCCAGAGGTCGTGAGCGCCTATCTTGGAACCCCCCATGAGCCCGGTCGCTGACACGCCGCTGTTAAACGTCCAGGCCATCAACGTCGCGTACGGGGATGCGCCTGCCCTCTGGGATATCTCGCTCAAAGTCCACGAGGGAGAGTTAGTCTCTGTGGTCGGTCCCAACGGTGCAGGCAAGACAACTCTGATCAATACCCTGATGCGCCTGCTGCCGGTCCGCTCCGGGCAGATCACCTTGCGTGGCCAGGACGTTACCCAGATCAGCGCCGCTCAGATGTGCAACCTCGATGTCTCGATCGTCCCCGAGGGCCGACTGCTCTTTGGCGGCATGACGGTTGAGGAAAACCTGGACATCGGGTGCTTTCGTAAGCTGGCCCGGCCGCTGCGAGCCCAGACATTGGAGCGCGTTTATCACCTGTTTCCGATCCTGCGGGAAAGACGCTGGCAGCTCGCCGGCACCCTCTCGGGAGGCCAGCAGCAGATGGTTGCGTTCGGCCGCGCTCTGATGGCGCAACCCAAGCTCCTGCTGATTGACGAGCCCTCTCTCGGGCTCGCCCCCTCAGTGGTCGAGCTCGTGTTTGATGCCATCAAAGAAATTCATCGCTCAGGCGTCTCCATCCTGCTCATCGAGCAAAATGCCGTGCGGGCGCTCGAGGCCGCCTCGCGCGCCTACGTGCTCGAGGGCGGGAGAATCGCGACTGAGGGGGACCCCGCCGAACTCATGCAACGCCCGGCGATACGCGCCGCCTACCTGGGCGAGACCGAGGCGGCTGACTGATCGAAAACCGTGCCGAGAGACCCGCCCCGCCTCGCTCGGCGGGCGAGTCGGGATATCATTTCGGTTTGTCCTGTTCCCGATCCGAGCGAGGCCCCCGTGAACTTTCCCTTACCCGCCCGACATGACCATGTCGGCAGTTTTTTACGTCCCAAATACCTTCTCGATGCCCGTGACCGCAAGGCCAAGGGTGAAATCAACGCGGCGCAGCTTCGCGAGGTTGAAGATAAAGCCATCGCCGAAATCGTCAAATTTCAGGAGGATGTTGGCCTCAAGGCCATTACCGACGGTGAGTTCAGACGGACCTGGTTTCACATAGACTTCCTTGAGCAGTTGAGCGGCGTGGCAACCGATATTCCGGTTTCCCTGATCAATCCGGACGGCACCAAACAATTCGCCCCTCCTGGTATTCGGGTCGTTGACAAGATCCGGCACGGGCAGGACATTCAGGTCGCCGATTTCAAGTATCTTCGTTCAAAGCTATCGCCCGGGTCGCGCGCCAAGGTCACCATTCCCTCGCCGACCATGCTCCATTTCCGGGGCGGCCGGGCCGGCATCAGCAAGGCCGCCTATCCGGAGCTTGACCCGGCCTTCTACGATGACGTGGCCGACGCCTATGGCAAGGAGCTGCGGGCGCTGTCGGCGGCGGGGTGCGATTACGTCCAGATGGACGACACCAACCTCGCGTACCTTTGCGACGAAAAAATGCGCGAGGCGGCGCGCCAGCGGGGTGATGACCCCAACGAGCTGCCGAACCGCTACGCCGACTTTATCAATAAGGTCGTCGCACGCAAGCCTGCGGGGATGATGCTCGGGGTTCATCTCTGTCGGGGCAACTTCAAAAGTACGCATTTCGCAGCAGGCAATTACGAGCCCGTGGCCGAGGCGCTCCTCAGCCGCATGAACGTCGATGCGTATTTCCTGGAGTACGACGATGACCGCAGCGGAGACTTCAGACCGCTCCGGTTTCTCCCCAAAGGCAAGGTCGTCGTGCTCGGGCTCGTCACCACAAAGTTTGGCGCGATGGAAAGCAAGGACACTCTCAAGCGCCGGATCGACGAAGCCGCGCGATATGCGCCCATCGAGCAGCTTGCCCTGTCTCCGCAATGTGGCTTCTCGAGCACGGTTCACGGCAACGATATTGCGGTCGAGGATCAGCGGAGCAAACTTCGTCTGGTGATCGAGACCGCCTCCGAAATCTGGCGCGGCTGATAGCCGGCCGTCAGCCTCACGGTCTGCACCCAACAATCCAAGGAGACATGCTAATGAAGTTGAAACAAAACATCGCTAAAGCTGCCGTGGCTGCAGCAATCGGTCTGATCGCGGGCGGCGCGTCCGCGCAGGAGATCGTTCTCAAATTCCACCACATCTGGCCGACGGTCGGCATGGGTCACAAGCGTGCGGTCGCGCCCTGGTGCGAAAAGATTGCCCAGGAGTCCGGCAACCGCATGCGCTGTCAGATCCTGCCTGCGATGACCGGGGGCGGGACGCCTGCGCAACTCGTTGATCGCGTTAAGGACGGCGTCGATGACCTCACGATGACCCTGCCTGGTTACACACCGGGACGGTTCCCCATCATGGAGGCGCTTGAGCTTCCCTTTATGGCGAGTTCTGCAGAAGGCGCCTCGGCAGCCTCATGGGAGTTTCTGCAGAAATACGCGGTCAAGGAATTCCCCGGCACCAGGATCCTGGCCAGTTGGGTTCACGACCCCGGCTTCATCAGTACCTCTGGCAAGCCCGTCAACCGGATGGAGGACTTCAAAGGCCTGAAGATCCGCGCAGCGAGCCGACAGTCCTCGAAACTGCTGGCCAGGCTGGGCGCGACGCCGGTCGGCATGCCGATACCCGCGGTCGCCGATGCCATGACCAAAGGAACCATCGACGGCTTTCTCACCGCCTGGGAGATCATTCCCCCCTTCAAGCTGCAAGAGGTGAGTAAGTTTCACACTGAAATCGATGCATCGCGACCGGCGCTCTTTACCGCCGGCTTTGTGTTCATGATGAACGAGGCCAAGTTTGAGTCGCTTCCGCCCGACCTCAAGCAGGTGATCATCAAGAACAGTGGCCCCGAGTTGTCGCGGACGATTGGCCGCTACTGGGATGAGGCCACAGCGGTGGGACGCGCAGCCGCCAAGGAGCGGGGCAATACCTTCATCTCGGTGAGTGCAGCCGAAACCGACCGCTGGATCAAGAGCGCCCAACCGTTGTATGACGAGTGGGTGGGCGATATGGACAAAAAGGGTCTCCCGGGGCGCCAGATGTTGCAGGACGCCCGCGACATGATTGCCAAACACTCCAAGGCCAACTAGCCTCGATCGCGGGCATCCCGACGGGCGCCCCGAGCGGGCGCCCGATTTCTTTACAGCCCCTGATCAGCGTTTCTCAGACATGCTTGCCGCCCTATCCACCTGGTTCGGAGTCGCCGGTGCGGCCGTCGCGCTGGGCGTCGGGCTCATGACGACTGGCAGCGTCGTATCCCGGGCACTGTGGTCACTGCCGATTCCGGGTGATGTCGAACTGACGCAGGTGGGTGTCGCGCTTGCAATTTCCCTCTGTCTGCCGATCTGTCAGTTACGCCGCGCGAATATTCTCGTGGACTTTTTTACCCAATCGCTACGAACGCGCGGCCAGCAATGGCTTGATGGCCTGGGCTGTTGGTGCCTGGTAGTCATGTATAGCCTGCTTGCCTGGCGTACTGCGGAAGGAGCGGTCGGAGTCAAAGCGGCAGGCGAAACGACGATGATCCTGTCGGTACCGATGTGGTGGGCCTACGCCTCACTGTCGCCAGGTCTCGCCCTCGCGGCGCTCATCGCGCTGATACAAGGATGGCGGCTGATCTCCGGGCGCATGCCCGAGGCGGCTTCGCAATCGGGGACTGCCGAGTGAGCGGGTACGCGGCGCAGGTTGGGCTGCTGATGTTTGGCGCGATGCTGCTATTGATGGCCTTGCGCATACCGATAGCGGTCGCCATGTTCCTGCCCGGTGTCGTTGGCTATCTGGCGATGACCGACCCGGTCAATACGCTTAACCTGCTGAAGGGCAGCGCGGTAGCACGCCTGACCGTTTACGATCTCAGTGTGATTCCGCTGTTTCTCTTGATGGGGCAATTTGCCTCACAGGGCGGACTCAGCCGAGATCTGTTCCGTGCAGCCTCAGCCGTCATCGGCCATGTGCGCGGGGGCCTTGCGATGGCATCGATACTTTCTGCCGGTGCCTTTGGCGCAGTATGCGGATCGTCGGTGGCAACCTCGGCCACCATTACTCAGGTCGCCTACCCGCAGATGCGATCCCACGGCTACGGGGGAAGACTCTCCACGGCCACGCTCGCTGCCGGCGGCACGCTTGGCATCCTGATCCCCCCCTCGGTTCCATTGGTGGTCTACGCCATCCTGACTGAGCAGAACATCGCCAAGCTATTTGCGGCGGCAATGATCCCCGGGATTCTGGCGATGCTCGGCTACCTGGTTGTAGTGGCGCTATACGCGAGGGCGCGCCCCGATATGGCTCCCGCATCCACGCGGATGGCCTGGCGGAACAAGATCCCCGCCCTGATCGCCGTCTGGCCTATAGCGTTCGTTTTCATTGTCGTCTTCGGCGGTATTTACTCCGGCATTTTCTCGCCTACCGAGGGCGCCGGGGTCGGGGCGGTCATGACGCTGATTGTCGGCCTTGCAAAGCGCGAACTCAGTTTGCGCGGACTGCGAGAGGCCTTCGCCTCGACCGCCGAAACCACCGGCATGGTCTTCATGATCTTTCTCGGCGCAGACATGATGAATGCCACGCTCGCGCTCACCGAGCTGCCAAAATTTGTCGCCCAATGGGTCACGGCTTTACCCGTACCGGACCTCAGTATCGTGCTGGCTGTGATGCTGCTTTATGTGCTGCTTGGCTGCGTCATGGACGAGCTGTCGATGCTGCTTCTCACGATTCCGGTAATTTTTCCTGCAGTGATGGGGCTCGAGCTTTGGGGCCTCAAGTACGAGGCCAAGGCGCTATGGTTCGGCATCCTGGTTCTGATGACAGTCGGGATCGGATTGATCGCGCCACCTATCGGACTCAACGTCTATGTGGTCAACAATCTGGCCAAGGATGTCCCTATGGCTGAGACCTATCGCGGCGTGATGCCCTTCCTTGTCTGGGATGCGTCGCGCTGCATGCTGCTGCTGATTTTCCCGTCGCTTTCACTGTGGCTTGTGAGGATGCTGTTTTGAAAACTGTACTTGATACTTTCAGCCTCGCCTCAAAAAAGGCTCTCGTTACCGGCTCCTCTATGGGTATCGGATTGGCCATCGCCCGCGCGCTTGGCCAGGCCGGCGCGGAGCTCGTCCTGAACGCCCGCGATGCTTCGCGCCTCGCCCGGGCGCATGACACACTCGCCGCAGAAGGATTGAAAGTGAGCACGGCGCAGTTTGACGTGACCGACGCCGAGGCCGTCGTACGATCGGTGGCGAGCATCGAATCGGCCGGTCCGATAGACATCCTTGTCAACAACGCCGGCATGCAGATCCGCTCGCCACTTCAAGATTACGACGATGGCGACTGGAAACGACTCATGGCGACCAACCTGGACAGTGTCTTTTTTGTCAGCAAAGCGGTCGCAAGGCCGATGATCAGCCGCGGTCACGGATCAATCATCAACATTTGTTCGGTGATGAGCGAAATCGGCCGTCCCGGCGTCGCGCCCTACACCGCTAGCAAAGGTGCGGTCAAAATGCTCACAAAGGGCATGGCGAACGACTGGGGACCACTCGGTTTGCGGGTCAACGGAATAGGTCCCGGGTATTTCAAGACCGAGCTCAATGAGAAACTGGTCAACGATCCGGGCTTCAGTAACTGGCTGGTCGGTAGAACCCCGAGCAGGCGTTGGGGCGAACTCGAGGATCTGGGTCCAGCGGCGGTCTTTCTTGCGAGCGACGCCGCCCGGTTCGTCAACGGGCACATTCTCTACGTCGACGGCGGAATCACCGCTTCGCTATAGACGTTGCGCGGGGCCACAGCCAGCAGTTCCCTCGCATACGCGCTTTTTGGTGAAGCCCAAAACTCACGCTGGGGAGCGTTTTCGAGGAAGCGCCCCTCGCGCATCACAATGACCTCGTCGGCCATATACCGCACGACGGTAAGATCGTGTGAAATAAAAAGATAAGCCAGTCCCAGCTCAGACTTGAGCTCTACAAGCAAATTGAGAATCTGCGCCTGCACCGAGACATCGAGCGCAGATACCGGCTCATCGAGAATCAGCAAATCCGGTTGAGCCATGAGCGCGCGCGCGATCCCGATCCTTTGGCGCTGACCGCCGGAGAATTCGTTGGGATAGCGCTGTGCCGCGCTTGCATCGAGACCGACGCGCTCGAGAAGTTCAGCGGCCCTGCGCCGCCGGCTGGCGCGGTCGCCCTCACCATGGGCAGTCAGCGCCGATTCGAGAATGAAACCCACCGAGTGGCGCGGATTCAGTGAGCCGAACGGATCCTGGAATACCATCTGAATCCGTCGCCGGAACGGCTTGAGCGCCCGTTCACCGCTGCGACTGATGTCCTGACCGGCAAAGCGCAGCGTCCCCGATCGGAGCGGAACAAGCCGCATCAGCGCGCGCGCAAGCGTTGACTTGCCGCAGCCCGATTCCCCGACCAGTCCTATCGTCCGGCCAGCGCAGATCTTGAGCGACACGCCGTCTACGGCATTGGGCCGGCGAAGGCGCCCGGCGGCGTAGCTGACAGCAAGGTCAATCGCCTCGATCAAGGGGGGCGCATCGGGCAGGGGGAGATGAGCCTCGATACGCGTTGCACCAGAATGCTGACCCGCGGTTAGGGCGCGCGACTCGCCGCGAACGATGCGGAACTCGCGCTTTCCTGAAACATCCACGGAGCCCGACTCGATCTCGACCAAGGCGCGCTCGGAGTAGTGAACCGGACCCGTACAATGCAGAGATGCCTTCATCAGCCCCTGGGTGTACCGGTGTTGGGGACTGGTGAAAATCCTGATCGCGGGCCCGGACTCGAGATCTCGTCCGCCGTGCATCACCACGACTCGATCCGCCCACTGCGACACGATGCCGAGGTCGTGTGTGATGAACAGCAGTCCCATGTGATGTTGCCGCCGAAGATTATCGAGCAGCGAAAGGATCTGCGCCTGAACCGTCACATCCAGGGCAGTGGTTGGTTCATCGGCAACCAGCAGGCGCGGGCCGCAGGCCACTGCGATAGCGATCATGACTCGCTGACGCTGCCCCCCTGACAGCTGATGCGGATAGTCATCGACGCGCCGCGACGGGTCGGTAATCTGAACAAGCTCAAGCAGTTCGATGGCACGCGACCGTGCTGCGCGAGCTGTCATGCCGAGATGATGAACAAGCGACTCTGCGATCTGATCGCCCACCCGCTGCACCGGGTTAAGCGAGCTCATCGGCTCCTGAAAGATCATCGACAGTGCGCGTCCTCTGAGGCGACGGAGCTGTGGCGCGGCAAGTCCCGTGAGTTCATTACCCTCGAAGCGTATCGAACCTGTGATCTTTGCCGAATCGGGTAGCAAGCCGAGCAAGGCCAACGCAGCGGTCGATTTGCCGCAGCCCGATTCGCCGACCAGCGCGACGGCTTCACCCTGCCCGACTTCGAGGTCCAGTCCTTGAACAGCGTCCAAGCCCCCGGAGAACGAAGGAAACCTGACCCGAAGGTCACGAACACGCAGCCCGACCTCGCCTGAACCGGCACTGCGCCCGACCGTCATGGGCGCCTCAGGCGAGGGTTGAACGCATCGTTGAGTCCGTCGCCCACCAGATTCAAGGCGAGCACGGTCGTTACGATAGCGAGGCCCGGGGCAGCGCTCAGATACCAAGCGGTTCTGAGGAACTCGCGGCCCTCGCCGATCATCCGCCCCCAGGACACCGAGTTGGGATCAGTGAGACCGAGGAAGGACAAGGCCGATTCCATCAGAATCGCGGTGGCGACGAGAACCGAGGTCGTCACGATGACCGGTGGGGCCGCATTCGGCAGAATTTCGCGGGTAATGATCCTCAAATGACTCATCCCCTGGGCACGCGCCGCGGTCACAAACTCGCGCTCGCGGAGACTGCGAAATTCCGCCCGAACAAGGCGGGCGATGACCGGCCACGAAGCGAGACCGATCGCCAACACAACCACTGCCGCCGACGGCCTCGCGATAGTTACGAGTACGATCACAAGCAGAAATGAGGGAACCGTTTGAAAGAGCTCTGTGATCCGGACCAGCAGGTCATCAATCCATCCGCCGAAATAGCCGCTCAGAGCGCCGATGAGCGTACCGAGCAATACGCTCAGCACCGCTGCAACCAGTCCGACAGCCAGTGAAACTCTCGCACCATGGGCGATACAGGCGAGCAGATCACGCCCCATCGAATCACTGCCAAGCGGGTATGCGGCAAGCTCACCCGGCCAAAGCAGAGGCTGCGCGACCATTGCCAGCGGATCACCCGGAAACAGCCAGGGCGCCAGCACAGCCAACGCAGCTCGCGACATACTCTCCTCTTTCTGCTCCTCCTCCGCTGCGCCCACAACAGGGCGACCGCGACAAGGCGGATGCCGTGTACCGCGGCTTCGACCCGCTTACCGCAGAGGAC
>CAZZKA010000144.1:0-9009 GCA_964654745.1 uncultured Bordetella sp. | reverse complement strand
CGATGCGAAGCCAGCGAGGGCATCCGTGCCGTCCAGCCACTCATGACCTTCGCGATATCGCCTGCGCAATAGACCGCTGTCACGCCCGGGCTCGCCCGCGCCGCCTCGAGATCGAGCCTCAGCAGCCGGGCGTGAGGGTAAGGGCTTCTGAAAAATGCAGCATGCAGGACCCCTGGAATCCGCAGATCATCAAGAAAACGGCCCCGGCCGGCCGCGAGCTGGCGCGCCTTGGGACGCGGTAACGAGGCGCCGATCGGTGAGGTCTTACCCGGCGTTATAGCCATCCGTCCCCTTGTCATCCAGCCAGCGTCGAATAACCTGTTCGGTCACTTGTCGAGCACTTGCCGCAGCGCTCGCGTCTGGTCGGGGGCTCGCTTGGTCATCTCGGCCCAGTACGCGTCGTAGGCCTGCTTGCGGAAATCCGCGCCCAGGTCGACCGACCGGATTCCTGCATCGGCCTGGCGCTTGCTCTCGCTAGCAACCTTGTCAGCGACCCACCTGAGGTTTTCCTGATCGAACCAGGTGGCTGTACTCTCGAGGGCCTGACGCTGCGCCGGCGACAGCGACTGCCACTTCTTGTCATTGACCAGCACGTTGACGATCACGGTATAGAAACCTGGATCCACGCGATGTCGTGTGAAATTGGCCCAGCCGAGGTCGAAGATACCGATCAGCGGCCAGCCATAGCCATCGACCACGCCTCGCTCCAGCGCCTGCTGGACTTCACCGGGCGCCGTGTTGACCAGACTCACCCCCAGCGCCTGAAAGAAAGGGGTGTAATTAGGTGTCGTCCGCAGCTTCATAGCCTTCAGGTCTTCAACGCGGGCGATCGGCTTGTTAGTGAATATATGAAATCGAATACCGTCACCGTACGATGCCAGCAGATGAACTCCCATGCGGGCGCGATGTGCAGCCTGCAGCGTCGCATACGCACCCGACTTTTTTTGATCCAGCGTGGAGGTGGTCGCGAGAATCTGCGAATCCGCCTCGGGCATGACGCTTACGTAAAAAGCCGGTGGCAGGCAGGCTACGTCGAGCACCCCGCTGCGGACCGCGTTGGCCTGCTCAAACGAGGGAATCGCCTCCGGTCCGCCGACCAGCCTGATCTGGACCGTCCCCTTGGCCTCGCTGTTGAGCTGGTTGATGAAGCGGCCGCACATTTCGCCAAAGGCGGTATTGACCGGCACGAATACACCGGCGCGCAACGTCGTCTCCTGGGCAGCGACCGGACCGCTCACGGCGGTAGTCAGTGCAGCCGCAAGCGCTAGCGCGGCCAACGCGAAAGGGGTGCGTTTCATCTTGGTCTCCCTGGTTGAAGGATCATTGGGGTTCTTCTGTTGAGGCTGGTCAGAGCGGCACGGCGAAGCCCCGCCTCGGTGCATCACAATCGAGCAGGCTCACGGTCTTGGAGACTATCAGAAGACCGTCCGGATCGGTTTTGAGGTGGTGGATGACGCGCGCGCTCAATAGCTGCTGCTCGTTATCGCGAAACAGCGCGATGAGCTGAGCCGAAAACGATCTGAGCGTCCCGTCTTCAGCGCGCTCGACCCGTATGGTGCTCACATGATGATGGCTGCGCGTTGCCGGCGACTCGACCAGAACGGCTGGGTGCGCAAGTCGCCGCACCCGTACAGCGAGAAGCCGCTTATCTTCATACAAGAGCGACAGTGCACTCTCGGGAGAGGATTGGCTGGGCGAAGCCGGCATCCAGTACCAACCACCCTCATCAAAGAGCGCGAGCCATGCCTCAAAACTCCGTTCGTCGAGCAACTGCGCCTCGCGTTGAACGAAATCCTCCACTTGTTGCACGAGGTCCGCCGTATCGTTTCGCTCGTGCCGCATCAGGCTGCCATCCATTGGCGCCAGGCGCTAAGCTGCGCGCGCAGGGGCAGCTCACTTGTGCCCGGCGCGAGCGTTTCAGCGCTGCTCGTCCGGTCTCGGGCGATGCCCCGCGAAATATCGATCCAGTCCGAGACACCCTCGCGAAGACCGCGCTGACAGCGCTCGAACATGTCGAGATCGTCCGCAGCAACGAGCGACGCCGGCGAGGCTGCCGCGGTCAGGAAACGCAGCGCGAGCCGACCCATTTCCTCCGGGGCACCCTCCAGAGCAAAGCCATAGCTGGTGACGCGGGTGAGGTCCACGGCAAGCGGCTCGATAACCCTGATCGCCTGAAATCGGGAGTTGACCGACAAATTCGGCCAGACGAGATTGTTGAAACGGTCCAGTGACAGAATCTCCCGAGCGCGGTCGGCGCCGCGTGCGGACTCGAGCGCTGCGAAGTAACGCCTGAAGACCGGATCATCCCGCTGCGAACCGATGACACCCTGCCGGTAAAAACTGTCCATGCTGACATGGCCGCCGGCGTAGGCATGCACATTCAACGCGTCCCACTCAGCCGGCCTCAGCCCATTGGCGAGCTGCATTTGAACAACCTGCCCGGTAACCCCGCCCGCTGCCGCCGCATCGCTATCAGCGCGCGCCGCAGCCACCGCGCTCGCGTGAACAAAGCCGGGATGCACCAGATCCACCGCATTTTCCATGAACAGCTTCCAGTTGCCCCGGTACAGCATTCGCAGCGCACCACCCGTCTGCGTGACGCGACCTGCGGGCGCCCGGTCGACCATATTGTCCAGCGCCGCAGCAATGCTACCGAGAAAGGCCGGGAGCGTCGGGCCATCGGCAGCATGGCTCGCAAACACGAAGCCGCGATAGGATTGCACGCGGGGCGGCCGCTCGATATCGCGGCGGCCGTCGTTCATCCGAAAGTCCTCGCCATAGCCTTCCGGCAGCGGCAGGCCCGCGAGTCTTCCGTCGGGGGTAAAACTCCACGCATGATAGGAGCAGGTGAGGCGACGCGATCGCCCTGCGGCGGCCGTTACAAGGCGCGATCCGCGGTGCGGACATCGATTGTGCAGGAGCGCAAGCGATCCGTCGTCGCCACGAATGAGGATCATCTCGTCGGGGCCGAGCCGACAGCGCATCCAGTCGCCGGCCTCGGGCACCTGGCTCTCGTGGCCGACGTAGAGCCAGGCGCGGCGGAAGATGCGTTCCTGTTCCACGGCAAATACATCGGCGTCAAGGTAAACATCGCGATGGACCGCGCGCTCGGTCACGAGGCGGGAAAAGTCTGACAACGAAAAAGCCTTTGACATCTCGTAGCGGAGTTAGCGGACGTGGCAGAGTTAGTGGACGAGGAAGACGTTGCAGACGCGGCAGGCGTGGCGGCAGATGATGACCACCGCGCCAGGGTCTGGCAAGTCACGGTCTCGCGGTACGCGCCGTCAGCCCCGCGATTTCACCGCGAGGCCGCGCTTTTCTACAATAGACCGGATCCCACCATCGCCGTGCTGTTTCCCCATGAGCGAGCCATCTCTTCCTTCGCCGAGCAGACCGCGGGCTGACCGACGACGCAAGTCACCAGGCCGAGCGCCTGCGCTGACCGGCATCGCCATGGTCGTCTGCGCGGGGATTCTCGCGGTCTGGCGGCCCTGGTCCGAGCCCCCCGAACTTGAGCCAGGTACCGAGGTCAGCCACTCCCCCGCGCAGCAGGCGGCGATCGCTGCCAGCCAGATTCTGTCGCAGCGGTTGCCTCTGGCTCCGGCGCGTGAGCGACCGACGCTGCTAGTCAACCCTTTACGCCCGCCGAGGTCGGATACCGAGTTGGCACACCTTGGAGATGCCCTCGCGGCCGAACTTATCGCGCAACTTTCCAGAGTGCCAGGACTCACGACGCTCGGTAGCGACACCACATTCGCGCTTGCCATGCGATCCGATTCGGCCGCGATAGCGGGCGAGCCGATACCCTTCAAATATCGTCTGGACACCGAAATCGACGGCGGCGCGGGGCAACTCAGGCTCCTCGCCCGCCTGAGCGACAGCGCCGAGGGCAAGATCCTTTGGGAAGAGCGCACCGAGCGCCCGGCCTCGGAATTCGGCGCCCTGGTCGCCGGACTGCATAGTCGGGTGATTCGCAGCCTCAATCTCGCTCCGGCAAAGGGAGAAGCTCCAGTGACGGGGCCGCTGGAGCCCCAGGCCTTGTTGGCGCTCGATCTCACGTTCAAGGCACAGCACCTGCAGCGGCACAGCGCACGACCCGATCTGCTACAGGCAAGGCGCCTGCTCGAGGAGGCGGTGTCGGTCTCTCCCTCAGCGCTCCCCGCGCACCTCGCGCTGTACACGCTGCTTACTGGATCGGGGTTCAGCGGCGGTAGCCCATTCGCCAACGAGCCTGCTGAGAATCTGCTTGCGATCGCAACGCGGGCGGTGACGCTTGCGCCTAGCGATCCCATGGCCCGCGCCGCTTACGCTGACAGTCTGACCCTGGTCGGCCAGCATGGGACCGCAGTAGCCCAGATCGATGCGAGCGTCGGCAAGACCCTAGTGGGCTCCGAAGTCCTGCGCATTGCTGCCCGGGTCATGGAGCGCTCGGGCGAATTCGACAAAGCATTAGCGCTGATGCAGCGGGCACTGCAAATCGACCCGCTCATCAATCCGTCCACGCTTGCCTTTCCGCTTGCCAACTCGCTCTACCAGCTCGGGCGTTACCAGGAAGCCGCCGATCAGGCCGGCCGCTGTCTTCAGCGTGAGCCGGCGATGGCTGTATGCCTGCTTACCCGGGCGGCCGCGTTAGCACAGACCGGCGCGTCGATGCAGGCGCAGCAACTAGCGGAAACCCTGCGACGCCAGGTCCCTGAGGCGAGTATCAGCAGCCTGCTGAAACCCCTGTCAGCCGGGACCAAGAACCCCGAAGACCTCAGACATCTCGGCGAGGGCCTGCGCAAGGCCGGTCTGCCCGAATGACCGCCACGGGCAGCTCGACACGCGAGCCGGTTGCCTCGGTTTGTGCCGGTTGCATCGGTTTACTTGACCTGACTACCCAGGCGTTTGACGACTTCCCCGTAGCGTCTGTAGTCAGCCGCGATCTGGGCCGCCATCTGCTCAGGCGTGGAGGTCACGATATTTCCATCCTGCCCGGAAACCGAGTTGATCACCTCAGGAGAACGCGCCGCCCTCACTAGCTCCTCGTTCAGCCGGCGCACGACGGGATCCGGAACCTTGACCGGAACGAAGAACCCGAACCACTGGTCGTACTCGACATCGCGAATGCCGAGTTCGCCAAGAGTCGGCAGATCGGGCAGCAGGGCCGAGCGCTTTGGTCCCGCATAGGCGAGCGCACGCAACCTGCCCTCCTTGAGGAAGGTTTGTGCGGAGATGTAGGACGAGAACAGCACATCTATCCGCCCCGCTACCGTTTCGGTCACCGCTTGAGCTGCGCCCTTCATCGGCACATGGACCATGGGCGCGCCGGTGACCTGCTGCATCATCTCGCCCAGGAAATGGCCGGCGGTGCCGGTTCCCTGCGATGCAAAGGTGAGCCCGCCGCTTCGTGATTTCGCGAGCGCGATCAGGTCGTTGACGTCTCGCACCGGCAGCGTGGCGGGTACGACCAGAATGCTGTGAAACGAAAAGAACGAAGTAACCGGACGAAAATCGCGATTCGCATCAAACCCGACCTGCACATTCAGATGCGGATCGATCGCATGCGTTCCCACGTGCCCGATGAAAATCGTGTAACCGTCGTGTGCCTGCGCGAGCACCGCCTGGGCTGCCACCGCCCCGGCTGCACCCGGGCGGTTCTGGACCACCACCGGCTGGCCGGTATTTTCAGATAGTTTCTGAGTGATGAGCCGCGCCACGCGGTCGGTCGAGCCGCCCGGCGGAAACGGTACGACCACCGCGATGGGGCGATTCGGGAAAGCGGCAGATCCGCCCGTCTGAGCCTGCGCCGCGCCCGGTATTGAGGCAGTGATCATCCAAAGCGCGAACGCGCGAGCAAACCATGCACAAGGTCTCAATCGATGCCTCCTGGCGAGTCCAGAGCGGGGAAAGCGCAGCCCGGAGTCTAGCCCGGACGGCCCCGCACCGGCGAGTGCCCCCGCACCGGTAAGCGCCCTCGCAACGCCGCTCAGCCTTCGCACCGGCGCACGCCCTCGAACCGGCGAGCACCCCGGCATCGCTGCTCACCCCCGCCGGGCGATGAATGCCGCCGCGGGAGGATTTCGCAGGAAGGCCGGCTCGCTGGGCGGCCGCCCCCCGAGGCGTTAGACTGCACAACGCAGGCCACAAGGGGAGAGACTCAGATGATGGTGGTTTCAAAGGCCAGGCGCAGCCTGATGCTTGCCGCCGGGATCGCATGGGGCGCGCCCCAGGTCGCGGCGCAGTCCTACCCGGTCCGCCCTATTCGTATCATCGTTCCGACCACGCCGGGGGGCGGCTACGACAACCTCGGCCGGATGGTGGCCGAACGGCTGTCGCCGGAGTTGGGCAACGTTGGCGTCGTGGTCGAGAACCGGACTGGAGGCGGGACCCTGGTCGGCACCCAGGCCGCCGCAGCCGCTGCCCCCGACGGCTACACGCTTGTGGTCGGAGGCCTTGCCAACATGGCGCTCAACGCCGGTCTTTACCGCAACCCGCAGTACGACCCGGCGACGGACTTTATTCCGATCGCACTCGTCGCGAGTTTCAGCTATTGCCTCGTCGCCCGCAAAGACCTGCCGCAAAATTCGTTAGCCGAACTGATCGCGTTCGGCAAAGCGAACCCGGGAAAACTCATCATGGCGACAGGCGGAACGGGTTCGGGCCAGCACGTCGCAGCAGTGATGCTTCGCAAACTCGCCGGGATCGATATGGTCGAAGTCCCCTACAAGGGCGCGCAGGCCGCATACACCGATCTCGTCGGCGGACGCGTCGACCTGTTCTTCGACAACACCACGACTGCACAGCCTTTGATCGAGGCGGGCCGTGTCAAACCGATTGCGACATCCGGATCCAGACGCGATGCATCGCTACCCAACGTACCGACCGCCGTGGAGGCCGGCCTGGCCGGCATGGAGCTGGAGAGCTGGCTGGGTATCTTCGCGCCCGCACGCACACCCGCGCCGGTGGTTGACAGGCTGCGTTCGGCGATGGCGGTCGTCGCACGCCAACCGGAGCTCAGGAAACGACTTGAGGGGGGAGGCTGGCGAATGCTCGACATGTCGACGGCCGACACTGAACGCTATGTCAAGGCCGAGGCCGAGCGCTGGCCACGGTTTCTTCGTGAGGCGGGGATCAGCGGTGAGTGACGACGCGCTTGAGATCGAAAGGGTCATCCGCAACTGGGCATTGTGGCGCGATACCCGTCAGTGGGACCGGTTGCGTACCTGCTATGCCCCGGGAGCGAGGGTCCGGACTACCTGGATGATCGGCACCGCAGAAGAGTTCGTCGCCGCCTCGATTCGGTCGGCCGCCAACCCCGATGCGCCGCTTGCCCAGCATGCACTTGGCGGAACGAGCGTACAGGTCGCCGGATCCCGAGCGCTGGCGGAGACCCGCATGACGCTCCTGCTACGTACGCGCGTGCACGATATCGACGTCGACATCACCGCCTGGGGGCGATTCATCGACTGGTTCGTTCAGCACGACGGGCGCTGGTGCATTCAGGAACGCTACCCTGTGCACGAGAAGGATAGGATGGACGCAGTCGACCCGCTCGCAACCCTGAAGCTGGACCCTGCGCGCCTGTCGGGGCTTCCAAAAGCCTACCGACACATCACGTACGCGCAGTCGCTTGCAGGGGCGACGATCAGCACCAACCTGATCGAACACAATTCGCCGGAGCAGACTGCCCTCTACGCCGCGTCAGGAGCCTGGCTGGCCCAGAAACCGTCGGCATAGGGCATCCGACGCTGAGGCAAGCAGCGCCGCGTCCGACCCGACCGCAACGAACTGCGCGCCGAGCTCCATCACCCGCCGCGCATCCGTTTCGCTGGACGTGAGAAAACCGGGTGCCTTGCCGGCGGCGCGGATGCGGCGAATTGCATTTTCGATGTGCGGCCAGACCTCGGCGTGGTGCCGCTCCCCCACATGACCAAACGAGGCGTGCAGATCCGCAGGACCGACGAAGATGCCATCCACGCCGTCGACCGCTGCTATCGCTTCGATATTGCCGAGGGCGGTCTGCGTCTCGACCTGCAGCAGGATGCAAAGCTCGCCCTCTGCCTTGTGCGGGTAGCCTGCGATCCGCCCCCAGCGGGTCGCGCGAGTCGTCCCGCCCACGCCGCGAATGCCGCGCGGCGGATAGCGCATCGCAGCCACCGCGGCCTTTGCCTGCTCGGCATCATCGATCATCGGGACCAGGACCGACTGGGCGCCAATGTCCAGGATTCGTTTGAGGAGTACCGGGTCGTTCCAGGGTACGCGCACCACCGCATGCGTGCGATAGGGCTGGGCCGCTTGCAGTTGCCCGACCACCGACTCGAGCTCGTTCGGCGAATGCTCCATGTCGAGCAGCATCCAGTCAAACCCTGCAGCCGCGATCAGTTCGACGGTCACATTGGTGGCAAGCGTGGACCAGATTCCGATCTGCTGCCCGCCGGCAGCGAGCGCGTGTTTGAAGGTGTTACGAGGCAATTCCATGGTGCTCGACTCCGGTTTGTAAATTGGCGCGCCGCGGGACTCGGCGCTGATCAGACCGCTTTCGGATCGACCTGTAGCATGATCTTGCCGATGTGGGTCGATGACTCCATCAGGGCATGGGCCCTGGCCGCCTCAGAAAGGTCGAATCGGGCGTGCAGGACCGGCCGGATCTTTCCGGCCTCGAACAAGGGCCAGACCCGCGCATGCAAGGCCGCGGCGATCGCCGCCTTGTCTGAGTCGCTCCTCGGCCGCAGCGTCGATCCGGTAAAGAGCAGTCGCCGCGTCATCAGCAGCGTCAGATCGAGTTCGACTTTCGCGCCTTGCAAAAAGGCGATCTGCACAAGCCGTCCGCCGGTCGTGAGCGAGCGCAGGTTCTTCTCTACATAGGTGCCGCCCACCATATCCAAAATCAGGTCGACCCCCTGCTTGCCGGTGATCGCTGCGACCGCCTCCTGAAAATCACGCTCCCGATAATTAATGACGTGGTCGGCGCCGGCTGCAGCCACCGCGAGCGCCTTTTCGTTCGAGCCTACGGTGGCAAAGACCGTC
>CAZZKA010000143.1:0-9019 GCA_964654745.1 uncultured Bordetella sp. | reverse complement strand
GGATCTCGCGGTCTCCGAGTGGGAGCGCGTCGTCGAAGGCAACCTCGGTTCTTCCTATCTGCTTAACCGGGGCGCGGTACCGAGATTGCAGCGCGCGGGAGGGGGCACCGTGGTCAATGTGGCGTCTGGTCTCGCGACACGCGTCATGCCGGGATTCGGGCCCTACTCCGCCTCCAAGGCGGGGCTGATCGCGCTAACGAAGGCGATCGCTGTGGAGAACGCCCCGGCCATCCGGGCCAATACAGTCGCCCCCGCCGCCATCGAAACCGATTTTTTAGTGGGCGGGACCGGCCGCGAGCATACCGGCTCGCATCTTGATCGCGAGCCCTATATGCGGACCATCCCGATGCGCAGACTGGGGGTTCCCGACGATGTGGTGGGACCCATTCTGTTCCTGTTGGGCCCCGCATCGGCCTACATGACCGGGCAGACGCTCTACATCAACGGCGGCGGGCTCACGCCCTGACGGCGGCAGGCCTCGGCTCAGGCCTCGAGGCCGTAGGCCTTGAGGAACGCGCGCGCGGGCACTCCCGCCTTTTCGGCGGCCGCGGTCTGGCTGCGAATCAGGGGCTTGAACGCGTCGGCCCAGCGACGCTGCTCTTCAGGCGATAGCTCGATCACCTTTTTTTCCTTGCGGGCCGCTGCGATCGCCTCGTCACTGTGTTTCTGGATGCTCGCAGTCGCTCTGAGACTCAACTCGAGGCCGGTTGACTCATCGACGATCTGCTTCAGATCCGCAGGCAGCCGATCGTAGCGGGCCTTGTTCATGTTGATGATGAATGGCGAACGGCCGACCGGCACGTCAATGGTGTAGTACCGGCAGACCTCGAGCAGCTTGAAATCGATCGCACCGGCCATCGAAATCAGCGCGCCGTCGACCACGCCACGCTCGATCGAGTTGTAGATCTGCCCCGCCGGCATATCGATGGGCGTCGCTCCGAGCGCCACGAGCGACTCCGACTGGGCCGACGAAGGCGTCCGGATCTTCAATCCCTTCATGTCTTCGAGTCGTCGCACCGGTTTGGCTCGGGTCATGACCGCCGCCGTATCGCCGGTCCACATCACCAGCGGCCGGCTGTCCTTCATTTCGCCATCGGTGAAGAACTTAAGGTGCTGCCAGAGCTTGCGGGTGCCATCAAAGGCATCGTTGGCCATCCCCGGCAATTCCGAGAGCGCCATCAGCGGAAAATCCGCCGAGGTATAGCCTGGCAGCGTGAAAGTGATATCCGAAAGACCTCGGGCCATCTGCTTATAGAGCTCGGGCGGCTTGCCGCCCAACTGCATCGACGGAAAGACCCGCAGATTGAGCCGTCCACCGCTCTTGTCGGCGATCTCCTTGCCCCAGGGCACCATGATCTGCGTGAGCCCATAGTGGGTCGGCGGAACAAAGGTCGCGAGCTTGAGTTCTTCCTGCTGCGCCCGAGCGAGCCCGGGCAGGCCTGCGGCGAGCGCGCCGAGCGCGATCGAGCCGGTCAGGACGCGTCTGTCTTGTCTCATGGGTCTTTCTCCTGATTGCAGCGCGGGCCAAGGGCGCCGCGAAATCCCGGCTCTTTCGGGCCGGTTGATCGGATCAGTAAAGCCTAACGAATCATGGCATTGGGAATCAAGAGCGCGATATCCGGGAAGACTACGATCAGGGCCACGCACACGATCATCGCCGCCCAGAATGGCGTGATGCTCTTGAAAATCCGGGCAAGGCTCACATCCGGCACCAGGCCCTTGACGACAAACACATTCATTCCCACCGGTGGCGAAATCAATCCCATCTCAAGCAGGATGACCATGATGACGCCGAACCAGATCAGGTCGAACCCGAGCGCTTTGACGAGCGGGATGACGATGGGCAATGTCAGCACCAGCATCGAGAACCCTTCGAGAAACATGCCCAGAATCAGGTAGAGCCCCATGATCAGCAGCATCACCGCGAGCGGGGTCATATCCAGTCCGGTGAGCAGGTCAGCGATCCGGGCGGGTAGTCCGCTCAGCGCGAGAAACGGTCCGAAAACAAGCGCGCCCATCAGGATCAGAAAAACCATCGCCGTCGTGCGAACGGTATCGAGCAATACCTGCGACAGCATCTTCCAGGTGAGGTGCCCGCTTGCCGCTGCCCAGAGGAGCGCCATGAACGCTCCCACCGCCGCCGCCTCGGCAGGCGTGAAGACTCCTGCATAGATCCCGCCGATCGAGGCAAGGACCAGCACCAGCATGGGTGTGGACTGGCCGAGCGCGCGCCAACGCTCGGCCATGCTCGAGCGCGCGCCGGCAGGCCCGAGTTCCGGCCGGAATGCCGTCCAGATTGCTATCGTGATCACGAAGAGCAACGTGAGCAAAAGCCCCGGCAGCACGCCTGCGAGCAACAGTTTGCCGATCGACTGTTCGGTGAGGATGCCGTAGATGACGAAAGCGGTGCTCGGCGGGATCAGGATGCCAAGCGTGCCCCCCGCGGCGATCGTGCCTGCCGCCAACCCGCCGTCATAACGATAGCGGCGCATCTCGGGCAGACACACGCGGCCCATCGTGACCGCCGAGGCGACACTCGACCCCGAGACCGCAGCAAACCCCGCGCACGACAGGATGGTCGCTGAGGCAAGGCCACCCCGCCAGTGCCCCACCCAGGCATAGGCTGCAGCAAACAGCGCCTGCCCCATGCCGCAAGCCGAAGCCAACGACCCCATCAGAACGAAGAGCGGAATGACCGCAAGATCGTAATAAGCGGCGTAACTGTACGGGTAGGTGCCTAGCGCCATCAGCGCTGCGCTGGGCCCATTGAGGATGCCAAAGCCGACGCTGCCCACCAGGAACATGGCAATACCGATCGGCATACGCAGCGCAAGAAGCGCCAGCATCACCGCAAGCCCGAGCGCACCGATTGCTTCGGAGGACATCAGTCGCGCGTTCCAGCAGGCGCCGCGCGTACCGCGGAGCCCGCGGCGCGCCAGGTCTGCCTGAACATCACCAGCGCGAAACAAAAGGCCCCGAAGGCCGCGCCGAGTTTGAAGGGCCAATGCGGCCAGCGCAGCATATTGCTGATCTGCTTGAAGCCCATGAAGGCTTCCGCCGCTACCTGCCAGGCGACCACAGCGAACAGCACAGCGCCGGTGAGCGACATCAGCGCTGGCAGCCAACGCAGCGACGGCCGGTCGAGCCAGCGGTCAAGAAGATCGACCGCGATATGGCCACCGGTCGCTCCGCACCAGGCAAGCGAGAGGAAGACGATCAGCGCCATGGCGTACTCGGTGGCCTCGAGCGAGCCGCGAAACGGCGCATTGAAGAAATACCGCATCACCACATCTGCGACGGTAAAGACGGTCAGGAGGAGCAGCACCACGCCGGCAAGGAGCGCCATACCGTGAAGAAGCTTCTCAAACCAGCCAACGGGGCTGCGCTCACCTTCCAAGATCAGCCCTAAGCGCGCAGGCGCACAAGCGCCTCATCGACTGTCATCACATCACCGAAGAAAAGTGCGAAGTTATCCAGGGAAGTGGTGTGTTCTGCCGCGGTGAAAGCGGAGTTGCCGTCCGAGAGCATCACGACCCGATAGTCAAGCATCATCGCATCTCGGGCCGTGGACTCACAACATACATTGGTCGCAGTTCCGGCGACCAGGAGGCTCTCTATCCCGAGCGCCTGCAGGCGCGCGTGCAAGTCCGAAGATCCGCTCACAAACGCGCTGTACATCACCTTGGTTGCAAACAGATCGTCTGATTCAGCCTGCAGACCATCGAAGAGCCGGAATCCAGGCGCATCCTCAGCGAGCCCGGCCAATCTCGAATCCACCCGCGCGGCAGTGAGCATATGTCGATGATGCCGGGGCCAACGGTCCAAGGCCTCACGCGAAGATGTCTGCACCCACGCAACGCGCCCCCCGGCCGCGCGCAGCGCGCGCGCCATCCGGTTGATGGCGGGCACAGTAGCCCGGGATGCGGCGACTTCCGCCGGATATCCAGGCGCGCAAAAATAGTTCTGCATGTCGACCACCACCAGCGCCGTGCGGGGCGCGAGGATGGTCTCATGCGCATGCAGCCTGCCCTGCCGACGCAGCACGCGTTCGCGTACGGCGTCGGACATGCGGTAGGGCTGCCCGGCAGCCTCGCTCACCGGATCACGGCGAGTGCGTGCTGCTTGCCACCGCGGTAGGTGTAGAGCGTGAGCGCGCCGTTGCGGATATCGCCCTTGTTGTCGAAGGCGATCGTGCCGGTCACACCTTTGTGGTTGCTCTTGGCAAGTTCGGGGAGGTAGGCCGACGGGCGGGTTGAATTGGCGCGAACCATCGCCTCAGCCATAACCATCACGGCGTCGTACACATACGGCGCGTAGATCTGCACATCGGCGTTAAAGCGCTGCTTGAACCGGGCCTTGAACGCTTCCATGCCCGCCTTTTGCTCGCCCTCAACACCGCCGGCCTCTGCGCAGTAGACCTGATTGTCAGCAAGCGCATCACCCGCCAGTTTGGCGAGCTCACCCGAGCAGATACCGTCGCCACCCATGAACTTGGCGTTGATGCCCAAGGACTTCATCTGCCGCAGCATCGGACCGGCCACCGCATCCATACCACCGAAAAAGACGATGTCGGGGTTCTTGGCCTTGATAGACGTGAGGATCGCCATGAAATCGGTCGATTTGTCGCTGGTGAACTCGCGCCCGACCATCTTGCCGCCGGCAGCGCGCGCAGCCTTGTCGAACTCATCGGCCACGCCCATGCCGTAGGCGGTGCGGTCGTCGATAACGGCAATCGCCTGGCCCTTGAGGGTAGCGACCGCATAGCGGCCGAGCGTTCCACCCAGGTGGACGTCATCGGCGACGACGCGGAAAGTGGTGTTGAAACCCTGTCGGGTGTAGCGGGGATTGGTAGCCGACGGAGAAATCTGCGGGATCCCAGCATCGTTGTAAATCTTGGAGGCGGGGATCGATGTGCCCGAATTCAGGTGCCCGATCACGCCGTTGACCTTGGAGTCGACCAGTTTTTGCGCAGCCGCCGTACCCTGTTTCGGATCGGCCGCGTCATCCTCGGCCAGCAATTCGAAACGGATCGCCCGGCCGTTGATCTTGATGCCCTTGGCATTGAGATCCTCGATCGCGAGGCGGGCACCGTTTTCATTGTCTTTCCCGAGGTGGGCAATGCCGCCGCTCGTGGGCGCAACGTGACCAATCCGGACGACTTCCTGTTGGGCGAGCACCGGGCCCGCGATAGACGAGGCGGCAAGCACCGCCATGAGAGCTTTAAGTTTCATGATTGTTTCCTCCAGTGGAACATGATTATCGTCAACATTGCTCCGTACACAAGGCTTCGACGCTCAGGCTGCCAACGCCCGATCAACCGGCGCCCGATCAACCGGCGCCCGCTCGACCAACGCCCGGCTGACCAACGCCCAAGCCGCCGGCGTAAGACCCCGGGCCAAGGGCATACGTCACCCGCCCAGATAAGCCTGCCTGACCGACGCATCGCTCAGCATAGCGCGGGCGTCGCCCGATGCCGAGATGAGACCGGATTCCATCACGTAGGCACGGTCAGCGATCTGCAGTGCCCGACCGGCATTTTGTTCGACCAGCAGTACGGTGATCCCCTGCTCGTGTACCTGCCGTACGACTTCGAAAATCCGGTCGACCATGATGGGCGCCAGACCCATCGAGGGCTCGTCGAGGAGCAACAGGCGCGGCCGGGCGACCAAGGCCCGGCCCATGGCAAGCATCTGCTGCTCGCCGCCCGACAGGGTTCCGGCAAGCTGCCCGCGCCGCTCGGCGAGCCGCGGAAACAGTCTAAAAACCCTGTCGAGATCCTCGGCAAGCGCGGCCTCGTCGCGCCTCAGATAGCCCCCCATCTGCAGATTTTCGAGAATCGTCATCCGTGCGAACACACCACGGCCCTCGGGCACCATGACCAGGCCCTCGCCTGCAAGGTCCCACGGCCCGCGGCCGGCGACCGCCCGCCCCAGATAGCGGATATCGCCCGAGCGAAGCGGCAGCAACGCCGTAATCGCTTTCATGGCGGTCGTCTTTCCGGCGCCGTTTGAACCGATCAGGCAAACCAGCTCGCCCTGATCCACCCGCAGGTCGATGCCCTTGACCGCGAGGATGCCGCCATAGCCCACCATGGCTGACCGAACCTCAAGAACGGGTTGCTCGGCGCGAACCAGCGCCGGCGAGGATTCCCTAGACGACCAGGGCGAAGGCGGAGATGAAGGCGGCTGAGACGGTGAAGGCAACGACATCGATGCGTCCCTGTCAGGCGGCGGCTGACGAGCCGAGATAGGCTTCGATCACCCTGGCATCGGCCCTGACCTCGGCGGGCGATCCCACTGCAAGTTCCTTACCGTAATCGAGCACGGTCACGCGATCACATAGCCCCATCACCAGCTTCACATCGTGCTCAATCAGCAGAATGGTCCGGCCATCATTGCGGATGCGTTCAATCAGCTGTCGCAGCTGCCCTTTTTCGGTGGCATTCATCCCGGCGGCGGGCTCATCAAGCGCGAGCAGCATCGGATCCGTTGCCAGCGCTCGAGCAATCTCGAGCCGGCGCTGGTCGCCGTAGGAGAGCGTGCGCGCCCGAAAGTCCGCCAGACGGCCAATGCCAACATAGTCGAGGAGTTCGCGCGCCCGATCGGCGATCTCGCCCTCCTCGCGCCGGGTAGCGGGCAAGCGTAATACCGCGCCGATCAGGCCTGCGCGGGTTCGCAGGTGCCGGCCGACCATCACATTCTCGATCGCGGTCATGTCGCCGAAGAGGCGGATGTTCTGGAAGGTCCTGGCGATACCGGCTCGAACGACTTCGTGGACCGCGCGCGGTTCGTACGGCTGACCGGCAAGCTCGAAGCGGCCGGCATCGGGAATGTAGAGGCCCGTGATGACATTGAAAAACGTCGTCTTGCCCGCGCCATTCGGACCGATCAGGCCGTAAATCTGGCCCGGGCGCACCTCGAGACCGACCGAATCGAGCGCAAGCAGTCCGCCGAATCGCTTGCTCGCCCCGTTGACGCGCAGCAGCGGCGGTCCCTCGGGCGGATTCGTCTCGGGCGCCTCAGACACGCGTCGCTCCCCGCCCCTGCTCGGGCGAGGGCCACAGTCCCCGCGGGCGCATGAGCATGATGACGATCATGGCAAGCGCGATGAGAAGTTGCCGCAGGATCGCAGCATCGAGTCGCCCGCCGGTGAGTTGCTGCAGCGGACCCGCAACATAGCGGAGCACCTCGGGCAAGGCAGCAAGCAGAACTGCGCCCAGCACCACTCCGGGCAGATGCCCAAGGCCGCCGAGCACGACCATCGCGACGATCATGATCGATTCCATCAGGCTGAAGGACTCAGGAGAGATGAAACCCTGAAATCCTGCGAAGACCACGCCCGACACACCGCCAAAGCTTGCACCTGCGGCAAACGCGAGGAGCTTCATGTTGCGGGTGTTGATACCCATCGCCTTGGCCGCGATCTCGTCTTCGCGAATCGCAACCCAGGCGCGACCGATTCGGGAGTGCGCCATCCGGTGCGAAATGACGATGGAAAGCACTACCAGCGCGAGAAGCAGCCAATAAATGAGCGTGACCGAGGCAATTTCAAAATCTCCGATCTCGAGTTTTCTTGAGAGCTTGAGTCCGAAGATCTGAATCGCATCGATCTGGCCCAGCCCGCGCGGACCGTTGGTAAGGTTGATCGGATGATCGAGATTGTTAAGGAATACCCGGATGATTTCGCCAAAGCCCAGTGTGACGATGGCGAGATAGTCGCCGCGCAGCTTGAGCGTTGGCGCGCCAAGTACGATGCCAAAGAGCGCCGCCAGCCCGGCAGCAAGCGGCAGCGCCGCCCAGATCGACAGGTGCAGGCCGCCGGGAAACGCCGAGGCGACTGCGGGAAAGGTTTCGGTCAGGTGCGGCGAGGCAAGGATCGCAAACAAATAAGCGCCCACCGCGAAAAACGCGACGTAGCCAAGATCGAGCAGCCCGGCGTAGCCCACGATGATATTGAGACCGATCGCAAGCAGGACGTAGAGGAGCGCCATGTCGGCAATCCGCACCCAGGCATTGCCGAACTGCTGCAGCACGAGCGGAAGGATGATCGCTGCAGCAAGCCCGACCGCCCACATCAGCCGGGACGGGCCCCTCCGAGGATCGGTATGCACAACGCTCATGCCCGATCCGCAACGCGCTCGCCGAGGAGCCCTGAGGGCCGCAGCGTGAGCACGAGAATGAGGACGACGAAGGCAAAGATGTCAGCGTAGTGGCTGCCGAGAAGACCGCCCGTGAGGACGCCCAGATAGCCCGAGCCGATGGACTCGATCAGGCCCAGCAGCACCCCACCCACGACTGCGCCGGCAAGATTACCGATACCGCCGAACACCGCCGCGGTAAACGCCTTGAGCCCCGGCAGAAAGCCCATACTGTGCTGAACCGTGCCGTAGTTGGATGCCCACATCACACCGGCGATCGCAGCCAGCACGGCGCCGATGATGAAGGTGGCGGAAATCACCGTATCCGGACGAACGCCCATGAGCGCAGCGACGGCGGGATTTTCGGCTGTCGCTCGCATCGCACGGCCCAGGCGCGTGGCATGCACCAGCCACAAGAGCAGCGCGAGACATACCGCCGTCACCGCAAGGATCATCACCTGCGTGGGCGTGATGACGGCACCGCCGAGATTAAACGGCGCGCTCGGCAGCAGGGTCGGAAAGGGCTTGTGATTGGGCTTCCAGATGACCATCGCCAGCGTCTGCAGCAGGATGCTCATCCCTATCGCCGTGATGAGCGGCGCGAGACGAGGACTGGTCCGCAGAGGGCGGTAGGCGATCCTCTCGATAGAAAAATTGAGGACGGCGGCGACCACGCAGGCGATCAGTGTCGCGAGCACCAGAATCAACCAGCCCGGGGCATCTGGCATCGCCTCACGCATCATCGAGATCATGCTCCAGGCGGTGAGCGCGCCCACCATCAGCACCTCTCCATGCGCAAAATTGATCAGCCCGATGATGCCGTAGACCATCGTATAGCCGAGCGCGACCAGTGCATACATGCTGCCCAGCACAAGGCCGTTG
>CAZZKA010000142.1:0-9042 GCA_964654745.1 uncultured Bordetella sp. | reverse complement strand
GCACCCCTTTCGGGCAGCAGGCACTGCCGCGGGCTCGCCTTCTGATCGAAGACGCCCAAGGATTCGCGCAGCTCGGAAGAGGGCTCGACGCGCTCGACGGCGGACGGTTTCGACTGGGTCTGAGCTCAGGACCCGGAATCTTGCTGAGCCGGGCCGTGATGGACCACTTTGCCAAGCGCTACCAGAACCTCCACGTCGACATCGTGCGCGCCAACACCGAGGCGCTCACCCTGATGCTGCGCGAACGCCAGGTTGATGCTCTGGTCGTCGACGTACGTTCACTGCGGCCGGCGGCCGATCTGGCGGTAAGCCAGATTACAGAAATGAAGGGCGCGTTTCTGTGTCGCCCCGGGCACCCGCTGGCGCGACAGCGCACGGCCTCTTTTGCCCGGTTGCTCGACTTTCCGGTGGTTTCCACACCGCTCAGCGATGAACTCGCGCGAATCCTGGTCGAACGCTACGGCGCGCTCGCGCATCCAGAGCGGATGATCCGCATGACCAGCGATGAGCTTTCCCACCTCGCCGACCTCGCGCGCGGCTCCGATGCCATCCTGTTCGCGATTCGCGCTTGCGCTCCCGATCTCGTGGAAGTCAAGCTCAAACCGGCGCTCGAGGCCTCCGCCCGCTACGGCCTCGTGACGCTCGCCGGCAGGACCGATGAATTATTTGTTCCCGAGCTTCGCAGAATCATGGATACGACGCTGCGTGACAGCGCGCGACAACAACGCTGACCAGGAAAATCATGGAACCCCTCTACCCCCTGGGTACCTACGCCCTCACCGCTCTTGAAATGCTCGCCACAGCAGCCTTTGCCCTGTCCGGCATCATCGCCGCGGCCCGAACGCGCATGGACATCGTGGGCGTCTGCGTCGCAGCCTTTGTGACCGCTTTCGGCGGCGGTACGCTGCGCGATCTCCTGCTCGACCAGAGACCGTTCTTCTGGGTGCGCGAGCAGTATGTTCTGGCGGGCGTGCTGGCGCTTAGCCTGATCGCACTGCGCTTCATGCGCCTGCGCCACCTGTCGATCACCGAGCGCACCATTCAGTGGCCCGACGCGATCGGCCTGGGCCTGTTTTGTGCCTCAGGTGTACACGCGGCCCACCTCGCCGGGATGCCACCGCTGGTCTGTCTGATCATGGGGGTGGTGACCTCGGTATTCGGAGGTGTTTTGCGCGACCTGATCTGTAACGAAGTGCCGGAAACGCTCCGCAACCATCAGCCCTATGCCGTGTGCGCCTTTGCGGGGGGCGCGCTGTATCTGGTGGTCGAGGCGCTGTCGGCGCCCGACTGGCTGGCCATCGCCGCCTGTGCCCTGCTCACCTTCCTGTTGCGAGCACTTGCCATCCTTCGCAATTGGTCGCTGCCAGCCTGGCGGGCCTGAAACCGGGTAGAGTTGGCGGGCCTTTGGCGCGAAGGAGTCATTAAAAATGGGTGCATTGGCCGGCATCAAGGTCCTCGAGTTGGCCGCAATCGGCCCAGCCCCGTTCTGCGCAATGATGCTCGCCGACATGGGGGCTGATGTCGTCCGAGTCGACCGACGCATGCAGTCGGGGCTCGGCTTCGCGCTAGCCCCCGAGTTCGATGTGATGGGCCGGGGCAGACGGTCGATCGCCCTCGACCTCAAGGACGCGCAGGACCTTGCGATCATCCAGTCCCTCATTGCTCGCGCCGATATACTCATCGAAGGATTTCGGCCTGGCGTGATGGAGCGTCTGGGCCTCGGCCCAGACGTCTGCCTTGCCCGTAATCCACGACTCGTCTACGGTCGCATGACCGGCTGGGGTCAGACCGGGCCGCTGGCCGACGCGGCCGGGCACGACCTCAACTACATCGCCCTCTCCGGTGCGCTGTCGGCGATCGGTCCGCAGGACGCGCCGCTGCCCCCGCTCAACCTGGTTGGGGATTTTGGCGGCGGCGGCATGATGCTTGCGGTAGGAGTGCTTGCGGCTGTCATCGAGGCGGGGCGCTCGGGTCAGGGACAGGTGGTTGATGCCAGTATGGTCGAAGGCGCCTCGCTCCTGATGGCAAGCACCTACGGGATGCGAGCGGCCGGCCTATGGAACGATGAGCGCGCCAGCAATCCCCTCGACGGTGGCGCGCCGTGGTACTCGACCTATCCCACCGCCGACGGCAAGTTTGTGAGCATCGCTGCGATCGAACCCAAGTTTTATGCCGAGCTCCTCGACCGCCTCGGACTAGATGCCTCCACCCTCCCCGCTCAGCACGATCGCACCGGCTGGCCGCAGCTGCGCGAGCGTTTTCGGTCGGTCTTTGCGACGCAGACCCGCGCGCATTGGGTGAACGTACTCGAGGGTACCGATGTGTGCTTCGCGCCCGTGCTCTCCATGGCCGAAGCGCAGGCGCATCCCCATAATGCAGCGCGAGCCGTGCTGGTCGAACAGGCGGGCGTCACCCAACCGGCGCCGGCGCCCCGATTCAGTCGCACGCCTTCGAGCTTGCGCGGTCCCTCGCCGGAGCCCGACACGCAGCGCGAGGCGATTCTGGACGACTGGGGCGTACGCTGACGGTCAGGATGAATATTGGCCGCTGAGATCTTTGTTGCAGACCGGAGCGTGCGTTGACGGTCCGGGCAGGCATCAACGCGCCATCCACTGATAACGCTTTCTCAGGAAGGTCACCGCCCCGGCGAATCCGCCTCGTGCCAGGCAAGCCCGTCCGCAGCGAGTAGCGCCGACGCGGCGGCCGGCCCCCAGCTCCCTGCGGCGTAAGGCTCGGGAACCGTTCCAGCACGCGCCCATTCGTTGACGATCGGATCAGCCCAGGCCCAGGCGGCTTCGAGCTCGTCGCGGCGCATGAAATGCGTGAGTCGGGACCGGGTGACGTCGACCAGCAAGCGCTCGTAGGCTTCCGCGCGACGCGAGTCAAAGGCGGCGTTCAGGTCCAGATCAAGCGTCACCGGCCGTCGCCGCATCCCGGACCCGGGCTCCTTCATGAGCATCTGGAGCTTGATCGACTCTTCGGGTTGCAGCGTGATGATCAGACGATTGCCCTGGGGCTCGGCATCCTCAAAAGGTGAGAAAGGCGACTTAGCAAAATCCACGATCACCTCGGAGCGCCGCACCTGCAGGCGTTTGCCGGTCCGCAGGAAAATCGGCACGCCAGCCCAGCGCGGATTGTTGATGTGAGCGCGGAGCGCCACAAATGTCTCGGTGCTGCTCTCAGCGGGAACCCCCGGTTCACTGCGATAAGCGCCGGCACTCTTACCCTCCGCAAAACCGGCCTGGTACTGCCCTCTGACCGTGTTGCGCGCCACCTCCTGCGGCGTCATTTTCCTCAACGATCGCAATACCTTGAGCTTTTCGTCGCGCACGTCGTCCGGGTCAAGGGAGATGGGCGCTTCCATCGCGACGATGCAGAGCAGCTGCAGCAGATGGTTCTGGACCATGTCGCGCAGCGCCCCCGTCCCGTTGTAGAACGCAGCCCTGGAACCTACGCCCAGGGTTTCGGCCACGGTGATCTGAACGCTGCGAATATGGGGCGCACGCCAGAGCGGCTCGAGAATGGCATTGCCAAATCGCAGCACCATCAGGTTTTGTACGGTTTCCTTGCCGAGATAGTGATCGATCCTGTAGATGCGGTTCTCAGCGAAGTGCCGCGCCACGTCCGTGTTGATCGCCCGGGCCGACGCCAGATCATGACCGAGCGGTTTTTCAAGCACCACCCGAGCCTCGGCGTCGACCAGCCCGGCGGCATCGAGGTTGGCGCAGATGGTGGTGAACAGGGCCGGCGCGGTGGCGAGATAAAACACGCGGACCTCTCCGGTCCGCCCGCCCCTCGCGAGCCGCGAGTAGCCGGCTGTATCCGCCACATCCAGCGCCACATACTCAATGCGGGCAAGAAAGCGGTCCCACGCGGCCGGCCCGGCCGCGTCACCGACGAAACGGCTCGACCGCTCGGTCACCTGTTGCCGGAAGCGTTCCGTCGACATGATCTGCCGCCCGGTGGCGACGATGCGCACATCCGGCCGGATGCGCTCGTGAGCAAACGCTGTAAACAGGGCAGGCAGGAGTTTGCGAAAGGACAGATCGCCCGTTCCGCCAAATATGCAAAGGGCCAGAGGTGCCGCAGGCAGGGTTTCGTTCATGAACAGACTCAACGGTGGGCGGTTGGCTTGAGGATCGTCGGGCCCTGACCGGCTCGCGCTCGATCACCGAGCAGGGCGGCGATACCCTCGGAGCGCAGCCGCTTGGCAAGTCCCGGCTCGCTACCCCAGCGCGCGAGCATGTCAAAACACGACCGATAGTTCACCACCGATTCATGCTGAGTGTGAGGCCAGTCACTCGCCCAGATCAGGCGTGGCGGACCAAAGGTCTCGAGCAGATCGGCCAGCATGGCCGGGCCGATCCTCTCGCCGCGCTCCACACCACCCGTGCGATAGGCGGCAGAGACTTTCACCCAAACGCTTCCCGTTTGCGCGGCCAATAACAGGCGGCGAAAGCCCGGATCGTCGCGACCGAGCTCGGGATCGGGCCGGCCGAAATGATCGATGCAAACACGCACGCCGCAGGCAAGTAGCGGCTCGATCAAGCGCTCTAGGTCGGCGGCGCGGCGGTGCAGTTCAACATGCCATTGACGGCGGGCGAGGTGGGCGAACAGATCCGGCCATGGACCGGCACTCAAATCGGGCAGATCCCGGCCCTCGAGATTCAGCCGGATACCCACCGCGCCCTGTTCATCCAGATGAGCGAGTTCGCGCTCTGTGATCATCGGATCGACGACAACGACCGCGCGCAGCCGGTCCGGAGCACGCGCCACCGCAGCGAGCATGTGCGAGTTGTCCGTTCCGAGGAAGCTCGGCTGCGTCAGCAACCCACCCTCGAGACCGCAGTCATCGAGGTGGGCCAGAAACTGGTCGACCGTCGCTGCGTAGGCGGGCGTGTAGCGCCGCGGCGTGACGAACGGAAGGTCTGGCGCAAACACATGCGCATGACCGTCCCAGCTCCCGATCACTGCGGGCCCAGCTTAAGCGAGCGCGCCACCGCCCCGAGCGCATCGAACTCCGCGCGCAGACTCGCTCGCAACGGCTCACCCTTGCGGATCAGGATGTCCTCTCCAGCCTCCTCGCAGTAGCGACGGGTGGCGGGGGTGGCCATCGCCGACTCAAAGGCCTGGCTGATGCGCTCAAGCACATCCGGGGGAGTGCCGCGCGGCGCAAGGATCGCCCGCCACAACATGGTTTCCTCGCCTGCGATACCGAAGTCCTTGAGACCCATCGCATCCGGCAGGACTGCTGTTCGCTCGGCTGAGCTCAACAACAGGCAGCGCGACTTACCCGACTTGACCGAGGGCATGACTGGCGTGATCGAGCCGACATAAATGCTCACATGACCACCGAGAAAATTAGTGAGCGTTTCGCCAGCCCCCTTAAAGGGTACATCGCGAACCTTGACCTCAAGCGCCCGGAAAATGCGCGCCGCCGCGAGATGACCGGTTCCTCCCAGACCGTCGTTACCGTAGGTGTATTTGTCGGGATGGCGCCGCAGTTCCTCGACAAACGACTTGCCATCCTTGGCCGGAAAGTCGCTCAGGACACAAAACACATAAGGCGTTTGCGACAGCTGAATGAGCGGCACGTAGTCATCGGGGGTGTAGCTCGCCTTCATAGTGTGGGGCGAGGCGGTAAGCGGACTGCTCCACACACCTGCAAGCGTCAAGCCATCGGGCCTGGCACCCACGAGCTGCGTCACCCCGATCGTGCCGCCCGCCCCGGCAACATTTGCAACGATCACCGAGCCCTTCAGGAAAGCCTCGGCCTCCTTGCCGACGAACCGGAAAAACACATCGGTGCCGCCGCCAGCCGGCGCGGGGACAATGATGCGGGTGACCGGCTGCGCCGTAGCCGATGCGATGCCAGCTGCAAAAACGGTCGCGGAAAGAAGCGCGTGGAAAAATGAACGCATAGCAGAGAGACCTCCCCCAGGTAGTGGTCGTCAGGCAGGCAGTACGTGCTTAACCGGATCCGCGCGATGACGGGGACGGATCCGGCACCGGCGCAGCATCGATGGATCGCGTCGCTTCGCGAAACCATTCCGGCTTCGGTATCGTCCAGGCTTCACCCCAGAGGTGGCCACCACCGTTGACCTGGAGCGTTTCGCCGGTAATGAAACCGCCGGCCGGGCCGCCGATGAACAGGGCCGCCTCAGCAATCTGCCAAGGCGTACCGGCGTCGCGCATCGGACTGGTGTTGCCGTACAGCGCCCGCACCTCGGGCTTGTAAACGGCCCAGCCAGCTGACACTACCGCTCCAGGCCCTACGCAATTGACCCGGATACCGAGCGGCGCCCATTCGACTGCCACCGCTTCGCTAAAGGCGACCACCCCGGCTCGAGCGGCCACGGTATGCGATACGCCGTGCAACCCTCGCGGCGAGACCACGATGTTGACCAGACTTCCGCCCCGGGCATCGCCGCGCCAGCGACGGGCCGCACACTGCATGACATTGAAACTGCCGTTGAGGTTGGTATCGACGACTGCCTTCCAGCCTTTTTCCGAAATCGACAGCGCCTCTGAGGGGAATTGTCCACCTGCGCTCTGCACGACCAGATCGGGCAGCCCGCCATTCTCGATACAGAAGTCGAACAGCGCCTCGACCGAGTCCCGCTCGCGAATATCGACCGTCGAGGCTTCGCAGACCAATCCCCGCAACGCCATCGCCCGCACGACCGCCTCGAGCTTATCGGGCTTTCGACCAGCGATCACCACCCGAGCGCCCAATCGTGCTGCAAGCCAGGCGCAGGCCGCGCCGATACTGCCGCCGCCGCCCACGACCAGAACCGTCCGGCCCCGAAAGGAGTCGGCCGCGAGGTTGGGACGCTGCTCTGCCGGGTCTTCGAGATGTTCGAGGGGATCTTTCACAAAGGTCCTATCGCCGTTTCAGCAGTTCGCCACTGATGATGAGCTTGCGTACCTCGGTGGTGCCCGCACCGATTTCCAGCAACTTGGTCGACCGGAACAGCCGGTTGATTTCGTTGTCCCAGATGTAGCCCGAGCCCCCGTGCAGCTGCACGGCGCTGTCGAGCACCTTGTTGAGGGTATCGGCGGCATACATCACCGACGCGGCGGTAAGGGCATGAATCTGCCCGCGACCGCCACCACCGATCTCCAGATCGTTGCATTCGGCGAGTACCCGCCAGGTGAAGGTGCGCATGGTCTCGATCCAGACATACATTTCAGCGATGCGCGACTGCACCATTTGAAATGACGCAATCGGCTTGCCGAACTGCTCTCGCGTACCCACGAAATCGATGCACAGCTGCAGCGCGCGCTCGGCAATACCCAGACAGATTGGCGAGACCATGGCCCGCTCGAGGTCGAGCCCGCTCATGACAACGGCAACGCCGTTGTTCTCACCGCCCACGAGATTCTCAGCCGGTACGCGACAGTCTTCGAACACCAGCTCACCGGTCTGGCTGCCGCGAAAGCCCATCTTGACAAGTTTCTGAGCCACCCGGAAGCCGGGATGCCCTTTTTCGACGATGAAGGCAGAAATGCCGCCCGAGCCTGCGCCCGGACGGGTCTTGGCGTAGACCAGCAGCACATCGGCCACTGGTCCGTTGGTGATGTAGATCTTCGTGCCGTTGAGCACATAGTCATCACCGTCACGACGGGCCGTCGTACGCATAGAGCCCAGCGCATCAGACCCAGCGCCTGGTTCGGTAAGTCCGAGGGCCCCGGTGAGCGAGCCATCACACAGTCCCGGAAGATAGCGGGCACGCTGCTCCTTGCTCGCGTTACGCAGAATATTGTTCAGGCAGAGATTCTCATGGGCGACCCAGCTCAGGGCAAAGGCATGGTTCCAGCGTGAAAACGCCTGGGCAATGAGCCCCGAACTGAACAGATCCGACCCCGAACCGCCCTGCTCCGGCGGCACCGTGATACCGAAATAGCCGGCAGGACCCAGGGCCCTGAACGCACCTTCCGGCCACCACTCCTCTCGGTCCATCCGCTCGCTCAGCGGGTACAGCTCCCGCCGGGCATATTTGTCCGCGGCATCGAGCAGCGCCTGCTGATCCGGGTCCAGTCCGAAGCGCTGGGACAGACCGATCGGCAGCGTGTTTTCAGCAGGGGCGTTCATGATGTGTGATCTCCAGGGGGCAGGCCCCATGCTGCGTTGACCATCAGCGCCCCGTCCATCGCGGCGTACGCTTGTTCTGAAAAGCATCAAAGCCCTCGCGGGCATCTTCGGTCGAGGCCATCATTGGCAGCATGAGCTGCGCATACTCCAACGATTGCCTCAGGGTCATGTCTCGCATGGCGTGAAAGCCCTGCTTTCCCAGGCGGATCGCAGTCGGCGATCGGCCGGCAAGCAACTTCACCATCGCTTCGGTCCGGGCATCCAGGTCTGCGGATGGGACGACAGCATTGAGCACGCCCGCCTGCAAAGCCTGGGCTGCATCGATCGGCTCGCCAGTCATGCAGAGCTCCATCAGTTTGCGCGGCGACAGCACACGAAGCAGATAGGGAAGGATCATCATCGGAAAGAGCCCGATCTTGCTCTCAGGCGTACCAAACATCGCGCCGTCGACCGCGATGGCCAGATCACAGGCGCAAACCAGACCGAATCCACCGGCAAGCGCATGCCCATTGACTCGCGCGAGAATCGGCAGGTCGCAGGATTCCATGCGCTTGAACGCATCGACTACGGGGTTTTGCGGGCGCGACGGATCGACGGCGAACGGCGCGCCGTTGGCGGCGGGGGCAAGGTCACCCCCTGCGCAAAAGGCCTTGTCCCCCGCTCCGGTGAGCACGATCACGCGTACCTCACGATCGGCCTCGGCAGCATCGATGCCGGCGATGATGCCTCTAATCACTTCAGCGTTGATCGCGTTGCGGCGCTCGGGGCGGTTGATGATGATCCAGAGCGCCTGGTCGCGCCGTTGATGGAGCACCGGCGAGGTATCGATTTGCGTCATCGCTCGCCTTTCATCGAACCACCCGGCCGCAGCAACCAGTCTTTGCGAATCATGGCCTGGCCTTGGATTGGCGTCGGGCGAGAAACGCATCGAGCATCGCCGACGTTTC
>CAZZKA010000141.1:0-9067 GCA_964654745.1 uncultured Bordetella sp. | reverse complement strand
CAAAGGCCTGACCGGCTTCGTCCTTGAGCGCGGCATCCAGCAAATTTGCGATGTCCTCGCGACGCGCGATCTTCGCCGGGTTTGACCCGGCAGCGTGCTCGAGGATGTGCTCGAGCGTGCGCTTGCCACGCTCGTTGGTACTGCCATAGCCCTTGATCAGCCGACCGCAGCGGGCCAGCTCGAGGCCCAGTTGGGGAGCCTGCCTGGTTGCACTCACCACGGCGGCAAGCCACTGTTCGATCGAGCGCTGTTCGGCCTGGTAACGACTGCCCCAGGGGCGTAGGAAGCGCAGACAGGCCATGGTCTTGAGAGCGAGCCCACCGGCAATCGAGTGCGTGGCGATGCGCAAAGGCAGCGACCATGCGGGCTTACCGGCAGCGACCCGACGTTTTTCCCACGCTATCAAACGGCTGGCGAACGGCTCTGGCAGCAACCCAGCAAACTCAGGAACACCGGGTTTGAAATGATCGAAGATACGAACGATTTCATCGGGCTGCGCCCCCACTTCGCGACGGACACGCTCAAATCGCTCGGGCCGCACCTTGAGCGCAGCCACCCGGATGACGTCATCGAAAGCCATCCATACCGCGAGCCACCGCGCGGTCTGCGCCGTCGCGGCGAACTGCTCATCGCCCGGCTGGGCAGCGCGCTCGGCGTCACACACCGTGCGTAGTCGCTCCAGGTAAAGCCGGGCGTACGACTCACCCTGAAACTCGCGCACCCGCGCAAGCCCGAGCGCCACCCAGGGATGTACGGCCGCGGGAAACCGAGCCGCGATCTCGGTCGCAAGCGGTGGCGCAGCAAACTGCGCCCGTACGGTCTCCAGCGCGGTCGCCGGCGCATCATCCCGGCCCATCGCCGCGTGGCCCAGCGCAAAGCCGTGGCGGCTCGCCTGTGCGGCGGCACCATTACCGGCGATCACAGCCTCATAGTGCTCGCGCCGCATGGGCAGGACCCCGGAGGCCGCAATGCAACCGAGCATCACCGCGCTGATCACGGTCGACGCTTCGCGGGTCAAAGCACTCATGTCGACCAGGTGGTGCTCGAGGCTATAGTCGGCAACGACCGACTTCAGACGCTCTGCATCGACGCGCCCGTCTCCGGGAACCATCTTCTCGGCCGTCGTCAGTACCCGTGCAGCATTGCTGATCACGCGGGTGCGCTGCGCAGAGGCCATGCCGTTACCGATCTGGCGTACCGTCTCCAAAAGCTCCGAGGAAACGAGAAGGTCCAGTCGCCCCGGTAGCGGGTTGAGTCCCAGCACCGGCGTACTGCCCTCGGGAACCGGCTGCGGCAGAACTTCGAGGTAGTAGGTTGTGGCACCGGTGCGCTGCGCGACCCCGGGAATCGATGTGGCCTGCGCAGAGAATCCCGCTACGCGAGCCGCCTCGACCAGCCAGCCCGACAGTACACCACCGCCCTCGCCGCCGAGCGCGCAAAGCAGTACCGACACCGGTCGCGCATTCATCCCAGAACTCCGTCAAACAGGCGTCTGGCGCCGCGCTGGATACGATCGCGCAGGCGCTCAATGCCGCGCGGATGGCGGACGATCTCAGCACGGTAAAAAGACGGGCATAGCGTGGCTGCATGCGCATTCTCGCCACACAGCCCACAACCCACACAGCCATCGATGACGGTAGCCACCGGATCGCTTTTCAGAGGGTCGGGATTATCCTTGAGCGTCAGCGTCGGACACCCCGACAGGCGAATGCATGCATGATCGCCGTTACAGACGTCTTCGTCGACACCGTACCTGACGCGCTCCACACGTTCGCCGCGCTGCAGGCGTGAGGCGACCCATGGCTTGACCCGACGTTGCCGCTCGAGCTGACATTCGCCCTCTCCGACGATGACCTTCAGGCCTTGAAAGCTCGTGGTGAAGGCTTCGACGAGCGTGGCTTCGACCTTGGCCACGTCGTAAGTGTGAACAGTACGCAGCCACTTCACACCGAGTCCTTCGAGGGTGGACTCGATCGTGCGATTCTCGTGTGCAAGGCTCTGACGCTTGTCTGTCGCGCGCTCCCGGATTGCTTCGCCTGGGCTCGAGATGATGTCCTGCGTCCCGGTGGCAGAGGTGTAGCCGTTCTTGAGGATCAGAAGCACCGCATCGTCGCCGTTGAAAAGCGCGCTTTGTACGCCTGTGAGCAGCCCGTTGTGCCAGAAGCCTCCGTCGCCCATCACCGACAATACCCGGCGCTTCATCAGCGGCGAGACGCCTGCCCGGCTGGCAAGGCTCATCCCGTAACCCAAAATCGAATGCCCCACCGAAAACGGTTCGAAGGTTGCAAGCGCATGGCAACCAATGTCGCCCGAGATGTGTACCGGCCCCACCCGTTCCTGCGCGAGTTTGAGTGCGGAAAAGACCGGCCGCTCGGGACACCCGATGCACATGGCTGGCGGCCGGGCAGGAAGCGCATGACCCAAAGCCGTCTGAACCGACTCGCGATGAACGGCAAGGCCGTCAAGCCATTCACGCGCCGACGGATCGAAACCGGTGACCGCGTTCTGATCGAAAAACTGCAGTAAGCCGCGGGAGATCACCTCAGCGGTGTACTCGCCACCGCTTGGCAGCATCCCCTTGCCGTACACGGGCGTAGGGATGCCGGCCTTGCGCAGCACCAGCGCGAGTTCCTGCTCGATATATTCAGGCTGCCCTTCCTCAAGTAACAGAATCGCTCGCCGGGTCCGGCAGAACTCGATCAACTGCTCAGGCACGAGTGGCCAGGTTACATTGAGTATCAGCACCGACGGCGAGGGTGTGCCGAACGCATCGGCCAGACCGAACTGCTGCAGCGATCGGATCAGCGCATTGTGCAGTCCGCCCTGAACGATGATGCCCAGATCGGCATGGGCCCCGCCCTCGAGGATTTCATTCAAGGCGTTATCCACAATGAAGCGGCGGGCAGCCGGTAGCCTCTCGCCGGTCTTACGTTTCTCGTGGATGAAGGTGACCGGAGGATGCGCGAGACGCATGTAATCGAATCGCGCCGGATCGTCTATGAGATTGCGGGTCGAAAACTTGGGCGCCTGATTGTCCCGGGCGATGAAGCTACCCCGCACATGGCATGCGCGGATGCGCAGTTCCATGATTACCGGCATGCTGCTTGCCTCGCTCAACCGGAACCCCTGCTCAACCATATTCACCATGTGACCCAGTTCCGGTCGCGGGTCTAGAAGGCACATGCCGGACTTTAGGGCATAGGCATGCGTACGTTCCTGGATGACGCTCGCGCCCTCGCCGTAGTCCTCGCCAACGACGATCAGTACCCCGCCCGTCACACCTGGCGAGGAAAGATTCGATAGCGCGTCAGCGGCGACGTTGGTCCCGACAATCGACTTCCACGTAACGGCGCCACGGACCGGGTAGTGAAGCGAGGCACCCAACATCGCTGCGGCGGAGGCCTCGTTCGAGCAGGCCTCTACATGTACGCCCAGTTCGTCCATGTAGGGCTTGGCCTGCACCATCACATCAAGCAGATGCGACACCGGTGCGCCCTGGTAGCCGCCGACATAGGACACGCCGGATTGGAGCAGCGCTTTGGTGATGGCGAGGATCCCCTCACCGTGAAAAACATCGCCCGCGCCCAGCCTCAGCGCGGCGATTTCCTCATGAAAAGAAACTTCCAAGATCGACTCCGCAATCGGTGCAAACGTCTCAAACGGTCATTGTCCGGTGATCCGCCGCTCCCGGATCAGCTTGCCCCAGGTCGCATATTCGCGACTCATGAACTCTCCCAACTCAACGCGGCTGGTGGGCGTTGGCCAGAAGCCATGTTTTCCAAGCGCTTCGGCCACATCCGGCGCGGCAAGAACCCGAATCAATTCCGCATGCCAGCGATCCAGCAGTGGCTGCGGTACTTTGGCGCTCGCTACAAAGGCATACCAGTTGCTCGCGTTGAAACCGGGATAGCCCGACTCGGCGATCGTAGGTACCTTGGGCAAAGCCGGATGACGCTGCAAGCCCGTCGAAGCGAGCGCGACCAGCTTGCCGGACTCGATATGCTGCTGCGACGTGGAAACCGTGGCGTACCAGGCCGCGACACGGCCAGCGAGGATATCCACCAGCGCCGGCGCACCCCCTTTATACGGGACATGTACGGTATCGATACCCGCTACCGCGTTGAGCAACTCGCCAGCCAGGTGCGAGGCTGAGGCGGGACCGGTTGATGCAAAATCAAGCTTACCCGGATGGCGCTTGGCAGCGTCAATGAATTCGGCGAAGTTTTTTATACCCGTGCCGGTATGCACGACGAGCACGTTCGGGAAATTGACCGCCATCGTAAGGGGCGCGAAGTCCTGCACTGCGTCATAGCCGGTTTTCATCAGATGCGGCGCAATCGCAAGCGGACCGATCGTCCCGAGCAGGATCACGCTTGCATCCGAAGGGCCGGCTGCGGTGAGTTGGTGGGCAATGTTGCCCCCCGCACCCGGCTTGTTGTCGACCGCGACGCTCACGCCAAGGTTGTCCGTGAGACGTCTGGCGATGATGCGGGCGGCCGTGTCGGCGGCGCCTCCCGCGGCAAAGCCCACCATAATCGTCGCACCCTTGCGGGGCGGAAATTCCTGCGCGCACACATCAGCCGTGGGGGCGAACCATCCGGCCAAGGCGGCCAATGCGCACGCTGCGGAGGCGGCACGGTTGAAGGAAAGCCTGGAAATCATGGCATGAGGGTGAAGATCAGAAACGCAGAGAAGATGGTCAGGTGTACCGCACCCTCCAGAACCGTCGTGCGCCCGGTATTGAGGGTGAAGGCGAGCGTGAGGAAGCTCGTCAGCAGCAAGATCACCATCGCCGGATCGAGGCCGAGATGCAGACTCTGATCAGTCAGGAGCGCAGTGATCGCGACCGCCGGAATCGTAAGCCCCACACAGGCGAGCACCGACCCGAGCGTCAGATTAAGCGCCGCCTGCAGGCGGTTATCCGCTGCGGCGCGGATGGCCGTCAAGCCTTCGGGCATCAGCACCAGTGCTGCGATGCATACGCCGACCAGCGTGTGCGGCAGTCCCGCGCTATCCACTGCCTCTTCAAGCACCGGCGACAACGTCTTCGCTAGCAGTACAACGCAGATCAGAGCGCCCACCAGCAAGACCGCAGCCAGCAGGGAGATTTGGTTTGAGGGCCGCGGGCCGTCGACGGGCATATCGTGGTCGGCCACAAAATCACTGCGATGGCGGCCGAGTTGCACGTAAAGAAAAACCACGTAGAGAGCGAAGGCGATCACCGCAACAAAGATCAGCTGCATGCGGCTGAAGATCGGGCCGGGTTCTGTGGTGGTGAAAGACGGCAGCACCATCGTAAGAACCGACAGCGGAATCAGCACCGCCAGGAAGGAATTGGACGCCTGCGTCCGGTAGGTCTGCTCGAAATGCCTGGAGCCTCCCAGCAGCAGGCAAAGGCCCAGAATGCCGTTGAGCGCAATCATCAACGCGGAAAAAATCGAATCACGCGCAAGCGCTGGCTGCTCGCCAGCCAGCATCATCGAAACGATCAGGCCCGATTCGATCACCGCGATCGCAAGCGCGAGCACCAGACTGCCGAACAGATCCCCCAGCCGGTGGGCAAGCGTCTCGGCGTGATGCACCGAAGCGAAGACGCTGCCTATCAGAATGACCGTCACAAGGAGGCTGGGAAGAGCAAGGCCCGCGGCTTTGGCGGCCAGGGCCCCGCCGCCAAGGGCAGGAAAGACGATGGACCACCAAACCATCGGAGCCGACGAGCCACCCGCCATCATCGACTCCCCGGGGCTACCGAGGATTCCGACACCGCGTCTCCGTAGGGCGACATGATCTCGGTACAACCGCTGTTCAGTCCCCGCTCGCGCAGCACCGCCGCAGGACAGGCAAATGCGTACGGATAGACCGACCGACGCGCGGGCACGACCGGCATCACCTCAGAGAGCGCCTCCTTCACCTCAGGGTCGAGGTGAATATCCACGCTCATTGACAGACCTCCGCTGACATCGATTCTTGGCTGGTGAAATGCCTGCTCGAGCGACATGCCGAACCGCGAAAGAAACACCGACAGCTGGAGCACCGCTCCCAGGATCTTACGCCCGCCCGATGCGCCCAGCGCAAACAGCCTCTCGTTGCGGTCCGCGCCCACGACCGGACAGTAGTTGGTGAGGCAGCGCTTGGCGGGCCCGAGCGAATTGGGCCGGCCCGGCTCGGGATCAAACCACATGATCCCATTGTTGAGCAGCACTCCGGTAGCAGGCGATACGACCCGCGAGCCGAAGATCGACAGCAAGGTCTGAGTGACGGAGCAGATATTTCCGTGGCGATCGACAACACTGAAATGCGTGGTGCTGCCCGGCGCCTGGTGCGACTCATGGTCGCCCATGGTACTCAGGCGATGCGCAAACGATTCCTGAAGCGCGCGTGCCATCGAGCGGTAGTGAGAAGCGCCCACCACGCTCCCGGCATCTCGCAAATCGAGCGCCCGGAGCGCGCGCGCAAAGCTCGGCCCTCCGGTGAGGCCCGGCATCGCCCAGACGGTGCCGCCTGGATGCGAGAGTTCCAGGGGCTCGACCCATTCGGCGCGGTACGAGACCAGGTCCTGCTCGCTCAGACATCCGCCCTTGGCGCGCAGATCCCTGACCAGCGCTTTCCCGACGTCCCCGCCGTAGAGCGCGGCAGCGCCCTCGCGCGCGATGCAGTCCAGCGTATCAGCCAGGCGCGATTGATCCAGCCGGCGCACTGGACCACCGGTCCACGCTCCTACGATGGGCCATAAACCCTCGTCCAGGAACATCGCTGCCGCATCGGGATCAGCCGCAAGCGCTTTAGCGTTGGAAGCCGTGACCAGACCGGAGAACCAGTCGCATTGCAGTCCGGTGCGTGCAAGCGAAACAGCCGGCCCGATCAGTTCCTTCCAGGCCATTTTGCCAAACGCATCGTGAGCGGTCGCGAGGCCGGCCAGCAGCCCGGGCACGGCAACGGCGGTCGCCCCTTGAACGTTGCGATCGCCCACCACAGCGGGCCACGCGAACAGATCCGAGTTGTTGCCGGCGCCGCTGAGGGGGTAATCCGAAGGGTCCAGTCCGACCGGCGAACGCATCCCAAAGTTGATCGCCCGAGGCCGGGATTCACCGGCCCTGAGCAGGACCATGGCACCGCCCGCTGCGATGCCGCTCATCCACGGCTCCACAACCCCCAAGGCACAGGACGTCGCCACCACGGCGTCGACCGCATCGCCCCCCGCCGCGAGTACCGAAGCGCCTGCTTCGGCAGCGAGCCGATGCTGCGCAGCCACGACACCGCCCGCTGTCGCAACAACAGTCTTTCGAACCGTCTGCGCGTTCGAAAAGTTGTCAAATCCGGACCGCTGGTCCATTGTTGAGCCTGATAAAAAATCCGGGAAAATCCGAGATGACCAGAAAGATTCGACGCCAGTGTATCGCCCTCGGCCTCGCCGCGCTCGGCCTTGCGGCTGCGCCCACCCTGGCACAGGACAACTGGCCGACACGGGCGGTCAAGCTGATCAGCCCCTTCCCCGCGGGCGGGACGAGCGATGTGATGGCCAGGATGGTGGCCGATGCGCTCACAAAAGAACTCGGACAGCCCTTCGTGGTCGAAAACGTGGGCGGCGCGGGCGGCGTGATTGGGACGACCCGCGGGGTCAAGTCAGCACCTGACGGTTACACCATCATCCAGACGGGGGTCGGACAAAATGCGGTGGCCCACGGTCTCGAGCCGCGTCCGACGTACGACTCGGTCAATGACTTCGTTCATATCTCGCAAGTCCACTCAGGCCCCAATGTCCTGGTGGTCAACCCGACCGTACCCTTCAAGACGTTCCAGGAACTGGTGACCTATGTGCGAAGCAACCCGGGTAAGCTCAACTACGGCTACACGCTTGCCGCCTCGGGGCACATGGCGATGGAGTTACTGAAAATCGAGGCAGGCCGGTGCGCGCCTGCTGTCGCGAACTGTAACGGCTTCTTCATGGTCGGCATTCCCTATCGCGGTGGCGGCCCGATGATGGCTGACCTCCTGGGCGGAACCATCCCGCTGATGTTCATCAACCAGGATGTCGCTCTCCAGCATGTGCGTTCAGGCAAACTCAGGGCGCTGGCTGTAAGCAGCCTGCAGCGAAACCCCCTTTACCCCGATGTCCCCACGGTCGCTGAAAGCGGTTTGCCCGGCTTTCAGGCGCTTAGCTGGTCGGGTATCTCGCTGCCTCGCGGGACACCGCAGCCTATCGTTGACAAGCTCGAAACCGCGATGAAGAAAGTCATGGGTTCACCGGCGGTTCGGGAACGAATGGAGTCGGTGGGCTTTGTGATCCCCACCCAGGGCTCAGCGGCCTACACTGAGTTCGTCAAGAAAGAACTCGAGCTCTGGACCCGCGTCATCAGGACCGCAGGCATCAAGGCGGACTGAGCAGAGAGAAATCTCCTCGACATCGGCGGAGCCCCGCCCTGTCGCTGGCGCGATGCGCGGTTATCTGGCGCTGAGCGCTGACCGGCTGCGGTGGGCGCCGATCAGCGGCCTTTGGCTTTCCGCCATGCGGCAAAATCGACCCGACTCTGCTCGTCGGTCGGCGGATAGAGCCCGAGGATAGACCGACCTTCCAGCACTTTTTCGGCGACGAAATCCTCAAACGTCGTCATCTCCACCGCCTCGTCGGCAATGTCATCCGCGATGGCAGCCGGAATAACCACCACGCCCTCACCGTCACCCACCACCACATCGCCAGGCCAGACCGGCACATCGCCGCATCCTATCGGCACATTGATATCCAGCGCCTGGTGGAGCGTGATGTTGGTGGGCGCGCTTGGGCGGTGGTGGTAGGCGGGGATCGCCAGCTGCGCAATCTCGGGGCTGTCGCGAAAGCCGCCATCGGTGACGACACCGGCCACCCCCCGCTTCATCAGCCGTGTGACGAGGATAGCCCCCGCCGACGCGGCGCGCGCATCCTTGCGGCTGTCGATCACAAACACCGCGCCCGGCGGGCATTCCTCGACGGCTTTTCGCTGCGGGTGTGCGCGATCCTGGAACACGCTCACAGGATTGAGGTCTTCGCGCGCCGGGATATAGCGCAAGGTGAAGGCCTCACCGACCATCT
>CAZZKA010000140.1:0-9079 GCA_964654745.1 uncultured Bordetella sp. | reverse complement strand
ATACCGCCGGACTGCGGCGCCGCGGCCGCGTGAGCGACATGGTCGAGAAATTTTCTGCGGTCAAGACCCTTCAGGCGATCGAGGACGCTCAGGTTTGCATCCTTCTGCTTGACGCGATGGACCCGGTATCGGATCAGGATGCAGTGATTGCCGGCCATATCCTCGAAGCCGGCCGCGCCCTCGTGGTTGCGGTCAATAAATGGGATTCGGCAGATCATGAGACCCGTCAAAGGGTGCGCTCCGAGCTTGACCGCAAGCTCCACTTTCTCGGATTTGCCCGCCTGCATTTCATCTCGGCCCTGCGCGGAGCGGGTGTGGCTGCGGTGATGCGATCCGTCGACGAGGCACATGCTGCCGCGATGGCCAAGCTGTCCACGCCGCGCCTGACTCGTACCTTGCACGATGCGGTCGACAAGCAGGCGCCGCCGCGCCGAGGGCCGATCCGGCCCAAGCTTCGCTATGCGCATCAGGGCGGCCAGAATCCGCCCATCGTCGTGATCCACGGCTCGGCGCTTGACCATGTACCCGACACCTATCGGAGGTATCTCGAGTCGACCTTTCGCGATGTCTTCAAACTGCAGGGAACCCCGCTTCGCATAGAGTTCCGATCGGGTGCGAATCCCTACGCCGAGCGGGGGTGATGCGCGGAAACGTCGCGGCCGGTCGCGGCTGTTTCCCCCGGCATCGGTAGGCGCGCTCTTTCTCGCCTTAGCCGACCGCAGGTCGGCAGCGGCTGCCGCCCGCGACGGTGCGCTGGGATTTGCGCTAAAGTCTTGATTCAACTCCTCATCACAACAACTAGGCACAGCCAAAATGAGCAACAAAGGGCAACAGTTACAAGACCCGTTTCTGAATCTGCTTCGCAAGGAACATGTTCCGGTCTCGATTTATCTCGTCAACGGCATCAAGCTCCAGGGCCAGATCGAATCCTTCGACCAGTATGTAGTTTTGCTGAGGAACACCGTGACCCAGATGGTCTATAAGCACGCGATATCCACGGTGGTTCCGGGTCGGGCGGTCAATTACTCGCACGAGGGCGGCGAAAGCTGAGCGCCCTGCCGTCCTCCCCGGTCCGCTGCCTGCTCGTTTCGGTAGCGCTGGGGCGCGAGCGTCCGGATGCCGACTCTCTGCCCGCACTTGCAGCGCTCGCGGCTTCAGCGGGCCTCCAGGTGGCCGGTAGGGTGCAGGCTCGGCGCGACCGGGCCGATGCGTCGATGTTTCTCGGTTCGGGCAAGGCAGAAGAACTGTCCTCCCAGATCGCTGAGAGCGAGGCGCAGCTGGTTGTGTTCGATCAGGAACTCTCTCCGGTCCAGCAGCGTAACCTCAGCCGGCTCTGGAACTGCCCGGTGCTCGACCGCACCGAACTCATCCTCGACATTTTTGCCCGACGAGCGCGCAGTCACGAGGGCAAGCTTCAGGTGGAACTCGCCCGGCTCGAGCATCTGTCGGCGCGCCTCGTACGCGGATGGACCCATCTGGAGCGTCAGCGTGGCGGCATCGGCGTGCGCGGCGGCCCCGGGGAAACCCAGCTCGAGCTTGACCGGCGGATGCTCGGCGTGCGGGTACGCAGACTGCGTGAGCAACTCGAGCAGCTTCGTCGCCAGCGCCGCACCCGACGGCGCGCGCGCGACCGTCGCCCGGCCTTCGCCATCTCGCTGGTCGGCTATACCAACGCCGGCAAGTCGACCCTTTTCAATGCTTTGACGGGCGCCGGAACGCTCGCGGCCGACCAGTTATTTGCCACCCTGGACACGCTCACTCGAAAGCTGTCCTGGCGACCGGGAAACGACCTTGTCATTTCTGACACCGTGGGATTTGTGCGTAAGCTCCCCCATCAGCTCGTCGAGGCGTTTACCGCCACGCTGGAGGAGACCGCCGACGCGGACCTGCTCCTTCATGTGGTCGACTCGTCTGCCAGCGACCGCGATGAGCAGGTCGCGGCGGTGGCCCGCGTGCTTGGCGAGATCGGGGCGGGACACGTTCCCCAGATGCTCGTCTACAACAAGATTGACGCAAGCGGGCGTGAGCCGGGATTCGCTGCAGACCCCTGTGGTAGCATCGATCAGGTGTCGGTCAGCGCGATCACGGGAGCAGGTCTGGTCGAGCTGCGCCAGGCGATTCTGGCTCATCACCAAAATTGGCTCGATCGCGCTGCGGTAGGCTGACTGCCCTGGCGACTTGCCGGTCCCCCGAGTCCCCTCTCATCAAAACATGCCCAAGCCTTTTCGAATTTTCTCGCTCAATGATCCCGGATGGGGTCGCGGCAGTGGCGGCGGTGGCGATCAGAAGCCACCCCCTCAACGCGGTGACGGCCCGCCCGACCTCGACGAACTCTGGCGCGATTTCAATCGACGCCTGAATGGCCTTTTCCGGCGCGGCGGGGGGTCGGGAGATCCGCCAGGCGGCTCGGGAAGCCGGGAGCCCGGCTCGATGAAGGGCGTGGGCGCGGCGCTCCTTGCGATGGCTGTTGCAGCGGGCCTGGTGTGGCTGGCAAGCGGCTTTTACATTGTTCCGGAAGGCAGTCAGTCCGCCATCATGCGGTTTGGCGAATTTCGCCAACTCGAAGAGCGTGCCGGTATCACCTGGCGCTGGCCTTATCCGGTCGAGGCTCACGAGCTGGTCAATGCCCAACAACTGCGTCAGGTCGAGGTCGGCTACCGCAACTCGGTACGCAACAAGACGCTGCGCGAATCGCTGATGCTCACCAACGATCAGTCCATCGTCGACATCCAGTTCGCCCTGCAGTACCGCATCGGAGATGTTCGGGCATTTCTGTTTAACAACAATTTCAACGGTATCTCTGAGGATGTTGTCAGGCAGGCTGCCGAGACCGCCATGCGCGAGGTCGTGGGGCGCCGCACCATCGATCAGGTGCTCTACGAAGAAAAGGAACAGGTCGCCAAAGATGCTCGCGGCCGCGCGCAGGCGCTGCTCGATCGCTATACGTCCGGCATTACTCTGATCGACGTGACCATCCAGCAGGCCCAGCCCCCGGATCAGGTACAGGATGCGTTCGAAGATGCCAACAAGGCCGCTCAGGATCGCGAGCGCCTGATCAACGAGGGTCGCGCCTACGCCAACGACATCATTCCCAAGGCGCGGGGTGCTGCTGCGCGTCTCGGCGAAGAAGCTGAAGGCTACAAGCAGAGGGTGATCGCCACAGCGCAAGGCGACGCTTCCCGTTTTCAGCAGGTTCTGGCCGAGTACAACAAAGCGCCGCAGGTGACCCGCGACCGCATGTACACGGAGATGATGCAGCAGGTGCTGACCAGTGCGAGCAAGGTCTACATTGATTCCAAGGCCGGAAGCAATCTCCTTTACCTTCCGCTCGATCGACTGATCCAGCAGGCTGGAGCAGAGTCGCAGTCGCGCCCCTCCGGCGCGTCATCTTCCGAGTCGTCTGCTCCCGTGTCGCAACCTGTCGTTCCCATGCCGCGCAGCGATGGTTTGCGCGGCCGTGAACGCGACTCTCGCTAAGCAACGGGGAGCCCATCATGCAAAGAATCATTCCCGCTCTGCTCGGCCTGCTGATCGCGCTCGGACTGCTTATGTCGTGCCTGTTTGTGGTCGATCAGCGCCAGTACGCCGTGGTTTACTCGTTCGGCGAGATCCGCCACGTCGTTGACAAGGCCGGCCTTCATTTCAAGTGGCCGCCGCCTTTTCAAAACGTGGTGTATTACGACAAACGGATCCTCACCCTGGATACGGCCGAGGTCGACCGCTTCATCACCTCCGAAAAACTCAACCTACAGATCGATACCTTCGTTAAGTGGCAGATCACCGAGCCCAAGAGCTTCATTCGCTCCGTGCAGGGCAGCCAGACGATCGCGGCCGACCGTATTTCGCGCAGCCTGCGCGATGCGCTCAACAACGAGATTGCCAAGCGCACAGTTTCGGACATTATTTCTGGTGAACGCGACAAGCTGACCGAGGCGGTCCGTCTCAAAGTTGACGAGGACTCGCAGCAGATCGGCGTGAGGATCGTCGACGTCGGGCTGAAACGCGTGGACTTCGCTCCTGAGGTTCAGGTGCGGGTGTTCGACAGGATGCAGTCCGAGCGTAAACGGGTTGCCAACGAGCGGCGGGCAACCGGCTCGGCCGAGTCGGACAAGGTGCGTGCTGATGCGGAGCGTCAGCGCGAGGTCATCCTTGCCGAAGCCTACCGGGACGCGCAGCGCGTCAAGGGTGAGGGCGATGCGCGGGCCGCCTCGGTTTACGCGGACGCCTTCGGGCGCAACCCCGAATTCGCCGACTTTTACCGCAGCCTTGAGGCGTACCGCGCGACGTTCCGGTCGCGTAGCGACGTCATGGTGCTCGACCCTTCTTCGGATTTCTTCCGCTATCTGCGCAGTCCGGCGCCGCAGCGCCAGCAACGCTGATCCGTATGTCGGAGTTCTGGCTAGCGGCACTGGGGATGTTTCTGGTGCTGGAGGGAGCCCTTCCTCTGCTAGCTCCGTCCGCATGGCGGGAATTCTTCACGCGTGTCGCCGCCATGCGCGATGGTCAAATTCGCTTTATGGGACTTGCCGCGACCGCCCTGGGTTTCGCGTTGCTCGCGCTTTCTGAACTAAAATAGACGGTTTGCCCTCCGTCGAGAGAGCGCCGAGACTTCGCCAAGATTCCACCGATGGCCCGCTGGCTTTTGCCCGAAAACATCGCCGACGTGCTTCCGTCCGAAGCGCGCCGGATAGAAAACCTGCGCCGGTCGCTCCTCGACCTCTTTCGGGCCTATGGTTATGAGCTCGTCATTCCCCCACTCATCGAACATCTGGATTCGCTTCTGACGGGATCGGGGCGGGAACTGGGAAGCACGACTTTTCAGCTCGTCGATCAGCTCTCGGGGCGGACACTGGGAGTTCGCGCCGATATGACGCCACAGGTTGCGCGGATAGACGCCCACCTTTTGGATCGCGCCGGGGTCACCCGTCTTTGTTATTCGGGCTCGACGTTGCATACCAGGCCGGCAGGTATCTTCGCTTCTCGCGAACCCCTGCAGATAGGCGCAGAGCTTTTCGGCCATGCGGGCATCGAGGCGGACCTGGAGATCATCGAGTTGATGGTTCAGGCGCTCGGTCGCGGTGGTGTGTCGCAGGTTCGGATAGATCTCTGTCACATGGGGATCGTGCCCGCGCTGTTTTCTGCCTTTGAACGCGAGGTTGCGGCGCTCGATCTCGATGCCGAGTCACTTTACGGCCTTTTGCTTTCCAAGGATCTGCCGGGTCTACGGGAGCGTCTGGGTAAGAACGGCGGTGAGTTTGCCCGCGCATGCCTCGCCTTACCTCACCTCTACGGCCAGATCGAAGCAGGTGACCGGTCTGGCGTGATCGAATCGGCGCGACACGACCTGCCGCGCGTTCCGGCAGTGGGCCGGGCGCTTGATGACCTGGAAAGACTCTGTGCATCGCCGACATGGCGACGCCATCCCGGCGTAGCACTGTCCATCGATCTCGCCGATCTTCGCGGCTATCGTTACCATAACGGCGTGAGCTTTGCGGCCTACGTGGATGGCCGTGCGGATGCGCTGGGTCGCGGCGGGCGTTACGATGGCGTGGGCAAGGCTTTCGGGCGCGCTCGGGCTGCGACAGGGTTTTCTCTTGAGCTGCGAGAACTCGCGTCGATGCTGCCCGGTGCTGATCCCGATCCGGCCATTCGCGCGCCCTGGTCTGACGATGCCGCGCTGGCGCAGCGAGTCGCTGAACTGCGGGCAGCCGGGCATGTGGTGATTCAGGCTCTCCCGGGGCATGAAGAAGAGCAGCAGGAATTCGCCTGCGATCGCGAACTCGTGCTGCGGCACGGTCGCTGGGAACTCGGCCCGCTCAAGCGGGCCTCATGACGGACGCACACAACATGGCCAGGAACATCGTGATCATCGGCACCCAGTGGGGCGACGAAGGCAAGGGCAAGATCGTCGACTGGTTGACCGAGCGCGCAGCGGGCGTTGTGCGCTTTCAGGGGGGGCACAACGCAGGGCATACGCTTGTGATCGGGGGCCGCAAGCAGGTGTTGCGGCTCATTCCATCGGGCATGCTGCGCCCCGGGGTGCGCTGTTACATCGGCAATGGCGTCGTTTTATCGCCGCAGGCTCTTCTCCAGGAAATCGATGAACTCGAGGCTGCCGGAGTGGATGTTTCAGCCAGGCTTCGAGTGAGCGGCGCGTGCGCGCTGATTTTGCCGCACCATGTAGCGCTTGACCGTGCGCGAGAGGCAAAACGCGGCGACGCCAAAATAGGAACGACCGGCCGCGGCATCGGACCTGCTTACGAGGACAAGGTCGCAAGACGGGCCCTGCGGGCAGCGGATCTTCTGTATCCCGAGCGCTTCCGGGCCCGACTCAACGAGAGCCTCGACCTTCACAATTTCACGCTCAAGCATTACCTCGGCGCAGAGCCGCTTGACCCGAATCAGGTTGCCGACGAGGCGCTCGCGCTTGCGCCCCGGCTTGCTCCCATGCTCGCTGACGTACCCGCGGAACTCGCTGCGGTCATGGCGCGGGGCGAAAGCCTCATCTTCGAAGGCGCGCAGGGGGCCCTCCTCGACGTGGATCACGGCACCTATCCGTATGTGACGAGCAGCAACTGTCTGGCCGGGGCTGCCGCCGCCGGAGCGGGTGTGGCACCCGGGGCGCTTCATTACGTGCTTGGTATCGTCAAGGCTTATGCCACGCGCGTTGGCGCGGGACCGTTCCCAACCGAACTGCATGATGACATCGGTCGCCATCTCGGCACCGTCGGTAAGGAATTCGGCTCGGTAACCGGAAGACCACGCCGTTGCGGATGGTTCGACGCGCCAGCCCTCAAGCGCTCGGTCGCCATCAACGGAGTAAGCGGTCTTGCGGTGATGAAGCTCGACGTACTGGACGGACTTGAGACGATTCGCTTGTGTGTAGCCTACCGCCGCAACGGGCAGAAGCTCGATATGCTCCCGTACGGCGCAGATGAGGTCGCCCAGTGCGAGCCCGTTTACGAAGACATGCCCGGCTGGAAGTCATCGACGGTTGGTGTCCAGTCGTGGGATGCGTTGCCCACCAACGCACAGCGGTATCTTCGCCGGGTCTCCGAAGCAGCGGGCGTTCCCATAGATATGGTTTCCACCGGCCCCGATCGGGTCGATACCATCCTGCTGCGAGATCCCTTCAATCCCTGAGACCCCCGGGTAGGCCCCCGGCTTACCCTATTCTGCGCAACGGAGGCGCCTGTGAAGGATTTGTATGTTTCCTGGGACGAATACAACCGTCTGATTGAAAAACTCGCGCTCAAGGTCTGGGAGTCGGGCTGGCACTTTGACGCGATCATATGCCTCGCGCGGGGCGGGTTGCGCATCGGCGATGTGATGTCGCGGCTTTTCGACAAACCGCTCGGCGTCCTCTTTACGAGTTCATACCGTGAGTCGGCGGGCACAGTGCAGAGTCGGCTACTGATCGCCGAGCACATCAGCAGCGCTGCGCCACTGCCCCCCGGTCGCTGGCTGCTGGTCGACGATCTGGTCGATTCGGGGGCGACGCTTGTGGAGGTCATTCCGCATCTGAAGTCCGCTCACCCCGGCGTCGTTGATGTCCGAAGCGCGGTGCTGTGGCGCAAGGGGGCTTCGGTTGCCGAGCCAGATTTCTATCTCGAGTATCTCCCCACTAATCCGTGGATTCATCAGCCGTTCGAAGAATACGATCACATGAGCCTCAATGACCTCAAGGCGCGTTGGGGTTGATGCAAATGGCGACCAGGATCGATACGCCGGTACTGATCGCCGGCGCCGGACCCGTGGGGCTGCTGGCAGCCCTGCAGCTGGCGCGACTGGGTGTGGACAGTACGGTGATCGAGGCCGAGCCTGGGCTGACAATCGATCTGCGCGCCGGGACATTTCATCCACCGACGCTTGAGATGCTTGAGGATGTCGGCGTTACCGGACCGATGCTGGAGCGCGGCATCAAGGTTCCGGTCTGGCAGTCATGGGATCTGGACCATGGCCTGGTCGCGCAATGGGATCTGTCGCTGCTTGCCTCCGATACCCGCTACCCCTTCCGGCTGCATCTCGAGCAGCATCGACTGACGCCCATCCTGATGGCGCGGCTGCGCGATTTTCCAGGCGTGAAAGTGCTGTTTTCTCATCGCTTCGAAGGCCTGCAGCAGCACGACGATCATGTGGCGATCGATATTGCCGGACCCGATGGTCCACTTCGGATGAGGGCGGGGTGGATGGTCGGTGCAGACGGCGGTCGCAGCCAGGTCCGTAAGTCGGCCGGCATCGAGTTTGCCGGGTATACATGGCCTGAGCGCTATAGCGTGATCAGCACCCGCCATGACTTCGCCGGCCAGGGATTCACCGAAAACGCTTACATCAGCGATCCGGTCCAGTGGTGTGCGGTTTTCAAAATGCCCGATGAGGGCCCCCCGGGTCTATGGCGAATGACTCTGCCGGTTGCGAGCGATGTGAGCGATGAACAAGCCCTTGCGGGGCCCTATGCGCAGCGATGCATCAGGCGGCTGACCGGGCATGAGGATTCAGTCAATTATTCGCTCGTTCACCAGAGCATCTACAGCGTTCATCAGCGCGTGGCGGTACAGATGAGAAAAGGCCGCGTTCTGCTCGCTGGCGACGCCGCCCACGTCAATAATCCGCTCGGTGGTTTTGGCCTCAACAGTGGTATCCACGACGCGATGAATCTCGGCGAGAAACTCGCCATGGTGGCGAAGGGCGAGGCTGGCGAGTCGCTGCTCGACCGCTACCATCGCCAGCGTCACACGGTCAATGTCGAGTACGTGCAGACGCTTTCTGTGCGCAACAAGCAAAATCTCGAGGTACGGGATCCGGTTGAGCGCATCGAAAGGATTCGAACGCTCAAGTCGACCGTGGCCGACCCCGCCAAGGCACGCGAGTATCTGCTCAACTCTTCCATGATCAACAGTATTCGCCGGGTCGCGACAATAGACTGAACGCGACCTGCGACTTCTACCGCAAGGAGATACGTATGAAATCCTTTACCCGTCGCCGCGCAGTCGGCTCGCTCATCGGGTCCGCAGCGGCGCTTTCCTGGGCAGCGTGTGGACCGGCTGCTGCTCAGCAGGCTTGGCCCGCGCGCCCCGTC
>CAZZKA010000139.1:0-9257 GCA_964654745.1 uncultured Bordetella sp. | reverse complement strand
CCGGGATAGCGGTGGCGAATCTGGCTTGCCCGGCGCAGGCTTGCGGTCCCGACTCTGGCCCCCCTGGGCATCGACTCCAGCGCGGCATAACGCGAGGAAACGAAAGCGTCGCGCGGGTCCTCACGCTTCATGATGATGGGCAAAGCAAACTCGTCGCCGAGCACCATGGGTACGTCCTTGAGCGAATGAACGGCAAGGTCCGCCCTGCCATCGAGGAGCGCCACTTCGAGTTCCTTGACGAACAGTCCCTTGCCCCCGATTTCGGCAAGCGTGCGGTCGAGAATCCGGTCACCCTCGGTGGTCATACCCAGAATCTGGACGTCGCAGGCCGGGTAAATCTCTTTGAGCCGGTCCCTCACGTGCTCAGCCTGCCACATCGCCAACGCACTGCGCCTCGACGCAAGGACGAGGCGCGCAGGAGGTATCGGGCGGGCAGCACTCGCTGTCATCGTTTTATCCCATCAGGTTACGAACGGTCGACCATTGTCGCCGACTCACAGCCAGACGTTCCGGAACATCTCGTAAAACGACCTGCCAGTGGGGGTCGGCCCCGGGAGAGCGCTCATCGGGCGGAACCCTTTCAAAGCCTGCAACACAGGCTCGGCATACCAGGGCATTGCGATGCACCCGTACAAACCGGTCGCCGAATTCCGCCTCGAGCGCGGTGAGCGAATCCTCGATGAGGTACTCCCGCTGCCGAGTGCGCACTGTCACATATTTGAGTTCGGCCTTCAGATAAATCGCCTGATCGACGGGAACGAGCATCAGCCGGCCACGCTCATGCACCGCGAAATGCCGCCGTGCCATGGAATGTCCCGTCTTGACGGTGGCGGGTGCGGGCAGGAGCGGCACGAGCCCCTTCGTCTGCGGCGGTGGCAGGGCCTGCGCGCCCGGCGGCGCACCCGGGTCCGGGGCGCCCGCCGCAGCGGTCAACGCGCCCGCGGAGCCTCGCGCCCTGGAAAGCGCTCTGAGCAACCTGGACCCATTGACGGGCTTGATCAGATAATCCAGCGCGCGGACTTCAAAGGCATCGAGCGCATACCGGTCGCTGCCGCTGACATAGATCACTTGCGGTGGCCCGGCCGCGCTCGAGCTGGCAGGCGCGGCAGCGGACCGGGCCGAAGACTCGAGCCGCCTCGCGAGTTCAATGCCCGTCATATCGGCCAACGCCGTGTTGACCAGCATCAGGCTCGGACGAAGCGAAGCCACCTGATCGATGGCGCTTTGGGCCGAATTGGCCTCGCCAACCACACGGTGAGGAAACTCGCCGCTCAACCCGGCCAATGTCTGCCGCAACTGAGAGCGCGCCTCGTCCTGACTGTCGACGATGAGGATCGAATGAGCGGTTTGCATCAAAAAACCTGCGTTCGTTGGAGTGGAGGGCCGCGGAGCATCGCGCCACGGTGCACGGCACCCGGAAGTCGGCGAGACCCGATTGAATGCGAATCTCCGAGACCGGCGAACGTATAATTTCGGTTTTTTTCGGCGGCGGATTATGTCAGATCAACTCGGCAACAAGGCGGGAGCCTGGTCCGGACGTTTTTCCGAACCTGTCTCCGAGTTGGTCAAGCGCTACACGGCCTCGGTTGATTTCGATCGACGGCTAGCGATGGCCGATATCGAGGGGTCGCTCGCCCACGCGGCGATGCTCAATGCAGTCGGCATCCTCGCCGCCGCCGACCTCCAAGCGATCCGCTCAGGCATGGCGAGTATCCGCAGCGAAATCGAACGCGGCGAATTTGCCTGGTCGATCGATCTTGAGGATGTGCATCTCAACATCGAGCGCCGCCTCACCGACCTCGTGGGCGATGCGGGCAAACGCCTGCATACCGCCCGCTCGCGCAACGATCAGGTCGCCACCGACATTCGGCTCTGGTTGAGGGCAGTCATCGACGACATCCACGCCCTGCTCACCGCGCTGCAGCTCGCATTGATCGACCTTGCCGAGAAGCACGCCGATACCATCATGCCGGGCTTCACACATCTGCAGGTCGCGCAACCGGTGACGTTCGGCCACCATCTTCTCGCCTATGTGGAAATGTTCGCGCGCGATGATGAGCGCATGCTCGACTGCCGGCGCCGGGTCAACCGGCTTCCGCTGGGCGCAGCCGCCCTTGCGGGGACGTCCTATCCTATCGATCGCGAACAGGTCGCCCGCGCGCTCGGCTTTGAAGGCGTTTGCGACAACTCGCTCGATGCGGTGTCAGACCGCGACTTCGCGATTGAGTTTTGCGCCGCCGCGAGCCTGGTGATGATGCACATCTCGCGCATGTCCGAAGAACTCGTGATCTGGATGTCGCCGCGCGTGGGGTTCATCGATCTGGCCGATCGGTTCTGCACTGGGTCCTCGATCATGCCGCAGAAAAAGAACCCTGACGTACCTGAACTTGCGCGCGGCAAAACCGGTCGGGTCTATGGCAGCCTGATGTCGCTACTCACTCTCATGAAGGGCCAGCCGCTCGCCTACAACAAGGATAATCAGGAAGACAAGGAGCCGGTGTTCGATGCGGCCGATACCGTCGTTCAGACGCTTCGGATCTTTGCCGACATGGTGGGAGGTATCCAGGTGCGGGAGTCGCGCATGCGCGAGGCGGCGGGCGAAGGTTTTTCCACTGCAACCGATCTTGCCGACTATCTGGTTCGAAAAGGCCTGCCGTTTCGCGATGCGCACGAAGCAGTCGCGCGTGCCGTGCGTGCTGCGGCCGACCGCGGCTGCGATCTCGCCGATCTCGGTGTCGCAACGCTCCGAAATTTCAGCCCGCTGATCAGCGACGATGTGCTCTCGGTGCTGACGCTGGAAGGTTCGGTCAATGCGCGCCGACACCGCGGCGGTACCGCTCCCGCGCAGGTGCGCGAGGCCGCGCAACGCGCCCGGACGCGACTGCGAGCCTGACCGGTTTTTTGTCAGGGTTTCGTTGCCGACTGGTACGCCTGCCTCTACAATAGTTTGATTCGTTTTCTGAAAACCCGGCTCTTAGGTTAGGGGCTGGTCCGGTAGTCACTCAAAAAAGCCCTGACGGGTCGAGGAGTCATCCATGCAGCGTCGTTCCTTTTTAACGAAGGCTGGTACGGCAGGTGCCGTTGCCGGCTCCATCGTTGGCGCACCCGCCATCGTTTCAGCGCAACCCACGATCCGGTGGCGCCTTGCGTCGAGCTTTCCCAAGAGCCTGGACACCATCTACGGGGCTGCCGAAGTTCTTTCGAAGTCGGTCTCGGCCGTTACCGGCGGAAAGTTCCAAATCAGCGTCCACGCCGCCGGTGAACTTGTTCCCGCTTTCCAAGTCCTTGATGCGGTTCAGCAGGGCACGGTCGAGATCGGCCACACCGCCCTCTACTATTTTTTCGGCAAAGACCCGACTTGGGCGATCGCGACGGCGATCCCGTTCGGGCTCAACTGCCGCCAGTACAACGCGTGGTGGCACCACGGCGACGGCGATGCGGTGTTCAATCAGTTCGCCGACAAGGCCGCCGGAGTTCGTGCACTGCTCGCGGGCAATACCGGTGCGCAGATGGGCGGGTGGTTCCGCAAGGAAATCAACTCTGTTGATGACCTCAAAGGCCTCAAATTCCGGGTCGGCGGCTTTGCAGGCCAGGTCCTTCAGCGCCTGGGCGTCGTGCCCCAACAGATCCCGGGCGGTGATATCTACCCCGCCCTTGAAAAAGGCACGATTGACGCAGCTGAATGGATCGGTCCTTACGACGACGAGAAACTCGGCTTCAACAAAGTCGCCCGGTTCTACTACTACCCGGGCTGGTGGGAAGGCGGGCCCGCCCTGCACGCTATCGTCAACCAGAAATCTCTCGCGACACTCCCGCCCGAGTACAAAGCGGCACTCGAGTTGGGCGCCGAGGCGGCCAACAGCTACATGATGGCCAAATACGACGCGGGCAACCCGCAGGCGCTCAAGCGCCTCGTCGGTAGCGGTACGCAGCTTCGCCCGTTCCCGAGAGCGGTCATGGATGCGTGCTACAAGGCTTCGATGGACGTGTTCGCCGAGACAAGCGCGAAGAACCCCGAGTTCAAGCGTGTCTCGGACCACTATTTCGGCTTCCAGCGAGATCAGATCACCTGGTTCCGCGTCACCGAAAACAGCTTTGACGACTACATGGCGGCGGCCAAGCGTTAAAGGGCCAGTCGAGGCTGGCAGCCCCCTCGGTTGCCGGTCGCCCCTCCAGGCTTTGTCGACGCCAAGGGCCTGGAAATAAAAAAGGGAGCCCAGGCTCCCTTTTTTATTACGATCTGAGAAAAATTGCGGACTGAGCGCTACTTTTTGCCCTTGTCGGCCTCATCCTCATCGTCAAAACCCTGCACCTCGATCTTGACCTTGTCAGTATCGACCTGAACGGGCTTGTCGAGGAAACTCGTCACCATCCCCGGCCAGAAGATCAGCACTGCAACGAGCATCAGCTGCAGCACCAGCCAAGGGATAGCGCCGAGATAGATATCGGAGCTCTTGATTTCCTTGGGCGCGATTCCGCGCAGGTAGAACAGGGCAAATCCGAAGGGCGGATGCATAAACGAGGTCTGCATGTTGACGCACAGCAGAACGCCGAACCAAATCAGATCGATTCCGAGCTTGACTGCGACTGGGGCAAGCAGCGGAATAATGATGAACGCGATCTCGAAAAAGTCGAGGAAGAACGCGAGAAAGAAGACAAAGATGTTGACGATGATCAGGAAGGTAACCGGATCGCCTCCGGTCATCGAGGTGAGCATATGCTCGATCCACACGCCCCCGTCGACCCCCTGAAACACCAAAGTAAAGACCGTCGAGCCGACGAGAATGAACACCACCATCGCGGTCAGCCGCATGGTCGACGCCATGCCTTCGCTCACCAGCTTCCAGGTGAGGCGCTTGTGCAGGGCCGCCAGAACCATCGCTCCAACAGCGCCCATCGCACCCGCTTCGGTTGGCGTCGCAACGCCTAGAAAGATCGTTCCGAGCACGAGGAAAATCAGCACTACCGAGGGAATCATTCCCCACAGTACGCGGCGGATCAGTTCGGGCCCTCGCATCTGACGCGCCTCGGGCGGCAGAGGCGGCACCCATTCGGGCCGAAACATCGAGACTAGAAAGATGAAAGCAATGAAGAGCAAAACCTGGGCGATGGACGGACCGATCGCGCCGGCATACATATCGCCGACTGATTTACCGAGCTGGTCCGCCAGGACGACCAGAACCAGTGAAGGCGGGATCACCTGGGTGATCGTGCCTGATGCCGCGATGACGCCCGTGGCAAGGCGCGGGTTGTAGCCATAGCGCATCATCACAGGGAGCGAAATCACACCCATCGCAATCACCGATGCAGCCACCGTACCGGTGATCGCACCGAGAACGGCGCCCACGATGATCACTGCGTAGGCAAGCCCACCAGGCACGCTACCGAATAGCTGGCCCGTGCCTTCAAGAAGGTCCTCGGCGAGTCCGCAGCGCTCAAGAATTGCGCCCATGAAGGTAAAGAACGGGATCGCCAGCAGGAGGTCATTGGACAGAATGCCAAAGACCCTGAGCGGAAGGTTGGCCATGAACTGAGCGGGAAAGAATCCCAGTTCGATCGCGATAAAACCGGAAACGAGTCCCAATGCCGCAAGCGAGAAAGCGACGGGAAAGCCAATCAGCATCACCGCTACAAGGCCCGCAAACATAAGAGGGGCCATGGTCTGCATCGCGATCATTGCAGCGGCCTCTCATAGTGCGTGTCCATCGCGTAGACGCCGCGCAAATATCCGACGCGCTTGATGACCTCCGAGACGCCCTGAAGCATCAGCAGAAAGAATCCGACCGGCAGAAGGAGCTTGACGGGCCAGCGGATCAGACCACCGGCGTTACTCGACATTTCGTTGTTGACGAAAGAATCGACGAACCAGGGCCATGACATCCAGGCGAGGAGCACCGCAGCGGGCATCAGGAAAAAGATCATCCCGAACAAATCGATCACGGCCTGCCGGCGGGGCGCGAGGCGAGAGTAGATGACGTCGACCCGCACATGTTCGTTGACTTTGAGAACGAACGGTGCACCCAGCAGCACCATAACTCCGAACAGATACCACTGAAGCTCGAGCCAGGCATTTGAACTGCTGCTGATGAGATAGCGCAGGCTGGCATTGATCGCAGAGACCATGCACGAGATCAGCACGGCCCACACCGCCAACCGCCCTACCTTTTCATTGAGCCAGTCAATGCCACGCGCCACGCGAAGCAGGCCGTCCATATGCGCCCCAAAGATGAGATCGTCGCCTCAACGCGCACGCCGAAACTTCGGCAGCGCACCTGACGACACCCGACATTGTAGCGAGCCCCCGTACTATCTGAGGGGCGAATATGAGTGGCAGGCTCGGGAAAACCCCCGGGCGACGCGGGTCAGCGCTTGCGGGGCGGGGGCAGATCGGTGCAGACGCCTTCGAACACCTCGGCCGCCATCCCGATCGATTCTCCAAGCGTGGGATGCGGGTGGATCGTTTTGCCGATGTCGACCGGATCCGCACCCATCTCGATCGCCAGAGCGACCTCGCCGATCATGTCACCCGCATGGGTTCCGACGATACCTCCGCCCACGCAGCGGTGCGTGGCCTCGTCGAAGAGCAGTTTGGTGAAGCCTTCATCGCGGCCGTTGGCGATCGCACGCCCGGACGCCGCCCAGGGAAATACCGCCTTGCCGACCTTAATTCCCTGCCGCTTCGCGTCTTCCTCGGTCAACCCGACCCAGGCGACCTCAGGGTCGGTGTAGGCGACCGATGGAATGACCCGGGCGTCGAAGTGGCTCTTTTGGCCCGCCGCCGCCTCAGCGGCAACGTGCGCCTCATGCACCGCCTTGTGCGCGAGCATGGGCTGACCGACGATGTCACCGATCGCAAAAATATTTGGCACATTGGTGCGCATCTGAGAATCGACCGGGATAAAGCCACGATCATTAACCGCGACGCCAGCCCGCTCGGCCGCAATCTGGCGCCCATTGGGCGAGCGGCCCACGGCCGACAGCACCAGGTCGTAGAGCTGCGGCTCGGCCGGAGCATTCTCGCCCTCAAACCAGACGCGAATGCCGGCTGGCTCCGCCTCAACCTTGACCGTCTTGGTCTTGAGCATGACTTTATCGAAGCGAGGCTCGTTGTACTTCTGCCAGACCTTGACCAGATCACGGTCGGCCCCGGTCATGAGGCCTTCGAGCATTTCCACCACTTCGATGCGGGCACCCAGCGTGGAATAGACGGTCGCCATTTCGAGCCCGATGATGCCCCCGCCGATCACCAGCATGCGCCTCGGAATCGAGGCGAGTTCGAGTGCGCCGGTAGAGTCGACGATGCGCGGATCCTCGGGCAGGAACGGAAGCTTCACTACGCTCGAACCGGCAGCGATGATGGCCTGCTCGAAGCGGATCACCTGTTTGTTGCCGGTGGTCGCCCGGCCCCCGCCCTCGGTGGTATCGACCTCAAGATGGTTGGCATCCAGAAAGCGACCAATGCCGCGCACCACATCCACCTTGCGCGCCTTGGCCATACCGGCAAGCCCGCCGGTCAGCTTGCCGATCACCGATTGCTTGTGGGCACGCAATTTATCGAGGTTGATGGTGGGCTTGGAAAACTGTACGCCCAGCGCTTCGAAATGTTTGGTTTCATCGATGACCGCAGCCACATGGAGCAGGGCTTTAGACGGGATGCAACCCACGTTGAGGCATACGCCACCCAGCGTCGCATAGCGCTCGACCAACACGGTTTCCATGCCCAGGTCGGCCGCTCGAAAGGCCGCCGAATAACCACCCGGTCCCGCACCCAACACCAACATGCGGCAACTTTGATGAACCATCCCCGTGTAAGCGTTGGCGGCAGTCGCGATCGACGGCGCGGCTATCGTCTGATTGGACGCAGGCGGGACAAGTCCGGCGGTATTCACAGCAGCAGCGGCGGCGCCCGCCGCCGCCCCCGAGGCGTTTGCCGCAACAGGAACAGAAGCTGGCGCCGCAGCCTGGACGGCGGCGGCAGGCGCTGCGACCGAACCCGTAGGTTCGATCACCGCAAGCGGCGAGTCCTTGGATATTCGGTCACCCAGCTTGACGCGCAATTCGCGCACAACGCCCGCGACAGGAGACGGGATTTCCATCGAGGCCTTGTCCGACTCGACGGTAATGAGGCTCTGCTCGGCTGCGACGGAGTCGCCGGGCTTGACCAGGATCTCGATGACTTCAACGTCCTTGAAGTCGCCGATGTCCGGTACGCTGATCTCTGTTCTCTGACTCATGCTCGCATCCCGATGATCAAAGCATCACGCGCCGGAAATCGGCGAGCAATTGAGCGAGGGCGACATTGAAACGCGCCGCTGAGGCACCGTCGATCACCCGGTGATCCCAGGAAAGCGACAGCGGCAGCATGAGTCGCGGCTCAAACACCGAGCCAGACCACACTGGTCGGGTCTGCGAACGACATACGCCGAGGATGGCGACCTCGGGGGCATTGATGATCGGGGTGAAATAGGTGCCGCCGATCCCGCCCAGGCTCGAGATCGAAAACGTGCCGCCCTGCATCTCGGCGGGGGAGAGTTTGCCCTCGCGCGCCTTGGCGGCGAGTTCCGAGGTCTCACGCGCTATCTGCAGGATCCCTTTCTTGTCCGCATCGCGAATGACCGGAACCACCAACCCATTCGGCGTGTCGGCTGCAAATCCGATATGCCAGTAGTTCTTGAGGACCAGTTCGTCGCCCTCTAGTGAAGCATTGAACTCGGGGAATTTCTTGAGCACGCTCACGCAGGCCTTGATCAGGAAGGCGAGCATAGTGACCTTGGTCCCGCCCTTGCCCTGCTCCTCGTTGAGCTTCATACGAAACGCTTCGAGATCGGTGATGTCGGCGTCATCGTGATTGGTGACATGCGGGATCATCACCCAGTTACGGTGCAGGTTAGCCGCCGACAGTTTCTTGATACGCGGCCGCGCCTGACGTTCGATCGGCCCGAATTTTGCAAAATCGACTTTGGGCCAGGCAATAAGGCCCAGCGCGGCGCCGCCCTCGCCCGTTACCGCGGCAGCCCCCTGGGCCGCACCACCCCGCTGCACGAGGGCCTTAACAAAAGCCTGAACATCCGTCTGCAGGATGCGCTGCTTGGGGCCGGTCCCGCGGACCTGCGAGAGGTCGACGCCGAGTTCACGGGCAAAGCGACGAACCGAAGGAGACGCGTGGGGTTTGACGACGTGGGCCGCACCGGCGTCATCTGAGCTGACTGGCGGCGTCCGGGCAGCCGGCGGCTGGGCGGGCGAAGACTGGGCGGGCG
>CAZZKA010000138.1:0-9347 GCA_964654745.1 uncultured Bordetella sp. | reverse complement strand
CGCGGTGAGATCGCCTGCCGCGTGGCGGCGACTGCGCGGCGACTGGGCATCGAGACGGTTGCCGTCTACTCCGATGCGGACGCCCGCTCGGCGCACGTCCAGGCGTGCGACGAGGCCTACCGGCTCGGGCCCGCGCCTGCTCGAGAATCCTATCTGCGTGGAGATCTCATCCTGGATATCGCCAAGGCAAGCGGCGCGCAGGCGGTTCATCCCGGCTATGGGTTTCTTTCGGAAAACGAAGGCTTCGCACGCAAAGTCGGCGAATCAGGTCTCGTTTTCATCGGTCCGCCTCCTGAGGCGATTGCAGCGATGGGTAGCAAGGCTGCCGCCAAGTCGCTGATGGAGCGCGCGGGGGTGCCACTGGTGCCCGGTTACCATGGTGAGCGTCAGGAGTCGGACTATCTGCGAGGCCAGGCCGATGCGATAGGCTATCCGGTGCTGATCAAGGCGAGCGCAGGCGGTGGCGGCAAGGGCATGCGAATCGTCGAGCGGAGCGAGGATTTTGCGGCAGCGCTTGCTTCATGCCGGCGTGAGGCGCTCGCTGCGTTCGGGTCAGACGAGGTGATCATCGAGCGCTACCTGCGCCGCCCTCGCCATATCGAGGTGCAGATTTTTGCCGATCGGCACGGTAACTGCGTTCATCTTTTCGAGCGCGACTGCTCGGTTCAGCGTCGCCACCAGAAGGTCGTCGAAGAAGCGCCCGCGCCAGGCATGACCGAAGCGCGTCGCCGCGAGATGGGGGATGCCGCTATTTCGGCCGCTCGAGCGGTCGGCTATGAAGGGGCAGGCACCGTTGAGTTTATCGCTGAGCAGGATGGGCGCTTTTTTTTCATGGAGATGAACACGCGTTTGCAGGTCGAACACCCTGTAACCGAAATGATCACCGGCCTGGATCTTGTCGAATGGCAGTTACGGGTCGCTGCCGGTGAGCTGTTGCCGGCTGCGCAATCGGCGCTTGCGATGAAAGGCCACGCTATCGAGGTGAGGCTTTATGCGGAAAATCCAGAGCGAGGCTTTCTACCTTCAACGGGCCTTGTCCGTGTCATGCATGGCCCCGCCGCGGTAAATTTTCAAACAGGAGCCGCCGGCTCGGACCGCGTTGCAGCGGTACGACTCGACAGCGGTGTGCGCGCGGGCGACACCATCAGCGCTCACTACGATCCGATGATCGCCAAACTGATCGCCTGGGGTGCCGACCGGAACGAGGCGCGGGCGCGGCTCGCGCAGGCGCTTGCAGGCATGGTGGTGGTGGGGCCCTCCACCAATGCGGCCTTCCTGTACCGGCTGATGCACAACGCCGCCTTTGCCGCAGGCGATCTCGATACGGGACTGATCGAACGTGAGGGCGATGTTCTTGTGGGCGCCGCGCTCACTGTGGCTGCCGAGGAATGGGCGCTTGCCGCGGCGGCGTGGCTTGCCGTCGAGGAGGCCGAGTCAATCCGTGAAAGAGCCGGACATCCGCAAGCAGCGGGTACGGCGCTGTTCAGCCCGATACCGGATCGCTGGGAGGACCCCTGGGCTGCCGTGGATAGCTGGCGCGTTCATGGCGCGGGTTCGCGCTGGCTGCGCCTGACCCTGGGCGAAGCGCGAGCCGAGCTGCGCATAGAACCGGCGCGCGAGGGTCGTGGCTTTACCGTGTATAACGGCGAAGAGGTGATCTGTCTGGCGGACCTTCGCTGGGACCGCGCAACCGCGGCTCTCTCAGGCTTGGTGGGTAGTCGCACGATCGCCTGCCGGGCGGTGGTGCAGGCCGGCGGCGTTCATGTATTCCTGCCTGGCCGCCATCTGCGCTTTGTCGTGCATGCACCGGGCGAGGACTCCAGCGATGAGGCCGGGCACGCCGGCGGTTTGACTGCCCCGATGCCGGGAAAGGTGCTTGCGATGATGGTCGGACTCGGCGCCGTCGTCGAGCGAGGCCAGCCGCTCGCGGTGCTTGAAGCCATGAAGATGGAGCATCTTATCGTTGCGCCAAGCGCGGGACGGATCAGCGCGATCATGCATCCGGTGGGTTCGCAGGTTCAGGAAGGTGCCGCGCTCCTCGCCATTGAACCGGTCGCACCATGAGCCCCGTATCGCGATCCGGGGCCAGCCCGACCGTAGTTGTCGCTTTGCGCAATCCTGAGGCGACGATAGCGTGGACGCAGGCGCTTGCGCGAGAGCTCCCTGAGGCGCGAGTCATTGCTGACGAGCCCCATGCACCGACCGCGGATTACGCAGTGATCTGGAAGCAGGCGCCCGGGTTTTTCGCGCGACAGCCGAAGCTGCGCGCGGCATTTGCCGCGGGGGCGGGAGTCGATTGGCTGTTTGCCGATGCCGAGCTGCCGGCGGCGCTTGCCGTTTATCGCATTGAGGACGCGGGTATGGCGCAGCAGATGACTGCGTACTGCTGTCACGAGGTGCTGCGCCTGCACTACGGCTATGACCGCTATGAGGCCCAGCACCGGGAAGGCTTGTGGCGCGAACTTGCCTACCGATCGCCGCGCGATCGTACGATCGGGGTATTCGGCCTTGGCATACTCGGTTCAGCGATCGCGAAAACGCTCGCTGGATTTGGCTTCGCAGTGCGGGGATTTTCCCGAAGCCCCAAGTCGCTCGCGGGCATAGAGACCTTCGATGAACGGCAAGGGCTCAGGCGCTTTCTCGAGAATTGCGATGTTCTGGTGATTGCCGCGCCTTCGACTGCGCACACGCGCGACCTGTTCAACGCCGAGCGCCTTGCCTGGCTCGCTCCCGGCGCACATGTGATCAATGTCGCGCGCGGCGAACTGCTAGTCGAAGAGGACCTGCTCGCCGCTCTTGATTCGGGCAGGCTGGGCGGAGCAACCTTGGATGTATTTCGCGCCGAGCCGCTGCCGCCAGACAATCCCCTTTGGCGACATCGCTCGGTCCGGATCACGCCTCATATCGCGGCGATCACTGTGATCGCGGAGTCCGCCCGACAGGTTGCCCAGCGCATCGTTGCCCTGCGCGGCGGAGAGTCGCCCGGCGGGCTGGTCAGGCGCGAGCGGGCATACTGAAGCCAGGCCCCGAATAAAACCCTAGTAACCGCTGCGGCGACTAAGCCGAGAAAGAAACTAAGCCGAGAAAGAAAAGTCATGACGCTTCCCCGCAAGGCATTTATCACCGAAGTCGGTCCGCGCGACGGCTTGCAAAACGAAAAACAACCCGTCGCAACCGAGACCAAGGTCGAACTTTGCGAGCGCTTGCTCGCCGCGGGCATCAGCCAGCTCGAGGCAACATCGTTCGTCTCCCCGAAATGGGTTCCGCAGATGGCCGATGCCGCCCAGGTCCTCGCCCGTCTGCCGCGCCGCCCCGGACTGACTGTCTCGGCTCTCACTCCGAACATGAAGGGATTCGAAGGGGCGCTTGCCGCGCGAGTCGACGAGGTGGTCATTTTTGGCGCTGCGAGTGAAGCCTTTTCACAGCGCAATACCAATTGCTCCGTGGCCGAGAGCATCGAGCGCTTCCGACCGGTTACCGAGGCCGCCCGAGCCCATGGCATCCGTCTGCGTGCGGCGATTTCGGTGGCTTTCGGCTGCCCGTATCAGGGCGAGGTCCCCGATGCCGCGGTGATCGATCTGGTTCGTCGCACGCGTGACCTGGGCTGCGATGAGATCGGTATTGCTGACACGATAGGCGTTGCTACCGCAGGCCACGTGAAACGGGTCTTCGAGGCCGCCCTGCGCGAGGTCCCCGCCGATCGAATCTCCGCGCATTTTCACGACACCTATGGGCAGGGCGTTGCCAACGTGCTTGCGAGCCTGGAGGTCGGCATCCATCGCTTTGATAGTTCGATCGCTGGCCTGGGCGGATGCCCCTACGCCAAGGGGGCGACCGGCAACGTTGCAACCGAGGATGTCGTGTGGCTGCTGCACGGGCTGGGTATCGAGACCGGCCTCGACCTTGATCAGCTGGTTCAGACCGGGCAATGGATTTCCGAGCAACTCGGCCGTCGCAACGGTTCGCGCGCGGGTAGTGCGCTTGTCGCGCGGCGAGCCGCGCGCAGCGAGCAGGCCGCATGAGGTGGCCGACGTGACCGGAGCGCCCCGAGCGATAGTGCCCTCACCCTGCATATCCGTTTGCCAGCTTGACCCTACGGGGCAACGCTGTCTCGGCTGCACGCGCACCCTTGAGCAGATAGAGGCGTGGATCATGCTCGATGATGATGAGCGACTTGTAGTCTGGCGGCAGCTTGCCGAGCACCTTGGAATGAGCCTCGAGGCTGCCTTTGCCACTCGCCTGGGTGAGGTGCGCGCGCGAGAGCTTGCGCGCCGGCATGATGTTGTCTGAGACGCTGCCAGGTCTGCCGCACGGCGTGCGCTTCATCGAGCGCGACTGGCTGTCGTCCAATATGATCCTGATGGCTGAGCCCGACGGTGGCGCGACGCTCGTCGACACCGGCTACGTGAAGCATGCGCCGATCGCTGCTCACTTGGTCAACGTGGGCTTGCGGCGCTTGGGGGCCAGGCGTCTTTCGCGCATCTTTAACACCCATTTGCACTCGGACCATTGCGGGGCCAATGCGACGCTCGCCAACGAACATCACTGTGAGGTTCTGGTCCCCGAAGCGAGCCTTGAGGATGTGCGCCAGTGGGATCGCGCAGCGCTCAGCCATGCCGGGACAGCGCAGCGCTGCGAGCGCTTTGAAGCGACAGGTTCGGTGTCTCCTGGCCAGACGCTGTTGATGGGGAACATGGCGTGGACCGTCCATGCCGCGCCTGGCCACGATGCCAAGAGTCTGATTTTCCACTGCGCCCGTCTCAGGCTGCTTATCTCTGCCGATGTACTCTGGCAAAACGGCTTTGGCGTCATTTTTCCCGAGCTCGCCGGCGAGTCGGGCTTTGCTGAGCAGGCGGCGATGCTTGACCTGATCGGAGAGCTCGAAGTCGATATGGTTTTGCCGGGGCATGGCCCGGCCTTTGGCGATGTCGCAACGGTCCTGGAGAGAGCAAAAAAACGGCTCGCCGCGCTGCGTGCCGACCCCGAGCGTAATGCACGCTATGCTTTAAAGGTGATGATCAAATACCTTCTGCTCGATCTTGAGCGCGTCGACGAGGACATACTTCGTGAACGCGTTACTGCAGCCTCCACCCTTAGGATGGCGGCTGCGCAGCTATCGATGCCGATCGAGGCGGCGTTCGACTGGGCCGTTGCCGAGCTCATCGCACAGGGCGCGCTGCGGCGTGAGTCCAGTGAGCTTTTTAATGTTTAAGGCCTCGCATGACTGAACTCGATCCGCCCAGGCCCTTGCCGCTTGTCCGTGACAGCCTGCCATCGGACCTGCCCGCGATCGCGTCGATTTATGCGCATCATGTTCGCCACGGCTCGGGTTCTTTTGAGATTGACCCGCCCGATCTCGCCGAGATGAGTCGCCGCCGCGATGATGTGCTCACCAATGGTTTTTGCTATCTGGTAGCCGAAGAGCGCGGCGAGGTGCTGGGCTTTGCCTACCTCAATTTTTTCCGGATGCGTCCTGCCTATCGCTTCAGCGCCGAGAACTCGGTCTACGTCAAACCCGGTCGCGCGCGCGAGGGCATCGGGCGGATGTTGATGGATGAACTCATGACGCGCGCCGAAGCCCGGGGCGTGCGCCAGATCATTGCGATCATCGGCGACAGCGGCAACACCGGGTCGATTGGTCTGCACGCATCGTGTGGCTTTCGGTTTGCGGGAACGCTGCGCGCGAGCGGGTGGAAATTCGATCGCTGGGTCGATACGGTGATCATGCAGCGCGAGATCGGGCAGTCCGATCGCACGCCACCCGCAGACCGTAGCTGACCGCGCGCAGGCCGCTTTCAAAGCGGCCCTGGAGCGCCGAAACTCAGATCAGATACGACGTGTCGTTGTCATGGCCGAGGATCACGTAGTTCACGCGTCTGAGGTCACTCAGCCGCCGCCCTCCGGCATACGAAATCGAGCTCTGCAGATCTTCTTCCATCTCGCGCAGTGTGTCGCCCAAGCGCCCCTTGATCGGTTCGAGGATCCGTTTGCCTTCAACGAAGCTACGGTGGCCTTTATTGAATTCCGAGGCTGAGCCGTAATATTCCTTGAAAAGTTTGCCGTCGACTTCGACCGTAGCCCCTGGGGACTCTTCATGGCCGGCAAACATCGAACCGACCATCACCATGGTCGCGCCGAACCTTACCGACTTGGCGATATCGCCATGCTCGCGTATGCCGCCGTCAGCGATGATCGGGCGGGTTGCGACACGAGCACACCATTTGAGAGCGGAAAGCTGCCAGCCGCCGGTGCCGAATCCGGTCTTCATGCGGGTGATGCAGACCTTGCCCGGACCGACACCGACCTTGGTCGCATCGGCCCCCCAATTCTCAAGATCGATCACGCCTTCGGGTGTGCCGACATTGCCGGCGATGATGAAGCTTTTGGGCAGGTGTTCGCGAATTGTCGCGATCATCGCACGCACGGATTCGGCATGACCGTGAGCGATGTCGATGGTGAGGTAGTCTGCGCCCAAGCCTTCAGATGCAAGCCTGCGGATGACCTCTCGATCAGCCTCCTTGACACCGACCGACAGCGACACAAACAGTCCTTTGTCGCGCATCGACTGCGCGAAGGCAACGCTATCGTTGTCGAAACGATGTTGAATATAGAAATAGCCGCCGCGCGCCAGCATCTCACAGATTTCGTCATTGACGACTGTCTTCATGTTGGCAGGCACGACGGGAATCCGAAAGTGCCGGCCTCCCAGCTCGATCGAGGGGTCGCATTCGCGGCGGCTCTCCACGACGCATCGGCGCGGCAACAGAAGAATGTTGTCGTAGTCAAAAATTTCCATGAGGACTCTCCATCTCCCGGCGGCAGCTGTTTGCCGGGCGGTGCCATGGTACAACCTTGAGCACAGGCGCGCTCAGTCGTACTTGCGGGCGTCTTCGATCACTTTGCCGTCGTTGGGTAGTGAGCCGGGGTCTGCCCACAGGATTTCGCTGCGCAGCTTGGTGACCTCGCGAACGGTCGCTGCAAGCGCTTCGGCGAGCCCGGCGGGCGCCGAACCCGATCGCAGCTCGGCGCGCAGCGTCATCCGGTCGTTGGCCATTTCACCTTCGATCACCAGGCGCACGCGCGCGAGCTCAGGATGGCGCCGGGCGATCTCGGCGACCTGACCTGGGTGAACGAACATCCCGCGGACCTTGGTGGTCTGGTCGGCCCGGCCCATCCATCCGCGGATTCTGACGTTGGTGCGGCCGCAAGGCGAGGCGCCGGACATGACTGCCGACAGATCGCCGGTTCCGAAACGAATCATCGGATAGTCGGGATTGAAGCTCGTCACGACGACCTCGCCAACCTCGCCGTCGGCAACGGGTTGATCCGAGCCGGGCCTCACGATTTCAAGGATCAGGTCCTCCTCGAGGATCATGCCCTCGAGCGCCTCCGACTCGTAGGCGATGAGACCGATGTCGGCCGTGCCGTACCACTGCAGCACGCTTGCCAGCCCCTGTTCACGAAACCAGCTGCGCAGGCTTGGCGGGAGCGCTTCGGCTGCTACCAGCGCTCGTTTCAGGCGGGAGATGTCGGCGCCGGTCTCGCGCGCTTTCTCGATCAGGATCCTCAGAAATGAGGGCGTTCCGACATAGGCGTCGGGCGAGAGCGCGCGGATGAGCTCGAGCTGCTGCTCGGTCTGACCCGTGCCGGCAGGGATGACCGCACAGCCAATATGGCGCGCGGCATTATCGACCATCCAGGCTCCGGGCGTGAGGTGGTAGCCAAAGCAGTTTTGAATCACATGCCCGGGCCGCATCCCTGCTGCCCAAAGCGCACGTGCGGCGCGCCACGGATCGGGACGCGCGCCCTCCGGATCGAAAATCGGTCCGGGCGACATATAGAGCCTTCCCATACGGCCGGGCTCGACGGTGGTGAAGCCGCCGAAGGGCGGTTGCGCCGATTGCAGGTCCTTCAGCTCGGTCTTTCGCAACACAGGGATGGCGGCCAGCGCCTTTCGCGAACTGACCGCTCGGGCATCGACCCCAGCAAGTCGCCTGGCCCAGCCGGGAGCGAGCGCCTTGGCATGCGCGATCAGTTCCGGCAGGCGCGCCATCAACGCACCCTCGCGCGCCTCAGGGGTGCGGGTCTCGAGATCGTCGTAATGGCTGCCGCGTTGGCTACTCATGAAAAGAACCCCACTCAAAGCCAACGCTTGCGGCGCCGGTAGGACTTGATGTCACGGAAGGACTTGCGCCCCTCCTTGGATACGCCGAGGTAAAACTCTTTGACGTCCTCGTTTTCGGAGAGGTCGCGCGCGAGACCGTCCATCACGATGCGCCCGTTTTCGAGGATATAGCCGTAGTCGGAATTTCTGAGTGCGACGTTGGTATTCTGCTCAGCCAGTAGAAAACTCACGCCTTCCTTCTGATTGAGGTCACGTACGATCTCAAAAATCTCTGCGACGATCTGCGGAGCGAGTCCCATCGACGGCTCGTCGAGCAGAATCATCCGCGGGTTGGCCATCAGCGCCCGCCCTACAGCGGTCATCTGCTGCTCGCCCCCTGAGGTGTATCCGGACTGGGAGCCGCGCCGCGTTTTTAACCGGGGGAAATAGTGGTACACGCGCTCAAGCGCAGCCGCAGTTTCGGCGCGCGAAAGCCTGCGCGTATACGCCCCGGTGAGCAGGTTCTCCTCGACGGTAAGGTGCCCGAAGCAGTGGCGCCCTTCCATGACCTGGATGACGCCGCGTTTGACCAGATCGGCTGGCGTGAGGTCGGCGATCGACTCTCCGCGCAGGCTGATTGACCCTTTGGTGACCTCGCCGCGCTCGCCCTTGAGCAGATTGGAAATGGCGCGCAGTGTCGTGGTCTTACCTGCACCGTTTCCGCCCAAGAGTGCGACGATGCCGCCCTCGGGAACCTGCAGAGACACGCCCTTTAGCACCAGGATAACGTGGTTGTAGATGACCTCAATGCCATTGACAACGAGCATGGGATTGCTCACGGCTCTCTCCAGGGGTTGAGCGCTCGGCGGGACCCGGCACGCCGGGTCCGGCGGAGCGCGCCGTGCGAACCGCACCAGAGTGCGACCGCGCGGCGACAGGCCGGACGCCTGTGGCGCCCGAGCCTTCCGCTACATCAGTTCGATGCTTCCTTGGCGCAGTCGCGCGCTTGAATCTTCTTCTCGGCGGCATAGCGTGCCGCGTAGGCGTCCTGCATGGGCTTGAGCACCTGCATATCCGCCTCGTAGACCTTGGGTGCAACCACCCACTTCTTCCCGTCCCAGGTGTGGACCTGGGCCGAGTTGCCGCCCATGTGGTCACGGCAGCTGGTGCTGATCGGCTGCATCAGGCCTTCGAACCCGAGCTGCTTGATTCGGGCGGCGTCGATGTTGAGATTCTCAAAGCC
>CAZZKA010000137.1:0-9416 GCA_964654745.1 uncultured Bordetella sp. | reverse complement strand
GCCGCCATGCAGCCCGTACCCGCGCTGGTGATCGCCTGCCGGTAAACATGGTCCTGCACATCGCCGGCGGCAAAGACGCCCGGGACGCTCGTGGCCGTGGCGAATCCTTCGAGGCCGCCCCGAGTCCGGATGTAGCCGCCCGTCATGTCGAGTTGCCCCTCGAAGATCCCGGTGTTGGGGGTATGTCCGATGGCAACGAAGACGCCCTGGAGTGCGATGTCGCTGGTCTCTCCTGAGCGTTTGTCGCGAATACGTATGCCGGTTACGCCGCTCGCATCACCGAGTACCTCGTCGAGCTCGCTGAACCAGCGCAGCGCGACCTTGCCTGCCGAGGCCTTTTCCATGAGCTTATCGATCATGATGGGCTCTGCCCGCAGTTTGTCGCGCCGATGTACCAATGTGACGCGACTGGCGATGTTGGTGAGGTAGAGCGCTTCTTCCACAGCCGTGTTGCCGCCGCCGATGACCGCGACTTCCTGGTTGCGATAAAAGAACCCGTCACACGTTGCACAGGCCGAGACGCCGCGGCCCATGAAGGACTGCTCCGAGGGCAGGCCCAGATAACGCGCCGATGCGCCGGTTGCGATCACCAGTGCGTCGCAAGTGTATTCGCCCGAATCGCCAATCAACCGCAGGGGGCGTTCGTCCAGCCGCGCCGTGTGGATCTGGTCGAAGATCATCTCGGTTCCGAACCGGCCCGCGTGCTTTTCGAACCGGGCCATCAGGTCCGGGCCCATGACCCCGTCAGCATCCGCCGGCCAGTTATCCACATCCGTGGTCGTCATGAGCTGCCCGCCCTGGGCCATCCCGGTAATGAGAACGGGTTTCAAATTGGCGCGCGCGGCATACACCGCTGCGGTGTAGCCGGCGGGGCCGGATCCGAGAATCAACACCCGGGCGTGCTTGCGATCGGTCATTTTTTCACCTGTTTGTTGCCTGAAAACCTCAATGAATCATCGATTTACAGGCAAGACTTCAAGAAATTTTGCGAAACCTTCGGTATCTAGGGCACAATTATAGAAGTTCTGGGTTTCCCCTTGGGGAAGACAAGGCATGCGCCAGGCCGTTTTTGAACGGGTGGTGCGCGGGGTCTTTACCGGGGTGTTTTTCGGATTGTGGAAGCGGGAGGCCCATGGCGCGGCCGGATTGAGCAGAACAAGCCAAGCCTACCCGCGGACCGTCGCCTGGCCGGCATGCCCCGAAATGGGGCGTTGCAATCCAGGGCGGTTTGGAAGAGGAGACGATGGTCAGTTACGACAACCGCCTGTTTCTGCGCCGGGTCCCGCTGTTTGTCGGGCTCAATGAGGCGCAGATCGATCTGCTCGCGGTAGGCAGCCAGCGGCGCAGCTTTGCGCGCGGCAAAACCATCGTCGCGGAGGGAGAAGCCTCCCAGACGCTGTTCATCATGCTTTCGGGTCGCGCCAAGGTTCAGCGCTCAGATTCCGATGGCAAGGAAGTCATTCTGGCAGTGATCGGATCGGGCGAGTTTTTTGGTGAGATGAGCCTCATCGATGACGAGCCGCGTTCGGCGAGCGTGATCACGCTCGAATCCTGCGAGTTGCTGTCGATTCGCCAGGAAAGTTTCCGCGCGATTCTCAATCAAAGCACCGAGATCTGCCTCGCAGTGATGATGGGGCTCGTGCGCCGCCTGCGATCGGCTGATCGCAAGATCGAGAGCCTTGCGCTGCTCGATGTTTACGGACGGGTTGCCAGGGTGCTGCTCGACTCTTCGGAAATGATCGATGGTGAGCGCATCGTGCGCAACCGCCTGCCCCGGCAACAGATTGCCAAGATGGTCGGGGCCTCGCGCGAGATGGTGTCGCGGGTGATGAAAGGCCTGGAGACCGAGGGTTATATCGCGCCGCTTGACGAGGGGCGCATCCTGCTTCGCGAAAAACTGGGGTTCTATCTTTGATGCGTGTTCATCGCCCCCGGATCGCCCCCCACTCTTCGAACCGAACTGAACTGATTCCATCGTGGCTCGCGCCTCTGTCGCTTTAGGATCCAACCCGCCGCCGCGCGCGTCGTTTTTGCGCAGCCTGAGGGCCGATCTGCCCGAGCGGGTGCTTCGGCTGGTCAATGAGGTCCGCTGGATTGCCTGTGGCGCGCTGGGGACTTACCTCTTTCTTATCCTAGTGACCTATAACCGCGCCGATCCGGGCTGGTCGCATGCGGTTCACGGCCTGGGCGTTCGGAACGCCGGCGGGCGATTTGGCGCCTGGCTTTCCGATCTGCTCCTTTACCTGTTTGGCCTTAGCGCGTGGCTGATGGTGCCGTTGTTTGCCCTCGCCGTTGCACGTGGCGCGATGCGCGCCCGCGGAAGCCTGCGCGCCGATGATCCGGAGTTCACGAGGTTTGCCTGGGAGAGATGGCTCGGCTTCACGCTCATGTTCGGCGCCTGCGTGATCCTCGAGGCGGCCCGTACCCATGGCCTTGGCGCAACGCTGCCCATGGGGCCAGGCGGGATCGTGGGCCAGAGCTTCGCCCCCTTTGCGTTCGACTCGCTGGGCGCGATCGGGGCCACGATGCTGCTTCTTGTTACGGCGGGTATCGGCTTTAGCCTTTGGGCGAGTTGCTCCTGGTTCCACATGTGCGAGCGAGTGGGCGAATGGGTCGAGGCCGGTTTCCTGCGCGCTCGCGAGGCGATTGCTTCGCGCCGCGACCGCAAGCTTGGTGCGGTTGCTGCCACGGAGCGCGAGGAGCAGGTCCAGGAACTTCGCAAGGTCATGGATGACCTTGATGACGAGCCGATTCATATCGAGCAGCCAGTCGTGCAGATCGAGCGCTCGCGTCGTGCGGAGTCCGAGCGTCAGCCTCTGCTTTTTGCCGACCTGCCGGGTAACACCCAGATGCCTGCGCTCAGCCTGCTTGACGAAGCGCCGGCGGCTCAGGAAGGTGTATCGCAAGAGACGCTCGAGTACACGTCGCGACTCATAGAAAAGAAACTTGCTGATTTCAATGTTGCAGCCAATGTCGTCGCCGCATATCCGGGGCCGGTCATCACGCGCTACGAGATCGAGCCTGCAACCGGCGTCAAGGGCAGTCAGATCGTCAACCTTTCCAAGGATCTCGCGCGGGCGCTTTCGCTGACATCGTTGCGGGTGGTCGAGACGATTCCCGGTAAAAACCTGATGGGTCTGGAATTGCCCAATGCGCGCCGTCAGGGCGTCAAGCTCACCGAGATTCTGGGCTCACAGGTCTACGCCTCGGGCGGCTCGGCAATCACGCTGGCGCTCGGCAAGGACATAGCCGGCAACCCGATGGTTGCCGATCTCGCCAAGATGCCGCATCTGCTCGTCGCGGGTACAACCGGCTCGGGCAAATCGGTCGGTATCAACGCGATGATCCTGTCGCTGCTCTACAAGGCCGATCCCTCGCAGGTTCGCCTCATCATGATCGATCCGAAGATGCTCGAGATGAGCGTCTACGAGGGTATTCCGCATCTGCTGGCACCCGTGGTTACCGACATGCGTCAGGCGGGCAACGCGCTCAACTGGTGTGTGGCCGAGATGGAGCGACGCTATCGGCTGATGAGCAAACTCGGTGTGCGCAACCTCTCGGGCTATAACGCACGTATCGCCGAGGCGGAAAAGAAAGAAGAGATCATTCCCAATCCGTTCTCACTGACGCCCGATGCGCCCGAGCCGCTCGGGCGTCTGCCGCAGATCGTCGTCGTGATCGACGAGCTTGCCGACCTCATGATGGTGGTTGGCAAGAAGGTCGAAGAACTGATCGCGCGCCTCGCTCAAAAGGCGCGCGCCGCCGGTATCCATCTCATCCTCGCGACTCAGCGACCGTCGGTTGACGTTATCACCGGTCTTATCAAGGCCAACATCCCCACGCGAATCGCATTCCAGGTGTCGTCCAAGATCGATTCGCGCACCATCCTCGATCAGATGGGCGCAGAATCGCTGCTCGGGCAGGGCGATATGCTGTACCTGCCCCCCGGAAGCGGCGTACCGGTTCGGGTGCACGGTGCGTTCGTCTCGGACGAAGAGGTTCACAAGGTAGTCGAGCACTGGCGCAGTGTCGCTGAGCCGGACTACATCGAGGGCCTTCTTGAGGGCGGTGTTCCCGAGGAGGTCGATGCCGGCAGTGCGGTGGGATTTGGCGGTTTGTCGCAGACCCTCACCGAGGCGGGGGTCGATGGAGAGCTCGACCCCATGTACGATCAGGCCGTAGCGGTGGTTCTCAAACATCGTCGTGCATCGATTTCCCTGGTGCAGCGCCACCTGCGCATTGGTTATAACCGCTCGGCGCGGCTTCTCGAGCAGATGGAGAAATCGGGGCTGGTGTCGGCGATGGCGACCAACGGCAATCGCGATATTCTCGTAGCCGCGCGTTCCGACGAGTAGTGCCGCATGCAGCAGCCCGAGCGCCGCGGGTTTCTATCTCAATGCGGCTTCGGTATCGGAGCGCTGTGGATCGGCTTTTCCGGTGGGAGGGCGAGCGCGCAGCCCGCTCCCTTGTCCAACCGGTCTCCGGTCGCACAGGTGAGCGGCGCCGATCCCCCTGCTTCGAGCGCCTATGCCGAGTTTCGATCATTTCTTAAAGCGATCCGCAGTGCGCGCGGCAGTTTTCGCCAGAGCGTGATCAATGCGGCTGGCCGAGTCATAGAGACCACGGAGGGAAGTTTCGCTTTCGTCCGACCCGGGCGGTTCCGTTGGGAGGTTAAAAAGCCGTTCGAGCAGTTGATGGTCGCCGATGGCCGGGAGCTATACTTTTATGATCGCGATCTCAACCAGGTCACGATCCGCAAGCTAGGTGATGCCCTGTCGGCGACCCCGGCTGCGATCCTGTTCGGCAACGACTCCATCGATAGCGACTTTACCTTTGTCGAGGCGGGATCCCGCGATGGATTGCTGTGGCTCGAGGCGGTGCCCCGTCAGAAGGAGGCGGGCATAGAACGCATCGTTATCGGGCTGCGTGCCGGGCTCCCTGAGGCGCTCGAGGTCGGGGATGCATTTGGCCGCCTGTCGCGGTTCAGTTTCGGGGCTCTCGAGCGCAATCCGGCAATCGATGAGACACTATTTACCTTCCGGATTCCCTCCGGGGCTGATGTGGTCAGGCAATAGGTATCTTCGGCCCCATAGTGATCTCGAAGTAAATCTCCTCAAAAAACAGCGCCTACAGCGCAATCTCTTCCTCCGGGTGGGCCGATGGCCTCTGATGCCGCTGCACAAGTCCTTGGCGATGCGCCCCTGAGCGCACAGCAACAGACCCGTGTGATCACGGTGATTTCGGTTGCGCATGCGCTATCGCATTTCATGCATCTGATCCTGCCGCCGGTGTTTCCGCTGCTGCTGACCGAGTTTTCGCTCAGCTACGCCGAACTAGGCCTGCTGATGACGATGTTTTTTGTCGTGTCGGGCTTTGTCCAGGCGGCCTCGGGCTTTGCGGTCGACCGCTATGGCCCGCTGCCGGTCCTGCTGATTTCGATCGGCTTGTTTGCTCTGAGTACCGTGGTACTGGCCGCCTCACAGAGCTACGCCATGCTGCTCGCAGGTTGTGCGATAGCTGGCGCGGGCAATGCGCCTTTCCATCCGGTCGACTACTGCATCCTTAACCGTCGAATCGATGGCAAGCGGCTGCCGCGCTCGTACGCGATTCACGGAGTGGCCGGCAGCCTCGGTTGGGCTGTGGCCCCTCTGCTTTTGGTCGCCGTCTCAAGCATGGCGGGCTGGAGGGTGGCAATGCTCGCGGCGGGCGCAGTCTGCGTCGTGATCCTCGCGCTCGTCTGGTGGGCGCGCGACGAACTGCGGGTCTCGCCGGTGCGCCATCACGGCGCCGCGGCCGAGGGCGGCCAGGGTGATGTCTCGATGTCGGTGCTTGGTTTTATGAAACTCCCCGGTCTCTGGATCAGTTTCGTGTACTTCTTTGGCACCGCGTTTGCCATCGGTGGCGTTCAGAGCTTTGGTCCGGAGTCGGCTGCGCAATTACATAATCTGCCCGCAGCGCAAGTCGCCTTACTCGTAAGTGTCTATATGGTGGGCAGTGCGGCAGGCGCTCTGGCCGGCGGCTGGTCCATGGGTGAGACGAGGCATGCCGAGCGTATCGTGAGCATTTCGCTCATGGGCGCCTTCGCTGTCGCCCTGTCGATTGGGTATCTGGATACGCCGATCTGGCTGTCGGTCCTGCTATTTGGCGTGATGGGCTTTGCCGCAGGGGTCGGCACTCCAGCGCGTGATCTTCTGATCAAACGCGCTGCGCCACCGGGCGCAACCGGACGCATCTACGGAATCATTTATGCCGGGCTCGATGTCGGCGTGGCGGTCGCGCCTGCGCTCTTTGGCGTGATGATGGATGCGCGTTGGCCTGCAGGCATCTGGGTCGGGGTAGCGACGGCCTATGTACTCATGATCGTATGCGCCAACATGCTCGCGCGCCAGTCTCTGGAGCGCGCGCCGGTCTCGGGCGGAGCCTAGCCCCGTACTGACGTGGCGGATCTACTGCCCAACCGAACGTCTGCGCAGGAGGCTGTGCCGCTCGCAGAGAGGCTGAGGCCGCGCACGCCCGATGAGGTGATCGGTCAGGCGCATCTGCTCGGACCCGGGAAACCTCTGCGCGTTGCGTTTGAGTCGGGTAAGCCGCATTCGATGATTTTTTGGGGGCCGCCGGGCGTTGGTAAGACCACGCTCGCACGGCTCATGGCGGGAGGGTTCGATGCGCACTTCATCGCGCTGTCTGCCGTGCTTGCAGGGGTTAAGGATATCCGCGAGGCCGTCGATGAAGCGAGGCAGGCACGCGAACGCGGGCTACGCACTATCGTATTCGTTGACGAGGTGCATCGGTTTAATAAGGCACAACAGGATGCATTTCTACCGCATGTAGAAAGCGGACTTTTCACCTTTATCGGTGCGACCACTGAAAATCCGTCGTTCGAAGTCAACAGCGCGCTTTTGTCTCGAGCCAGAGTCTACGTGCTCAAGGCGCTGGCCGTTGACGAAATGGGGGCGCTTTTTGAGCGGGCCGCAGCGAGCCTCGCGGTGGATGGGCCGATCGGGTTTGACAACGTCGCTCGGGAGCGGCTCATCGGTTGGGCGGACGGCGATGCAAGAAGACTTCTGAATGCGGTTGAAATCGTCACTGACGCGGCGCGGGCGCAGGGCGTGGCAACGATTGATGGCGATGCGCTCGAATCGACGCTTTCCCAGAGTCTGCGGCGCTTTGACAAGGGGGGCGACGCGTTTTACGACCAGATCAGCGCGCTTCACAAGTCGGTTCGCGGTTCCAGCCCCGATGCTGCGCTCTACTGGTTTGCGCGAATGATTGATGGCGGGGCCGACCCGCGTTATCTGGCGCGACGCATCATCCGTATGGCGAGCGAAGACATCGGCAACGCGGACCCGCGCGCGCTTGCTCTTGCGCTTGATGCGGCTGAGACCTACGAGAGGCTGGGTAGCCCGGAAGGTGAACTTGCGCTGGCCCAGGCGCTTGTGTATCTGGCGGTCGCGCCCAAATCCAATGCGGTCTACTCGGCCTGGAATGCAGCGCTCGCGTATGTTCGTAGGGAAGGTTCTCAGCCGGTCCCGGAACATTTGCGCAATGCGCCAACCCGGCTCATGAAGCAAATGGGCTTTGGCCGAACCTATCGCTATGCGCATGACGAGCCCGAGGCGTATGCGGCTGGTGAACGCTATTTTCCTGAAGGTATGGCCGAGCCCGGCTGGTATCGGCCAGTTGCGCGTGGGCTTGAGATCAAAATTGCGGACAAGCTGGAGCGTCTGCGTGCTCTCGATCGCCTGGCTGAGTCGGGAGAAGACTAGGCGTTGTGGCGCGGTGCGCGGTCGGCGTAGCCTCATTATCGAAGCTCCGGGCCGGCGGAGTGATGTCGGGGACGCGTGCGTGCCGAGGCCCAGTTGGCGCAGGCGTATCGAGGTCCAGTTGGCGCGGGCGCGCTGATAAAATCAGCTTTCGTTCACAGGATCCAGACCATGCTTGATATAGCCTTGCTTCGCAGAGACTTGGCGGTCGTCGCCACGCGATTGGCCGACCGCGGCTATGTGCTGGATGTCGAGGCGTTTCGCGCGCTTGAGTCAGAGCGTAAGGCGCTGCAGGTGCGTACCGAAACGCTACAGGCCCAGCGCAATGCGCTTTCCAAAGCGATCGGGCAGGCCAAATCCAGGGGTGAGGACGCATCGGCTCTGATGGCCCAGGTGACAGGAATCGCTGACGATCTCGCCGCCGCTAGTACGCAAAATGAGGCGGTACAGGCGCGTATCAACGAGTGGTTACTGACGGTTCCCAATGTTCCGCATGAGTCCGTGCCTACTGGTCCGGACGCAAGCGCCAATGTCGAAGTCCGCAGATGGAGTCCGCAGGGTCTTCAGCCGCAGGCCCTGGGGTTCACACCGCGGGACCATGTTGATGTAGGCGTACCGCTGGGTCTTGATTTTGAAAGTGGTACCAAGTTGGCTGGAGCGCGATTTGCGGTGATGCGGGGTGCGGTCGCGCGCATGCATCGGGCGCTTGCCCAAATGATGCTCGACATGCAGACGGGCGAACACGGCTACACGGAGTGTTACACGCCCTACGTGGTCAATCGCGAAACATTGATGGGCACGGGGCAATTGCCAAAGTTCGAGCAGGATCTCTTTGCAGCCAAGAAAGGCGGGCAGGAGGGTGAGAGCGAATCGTTTTATCTGATTCCGACCTCGGAAGTTTCGCTGACCAATCTGATTCGAGGCGATATTGTCGCTGCCGATCGGCTGCCGATGAAGCTGACCGCGCACACGCCCTGCTTTCGGTCGGAGGCGGGCTCGTATGGCCGGGATACGCGAGGGATGATCCGGCAGCACCAGTTCGACAAGGTTGAGATGGTGCAAATCACTTCGGCCGAGCACTCGTATGCGGCGCTCGAGCAGATGGTGGGCCACGCCGAGGCGATTTTGCGCAAGCTCGGGCTTCCGTACCGGGTGATGCTGCTCTGCACGGGCGACATGGGCTTCGGCGCGGCCAAGACCTACGATCTGGAGGTATGGCTGCCCGCGCAGGGCACTTATCGCGAGATTTCGTCGTGTTCCAATTGCGAGGCTTTTCAGGCAAGGCGGATGCAGTCGCGAGTGCGTAACGCGCAGGGCAAGACCGAACTCGTGCATACCCTGAACGGATCGGGGCTCGCGGTGGGGCGGACCCTGGTCGCCGTGCTCGAGAATTATCAGCAGGCCGATGGCTCGGTGCTTGTTCCGGAAGCGCTCGTGCCGTATATGGGCGGTCTGACCAGACTTACGCCTGCGGTATAATTTTCGGTTGAGCTTAAAAGGGGCGTTGCCCGCTAAGACGGGTGTTTGGTCGGAAGCGGCCTTGCCGTCCCGGTCTTACAGTTTCAGGAAAGGTGGCAGAGTGGTCGAATGCGCCGGATTCGAAATCCGGTGTACGGGTCTCCCGTACCGTGGGTTCGAATCCCACCCTTTCCG
>CAZZKA010000136.1:0-9507 GCA_964654745.1 uncultured Bordetella sp. | reverse complement strand
AAAGCGCAGCCCTGCATACGCCAGTGCATCGATATGGGGCGTTGAAATGTCACCGCCAAAGCAGCCGAGATCGGAGTAGCCCATGTCGTCCATCAGGATGACTATGACGTTGGGGCTTCCCGGCGCCGCGCGGACGGGCTGCTGCCATGAGGGGGATGAGTCCGCCAGTGTCTTACCGATGACGCCGGGAAACTGCGCTCGATACCGATGATCGTCAGTGGTCACGCTGATCTCGCGGTTGAGACTTACTCGGCCTTGATGTTGGCGCGCTTGGCGACTGCCGTCCATTTGGCGAGGTCGTCGCGGAAGTATGCGCTGAACTGCGCGAGCGTTGCCTTCTCTGCAACATTCATTCCGTTGGCCGAGAGCGAGGATCGCAAGGCTTCTGAGGTAAGCGCCTTATCGATCTCAGCGCGCAGTTTCGCTGTTATCGCTGCGGCAGTTGTGCGCGGTGCGAGGATGCCTAGCCATTGGTCGGCGTCAAAGTCTTTGACACCCATCTCCGCGACCGTCGGTAAATCGGGGAGTGGGGCAAACCGCTGCGCTCCGGTAACTGCGAGGGGACGGACTGTTCCGGCCTTGATCTGCGGCAGAGCGACAGCGGCATTGGCAAACAGGATGTCGACATGGCCAGCGATCAGATCGGTGATGGCCTGCGGCGCCCCCTTATAGGGCACATGCGTGATCTCGAGCGACATGCTGGACTTGAATAACTCGGTGGCCAAGTGTGCCGGCGAACCGATACCGGCCGACGCGTACGAGAGCCTACCCGGTCGCGATCGGGCGAGCGCGATCAGGTCCTTCATCGAGTTTGCCGGGATCGACAGATTGATGACCACCACCGAGGGCGCGTAGGCGACGGCGCCGATCGGTGCAAAGTCATTGGCAACATCAAAGGGTAGTTTTTGACCGAGCGCCGCCCCCATGTTTAGGGCGGACGTCGTGAGCGCGATCGTGTAGCCATCGGGGGAAGCTTTGGCGACGATATCGGCACCGATGACTCCCCCGGCCCCGGGTTTGTTGTCGACGATGAAGGGCTGGCCAGTACTCGCCTGCAATTCCTTGGCGACCGTTCGCGCAGCGATGTCGACCAAACCGCCTGGCGGCCAGGGAACGACCATCCGCACCGACCGCGCCGGCCAGTCCTGCGCGGCGGCCGGGGAAACAACCAAAAACGTCGCGCAGGCGCCCGCGCACAACACGGCTGACAAGAGAAATCGCATAACTGCTCTCCTCCGTAGCCGGCTTGCGCTACGTAATGTGCCCGTCAACGGACACTGACCTGCATGGAACCGATTTTATCGATCTGCGCTTCGATGATGTCACCAGCCTTGACCGGTCCGACGCCGGCGGGCGTACCGGTATAGATCAGATCGCCCGGTTCAAGCGTGTAGTAGGCGCTGGTGAACTCGATCAGCCTCTGAAGGTCAAAGACCATCGATGCGGTACTGGCCTGCTGGCGCAATTCGCCGTTGACAGTCAGACGCATCGCGACATTACCGGGGTCGCCGAACTCATCGGCAGTCACCATCCAGGGTCCGAGCACGGCATAGGTATCGATCGATTTCCGAAAGCCGGGAAACTGCGGCCCGCGTAGCGTCATGTCGAGCCCAATGCTGTAGCCAGCCACATGCGACAGCGCATCGTGGCGGGAGATGCGCGTACCACGCTTGCCGATGACGGCTACCAATTCGAGCTCGTGGTCGTTGCGGTTTTCGATATCGGTATGCGGCGCGCGCAGCGTCACTCCCTCGGAGGCGCCGACCAGCGATGAAGTCGCCTTGAGAAACATGCCCCACCGGGCAATGGTGGCGCTCGCCATGTCGCGTCCATGAGCAATCGCCTGATCAACTGCCGTCTCGGCGACGTGGTCTTGATAGTTGATCGGGGCACCGATGATCTTGCCCGGATTGGCTACCGGTGGGAGCAGTTTTACGCCGGAGAGCTTGAGCCGTCGTGCCGAACCAAGCAGTCCGCGCGCCGCGCTTCGTACCGCGGGCAGACTTGCGATCAGGGCGTCGTGGCGAGGCAAGGGATAGGCACGAGCCAGGCGCACGCGCTCCAGCGCAGCGGTGACATCGGCGACGACGCCGGCTTCGGTATCGACCACACCGAGGCGGTTGTTGTTGAAACGGCAGAGTTTCATCAGGGGTCTCCGTTATTGTTCTAGGGCCAAGGTAGCCGATCAATCGGCCTTGATGCCATGTTCCTGTATCAGTTTTCGGTACAGCTCAAATTGCATGCGCGTGGCGCTGCCGAGTTCGGCGGGAGATGAGCCTCGCAGGCTCAACCCGAAACCCAGCAGTTTGTCGCGCGTCGCCGGGTCGGCGAGGGCTCGAGTCATCTCGCGATGCAAGCGGTCGATGATTTCGCGCGGCGTGTTGGCCGGCATCACCATCGCAAACCAGGAGTTGAAGAAGTAGCCCGGCAGGCCGGATTCGTCGACTGTCGGTACACCAGGGTATTGCGTCATTCGTGACTGGGTTGAGACAGCAATCAGACGCAGCTTGCCGGATTGAATCAGAGCGGTCACTGTACCAAGCCCCTGCATCGCGGCATCGACCTCGCCCGAGGCGACTGCAACCGCTGCGGGGGTTGCGCCTTTATAAGGGACATGGAGCATCTGCAGATTGGCCCTGCTTGCGAGCAGCGCCATAGCGATGTGCTGCGGGCTTCCATTACCGCCAGAGCTGTAGTTGAGCTTGCCGGGATTGTCTCGTGCAGCCTTGATCAGGTCGGCTGCTGTCCTTATCGGTGAATCAGTCTTGACAACTAGCCCCCACTCGATCGTGGCTGCGAGGGACAGGGGCTCGAAATCCGTGAGCGCGTTCCAGGGCATCCGGGGGTAAATATGCGGGATCATCGTGAGTACGCTGTCGTTGAACCCGCCCATGGTGTAACCGTCCGGTGCCGCACGGGCCACGCGCTCCGCGCCGATGAGCCCCGAGGAGCCGGCCACGTTTTCAACGACGATCGGCTGGCCCAGGCCCTCGGCCATTTTTTGGGTGAGTACCCGGGCGGCGTTGTCGACCGCACTGCCGGCTGCCAGGGGAATGACCATTCGGATCGGCTTGGTCGGGTAGGGTTGTGCATTAGGCGACGATGCGACCAACGCTAGGGCGGTCACTGCCAGGGCGGCCGTCAGCACTCGGCGGGGCAGGGGATGAGCGGTCATGTCGACATCCTGTGTTTATTGCGGCTAGCCAGCAGTTCGGCGATCGCAGCCGGCAGACCAAGGTTTGGCTTCGAGGGGGGTGGGGCGAAGCTGCCCAGCGATGCCGCGCCGGTGCCGAGACGAACGAGCGCCTCGGCCTGGGCGACTGCACAAGACACTCCGTCAACCGCGGGCACGGGCAGTTGATTTCGAATCTGCCGAGCCAGACCGGCAAGCGGTGCACCAGCGATGACAAGCGCATCAGCGCCATCCTCCTCAACCGCGCGCCGGCAGAGCGCGAGCAATTGTGCGGCTTTGTCGGTCTGAACCGACCCGATATCGGACAGCGGCTCGTCCAGAGCACGGATACTCGCGAGCCGCGACAGCAGGCCACAGCGATCGACGGTTTCTCGATACCACGCGGTAATGCGCGAGGAAATCGCAACGATGGAAAAGCGTTGGCCTAAGAGGGAGGCTGTGGCGAATGCAGCTTCGCTCATTCCGACTATCGGGATCGGCAACAGTTCGCGCAGCGCTGGCAGCCCCGGATCCCCAAAGGCTGCTACGACCATGGCGTCAGCCCGCCCCACATGTTCGGCGGCAAGTTGCGCGACCGCATAGGCGCCTATCAATGCCTCGAATCGTGTCTCGATGTAGGCAACACCGAACGGGGCGGTGACCACCTGTACCTGCGTCTCCGGGGAGGCGGTCCTGCTCGCCTCGCCCGCTATCAAAGCTGAAACGCTGTCCGAAATATTGGGGTTGATGAGCAGGAGTCTCACTTTGCAGCCACCGCGATCAGGCCGCGACCCGGCGCGCCGGCAGAATGCTGGGCATTGCACACTTCAGGAACTGCCCCCCTCCTGGAGGAGAGGCGAATTGCCGGCCATCCCAGACGGTCTGGCCACGCAGCATAGTCAGCGCCGGCCAAGCCTTGAGGGCCATGCCTTCATAGGGCGTGTAATCGACGGCATGATGGAGCATCCCGTTGCTGATCACGACATCGCGGTGATCCCAGATCACCAGGTCTGCATCGGACCCCACCGCTATCGTTCCCTTTCGCGGATGCAGGCCGTAGGCCTTGGCAGCATTCGTCGCAGTGAGTTCGACGAAGCGATTGACGGTGATCCGCCCGCCGAGAACGCCTTCGGAGTAGAGAAGCGGCATGCGGGTTTCGATACCGGGGATACCATTTGGAATGTAAGGGAAGGGGACTTCCTTTCCACCAGGCTTCTTGCCCGCAGGATCGTCGTAATTGAACGGCGCATGGTCTGATGAGAGCACGGTGAACAGCCCGTCGGCCAACCCATCCCAGATGACCTGCTGATTGCCGGCATCCCTTGGAGGCGGGCTGCATACGCATTTGGCACCGATGTAGCTGTCGTCTATGCCGAGGTCGGCGGCGGTAAGGAAAAGATACTGGGGACAGGTCTCAGCAAAAATCTTGAGTCCGCGCCCGCGCCCCCAGCGAATCTGTTCGACCGCCTCGCGCCCTGAGACATGCACAATCAGGATGGGGACATCAATGAGTTCAGCGAGTGAAATCGCCCTGTGCGTGGCCTCGCGTTCGACCAGCATGGGGCGGGAGTGAGAGTGAAATCTGGGTGCGGTATGGCCGGCGGCCTCGAGTTTTTTTGTCAGCCAGGCTATGCAGTCGGCGTTCTCTGCATGGATCATTGCCATCGCGCCTTCGCGTCGCGCGAGGGCGAGCACATCGAGGATCTGTCCGTCGTCGAGTTTGAGATCGTCGTAAGTCATGTACAGCTTGAACGAGGTATAGCCCTCGCGAATCAGCGCCGGCAATTCTTCGCCAAGCACTTTGGGGCTCGGGTCGCTCACGATCAGGTGGAAGGCGTAGTCGATATGTGCCTTGCCCGCGGAGCGTCGATGATAGTCATCGACGGCTGCTCTGAGGCTACCGCCCTTGACCTGCGCCGCAAACGGAATCACCGTGGTGGTTCCGCCGCAGGCTGCCGATCGCGTTCCGGTATCGAAGTCATCGGCCATGCGCACCGGGGGCTCCATCGGTTGGTCCAGATGACAGTGTCCGTCAACACCGCCAGGCGTGACCGTGCGACCCGCTGCGTCGATTTCGCGCCGGCCGGACGGAAGGCCCTGACCTAGCATCACGACGCGTTCACCCATGATGCCGATATCGGTATCGACGGTATCGGATGCGGTAGCCAGGCGGGCGTTACGGATCACGCAATCAAGCGAAGCGCTCATTGAACAACTCCAGTCAAATCTGGGACAGGCGATGCGCGATCGCGATAATCGCGCGATCGGATCCGGGAGGCCCAACCAGGCTGAGACCCAGGGGCGCGCCGTCGCGCTTGGCCAGCGGCATGGTCAGCTGCGGTAAACCGCACAAGCCTGCTGTCGCGAGCATGCGAAGCGCACGGTTGCGGTAATCGTCAAGATCGGCGTCATGAGTCGATCGAAGCGGCGCGATATCGGGCATGGTCGGCATCAGCAGAAAGCGGTTTGAGCCGAGAAGCGCAGCCAGATGCTCCCGATAGCGGGTCCTGAATCGCGTTGCCTCGCCGACCTGCTCGTCGGTAACGCCGCGCGACCATGCGAATCGTTCCGCCACGCCCGGGCCAAGCGGCGGCTCGAAGCGGCTGATCATCCCGCCGAAAGTCGACCAGGCCTCGCGACCCTGGATATAGCGAAATGCCCAGTAAACAGCCTCGGACGAGTCGAGTGAGAGTGTGATGACCTCAGGTTCGCCGATAAGCTTTCGCAGCCGCGCAACCGGATCGCCGAGCGCCTCGCGCGCAGCCGGAACAGCCAGGGACCAGATGTCCTCGGGCCAGAGCAGTCGCGGCGCTTGCCCGGTTTCTTCGGGATCGCCTGCCAGCAGGACATCGGCAACCCGGCGGAAAGTCAGAATGTCACGCGCGAACCAGCCGCAGGTGTCATAGCTCGGCGCCAGATCGAGACAACCTGCCAGACTTATGCGGCCGTGGGTAGGGCGGATACCGTAGAGTCCGCAATGGCTCGCGGGTCCCCGAACCGACCCTCCCGTATCGGTGCCGAGCGCAATATCGCACAGCCGATTCGAGACCGCCGAGGCGGACCCTGAGGATGACCCGCCCGATATTCTTTCGGGTGCGGCGCCGTTGATGGGTGCGCCAAAGTGCGCATTGATGCCGTTCAGCGAAAAGGCTAATTCGTCAGTCACGGTCTTGCCGACGAATGAGGCTCCAGCGCTCAGCAGTGCCTGCACTGCGGCAGCGTGTTGGTGCTTGATCCCGGACATGGCCAGGATAAACGGGTTGCCGCCGCCGGTGGGATAGCCCGCGACATCGAACAGATCCTTGACGCCAAGAGATAGGCCGGCAAGCGGGCCTGTCGACGCCCTTGGTACCTCTGCGCTCGGGTACGGAATGAAGGCGTGCGCAGGGTCGTGGAGTAGGGTCATTTTGTAGACGAGGCTCTCAGAGATTCACTGCGCAGGCAGCGGGTTGTGTGGCCGGGACCGATGAGGCGCTTATCGGGCTGCGCGGCCCGGCAGGCGTCTTCAGCCATGAAGCAGCGATCGGCAAAAGCGCAGCCCGGCGGTAGCCGCGACAGGTCTGGGGGGCTGCCGGCAATGGTTTGGAGGCGCTCGCCACGGGCCATCGAACCTTCGGCGCGGCTACGAAGCAGCGCGAGCGTGTAGGGGTGCGCTGGCGCCCTCACTACATCGCGCGTACTGCCCTCTTCAACGATCCGGCCCGCGTACATGACGGCAATGCGATCGGCGACTTCAACCGCCACGCCCAGATCGTGCGTGACGAAGATAACGGCCAAACCGAGCTCTCTTTGCAGCTCGCGTAGCAGTAACAGTACCTGGATCTGGACGGTGGCGTCGAGCGCAGTGGTCGGCTCGTCGGCGAGCAGCAGTTGCGGGCGGCAGGCGAGGGCGAGCGCGATCATCGCACGTTGGCGCATGCCGCCCGACATTTCATGCGGATAGGCGGCGAGCCTGCGCTCCGGACTCGGAATGCGGACACGCTCGAACAGTTCGAGCGCCCGGCGTCTTGCCTCGGCGTGGCTCACGGGCTCGTGCCGAACGATGGATTCGATGATCTGATCGCCCACCGTGTATACCGGATCGAGTGCGGTGAGCGGCTCCTGAAAAATCATCGCCACCTTGCCGCCGCGATAGCTTGAAAGCTGGCCGCTGCTGAGCGCGAGTACATCGGTGCCGTCGACGCGGATGCTGCCGGTCATGCTGGTGCCTCGCGGCGGGTGAAGCCTGAGCAGGCTGCGCAGCGTCACGCTCTTGCCAGACCCCGACTCGCCAATCAGTGCCACCACTTCGCCGCGAGCGATTTGCAGGTCCACGCCATTGACTGCGTCGACCGGTCGCGAGCCGCGGGTGAAGCGGACCTTCAGATTGCTGACCTCGACGAGCGGCGAAGCGGGCGAGGGACTCATGCCGGAGCCCTCGCACCGATTGTTGCGGTTGGATTTGAATCGGGGTGGCCGCTGCCGTTCTGATGAATGAGGCAGGCGACATCGCTCATCGAGGCGTGAGGCCGTAACTCGGGCGAGTGTTGTCCGCACACAGCTGCGGCAGCCGGGCAACGCGGATGAAACCGGCAACCTGCCGGAGGGTCGATGGGATTGGGCGGATCGCCTGAGAGCGGTACCCGTTCAGTGCGGCGGTCGGGATCCATCGACGGCATTGAACGGGTCAGAGCCTGCGTGTAGGGATGCAACGGCGCATCGAATACCGCGTCGGCAGAACCGAGTTCGACCACTTCGCCGAGATACATCACCATAACGCGGTCACTCACATACCGCACCACGTGCAGATCATGGCTGATGAACAGATAGGTGAGGCCGAATTCCGCCTTGAGGTCGAGCAGAAGATTGAGTACCTGTGCCTCAACCGACTTGTCTAGCGCCGAGACCGCTTCGTCGAGAATGACGATGCGCGGCTGAAGTGCCAGGGCCCGGGCGATATTGACACGTTGGCGCTGACCACCCGACAACTCGTGCGGGTATCTTCCCGCGAAGCGGGAGGGTTCCAGACCCACGCGAGACAGCAGGTCATGTGCCCTCGACAGGGACTCACTGGCCGGTGTACCGTGGACACGCGGGCCAAATGCGACCGAGTCTTCGATGGTCAGGCGAGGGTTGAGCGACGCGTAGCTGTCCTGAAACACCATCTGGACCTGCCGGCGGAATGTTTTGAGCGGCATCTGGGCGCCGCCCACCCGATGACCGTCGTAGATGATCTCGCCGGCAGTCGGGTCGATGAGATTCATGAGTAAACGTGCCGTTGTGCTCTTGCCGCAGCCCGATTCGCCGACTACCCCCAATGTCTCGCCGGCATAGAGTCGAAAATCGATACCGTCAACCGCGCGTACAACCTGACGACGCTTTCCGGCGGATTTGATCGGAAAATGTTTGACCAGCCCACGTACCTCCAGCAGTGGAGAGCCGGGCGTTGTGCGACTTGGCAATGGGTTCGGCATGCTCAGCCCTTGACGTCCATCGCCGATCGCAGCGAGTCGGAGAGGAGGTTGAAGGCAATCGAGGTGATGAAGATCATCAGTCCCGGCAGCGCGGCAACCCATGGCTGGGTGTAAATCGCGGTGCGCAGTGTGTTGAGCATCAGCCCCCACTCAGGCTCCGGAGGGCGAACACCCAGCCCAAGAAAGCTCAAGCCCGAGGCGAGGATCATCGATACGGCAATCAGGCTCGTTGCGTAGACGAAGATCGGGCCGAGGACGTTGCCCAGTACATGTACGCGGACGATAGTGAGTGCGTTAGCGCCGGATGCGCGGGCCGCCTCGACAAAGTCGCGGCTGCGGATTTGCGTGGTCACGCTCTCGGCAACCCGTACGATCGGGGGCGTGAAAACGATGGTGAGCGAAAGCAAGGCATTGAAGATGCCGGCTCCGAGCGCACCCGACAGCGCGATCGCGAGCAGCACCGACGGAAAAGCGTACAGCACATCGACCGTGCGCATGATGGCGCTGTTGATCCATCCGCCGGCATAGCCCGCGAGGAGACCTAGCGAGGTTCCGATGACAAAGGCGAACAGCACCGGCGTCAAGCCCATGAATAGTGACAGGCGGGCTCCGACGATCAGCCGGGAGAGCATGTCGCGGCCCAGTTCGTCGCTTCCGAGCGGGTAGTTGGGGCTGCCTATGGGACGAAGGCGCCCGAGCATCGAGGAGGCATAGGGGTCGGCTGGAGCGATCAGCGGGCCGAATATGGCGAGGGTCAGGAGGGTCAGTACGATCAGACCGGATATCACGGCGACCGGGTCGCGGAGCAGTTTCGCGGCGGCGCCTGCCCAGTAGCCTTGCGATCGCTCGACCGGCGCGAGGCTCAAAGTGGCGGGGCGATAC
>CAZZKA010000135.1:0-9580 GCA_964654745.1 uncultured Bordetella sp. | reverse complement strand
GAATTTCCGCCGCGTGATTGTCATATCGACGAGCACGCTGCCGTGCTCAAGTCGGTTCGGGAGGTGCTCGCCCTGGTAGAGCAGGGGGGGAACGATGCGATCGGGCGCGACCTGGCCGACGAACTCGCCCGCTGGTTCCCCGGCCATGCCGATTACCTGGATTCGGCGCTGGCCGCCTGGATGTGCAAGCAGCGCCACGGTGGTAAACCTGTCGTCATTCGCCGCTCGATCAGCGATGATCGCCCCATTCCCTGAATCTGGAGTTCATCATGAGCCAGCCGTCTCCTCAAATTTGCTCGCTGCCGAGGCGAGCGCTGATCGCCGCAGCGGCGGCTTCGCCCTGGTCGGCGTTGAAGGCCCAAACCGAGGGTGACGGGCTGGCGGAAGCGGTGGCCGCGGTGCATCGCAGTGCGGCTAACCGGGCCCGCGACCCGTGGCGTCATCCTCTGGAGACGCTCCGGTTTTTCGGGCTCAAGCGGGAGCATGCGGTGATCGAGGTCGCGCCGGGTGCTGGCTGGTACACGGAGATCCTCGCTCCGTGGCTGCGCGACCGCGGCCGATTGATCGCGGCACACTACGCCCGTGATGATGCGAGCGAATATCGACGTCGATCGCGCGCGGTCTTCGATGGCTTTCTTGCGGGCAGACCGGACCTTTACGGTAAGGTCGTTACGGTCACGATGCCCGAGTCGCCGCGATTTACCGATTTGCCCGCTGCCACGACGGTCGATGCCATCGTGACCTTCCGCAATGTGCACAACTGGCTCACCGATGGTCATCTCGACCAGACGATGCGCGCCTTTGCCTCGGTACTCAAGCCAGGCGGTATCCTCGGGGTGGTAGACCATCGTGCGCCTGCCGGCGCCTCGCTGGACTGGATGACTCGAAGCGGTTACGTGAGCGAGTCGTTCATGGAGTCGGCCGCCCAGGCTGCGGGTTTCCGCCTGCAGGCCAGAAGCGAGATCAACGCCAATCCTCGCGACGACAAATATCATCCCAATGGCGTCTGGTCGCTCCCGCCAAGCTTCCGGGGCGGTGCGGTGGACAGGGAACGCTATGCTGCGATCGGCGAGTCGGACCGGTTCAGCCACCGCTACGTACGAGTCTGATTGCGACCGCCCTGCGTCGATCGCTCCGGACCCGGCAATGACCCCTGCGCAACGGGTGAGCGGGAAACCGACCGCCCCTGAAACCGAGCCGCTCAGCAAGGATCAGCCGCCACCCGATGCCCGGTCGGCGAGCGATGCGCAGCCGATGGGCCTGTCCGGTCGTCGGCTGAGGCGGCGTCCGCGCGCCATCACCCTCGATCTGGACGATACGCTCTGGCCGATGCTCCCGGTATTGCGTGGCGCGGAGCGCGCGCTCGGCGATTGGTTAGGCCTCAACGCCCCGGCGACCGCCCGCTATCTCGACGTCGAGACTCGCATGACGCTTCGTCAGGCGGTCATGGCCGATCACCCCGAGCGAGCCCACGATGTCGGATTCCTGCGCCTCGAGTTACTCAGGCGGGCGCTGCGGGCCGCCGGCGAAAGCCCCTTTCTTGCCGAGCCAGCGTTTGAGGCGTTCATGAACGCACGCCAGCAGGTGACGCTTTATGAGGACGTCCTGCCGATCCTCAGCGCATGGTCATCGCAGATGCCTCTGGTTGCGGTGACCAATGGCAACGCCGATCTTCGCAGGATTGGTCTGGCAGATTATTTTGTCGGCATCGTAAGTGCCCATGAGATTGGTTGTGCCAAACCGGACCCGAGAGTCTTTCATGCCGCGTGCCGGATAGCAGGCGTCGAGCCCGCAGAGACCCTACACGTTGGCGATGATCTCAGGCTCGACGTTGAAGGCGCGATCGCGGCGGGAATGCAGGCGGTATGGCTGCTGCGGGCCGATCTCGCCGATAAACACGAGGTCAAACCGCATGATCCATCGCCGGCAGAGGATCTGTACGCTATCGACAGCGAACTGCGTGATCAGCGCTGAGGCATGTCCGCCGCGGAATAACCGAGACTGACCTGGGCGTCATCGGGTATTGCGGGCATCGTGCTGTTCCATGTTTCCCACTCTAGGCGCATCGCCTGAAGGCGCCCGCTTTCGCTTGGCCCGAGATTGGCTCGCTCGCGCTCGTCCGAGGCGAGATTGAACAGGTAATCGTGGCCGTCGACCCTGAGATATTTCCAGTCGCCTTGCCGTGTCGCGCGTTGGCCCCGGTGCTTCATTCGCCAGTGGAGGGTACGGCTGAAGCGCTCCGAAGGATCGCGCAGAACCGTGGCGAGCGATACCCCGTCGAGAGGGTAGTCCGGGTGGGCGGGGACCCCGGCGAGGTCCAGTATGGTCGCCGACCAGTCCATCGTCATGCATTGCTGGGTGCTGACCGAGCGGGCGGGGATGACCGCAGGCCAGTGCGCGATCCACGGTACCCTGATGCCGCCCTCGGTGAGATCCATCTTGCCGCCCACCAGCGGCCAGTTGTCCGAGAAGCGCTCGCCGCCGTTATCACTGGTGAAAACTATCAGCGTGTTATGGAGCTGGTTCGTCTCTCGCAGCGCGCCAACGATCCAGCCGATGCCCTCATCCATGTGGTGGATCATGCGGCGATAGGTTTCGATGTTGCCGCCATCCAGATGGAAGAGGTTATGTCGAACGGTCGCCGACACGGCGTTGTCGTTGCGTGTCTCCCAGGGCCAGTGCGGTGCCGTGTAGTGGAGGCTCAGGAAAAAGGGCGTTTCGCCGGCGGGCGCGTTCTTGTGTGCTCGGATGAAGTCAACCGTCCGACGCGATAGCAGGTCGGTCAGGTAGCCCTCCGCCTGGTGCGGCATTTCGTCAAGATAAAGATCCGGCGTGCCGTTGTTACTGGCATGGGTGAAGTAATCGACGCCGCCGGCCATTGGACCGAACGCGCTCTGATAGCCTGACTTGAGCGGGCCGAATGCGGGCGGGTATCCGAGGTGCCATTTCCCGATCAGCGCGGTTTTGTAGCCCGCGTCGCGCAGCAGCGAAGGCAGCGTGGGATGCGCTGGCGGCAGCCCCAGCGTCGTGCTTGCCCGGTTTCGGCTGTTGATCGGTTCTTCGGCGGCTCCGCGCAGCCGGTATTGGTAACGCGCCGTCATCAGGGCAAAACGCGTCGGCGAGCATACGGGGGAGTTGCTGTAGCCCTGGGTGAATCGCAATCCGTTTGCGGCAAGGCCGTCCAAGACGGGTGACACTTTGCCGAAGCTTGCCTCGCGTCCGCCGTAGCAGCCCAGATCGGCAAAGCCAAGATCGTCTGCGACGATAAAAATAAAATTGGGTCGGGACGACATGGTCTGTAGCAACCTGATCAATCGGGTTTGAAGCCGGAGTCCCGAATCGGAGGCCCCCAGCGTTCGTAGTCCGCGCGCATGATTTCTGCCAGGCGCGTTGGTGGATAGCCTGTCGGCTCGACGCCCATCGCGAGCATCCGCTGCCGAACGACAGGATCGGCCACTGCATCGAGCGCCGCTTTGGCAAGCCGGTTAACCACGGCCTCGGGTGTGCCCGCCGTAGTAAACAGCGCATACCAGGGCGTAGCGATGAGGTCGTAGCCCTGCTCGCGAAAGGTCGGTACGCTCGGAAAGCGAGGGCTGCGGGCATCGCCTGCGACGGCGAGGAGTTTGGCGCGACCGGAATCGACCAGGGTACCAATGTCGGCAGCGACCGTCGACAAGGCTGCAATTTCCCCGCTGGCAAGCGCCTGCATCGATGCGGCTGTGCCGCGATAGGGGACGTGCCGCAACTCGATGCCGGCAGCCTTGCCGAACAGCACGCCAAAGAAGTGCGGCAGACTGCCGGAGGCGGCTGATCCGTAGAGGCTCCGCGTATCGGGCTGCGCCTTGACCCACGCGACATACTCCGCGAGGGTGTTGGCCGGCACGTTCGTCGCTACCCCCAGCCCAAGTTGAAAATTACTCAGGTGAGCGACAGGCGCAAAGTGCCTGAACGGGTCATAGGACAGTCGAGGACCGTAGCTGTGTGGAAAAATCGACATGGTCGCAACCGGCGTCATCATCAGCGTGGTGCCATCGGGCGATGCAGCGCGCACGAGCTGGTTGGCAATCTGACCGCCGGCACCGGGTTTATTCTCGACCACCACGGGTTGGCCAAGCCGGCTCGCCATCGCCTCGGCAATGACGCGCGTGAGCGTATCGGAGGTTGCACCAGGCGGGTATCCCACCAGAATTTTGATCGGGCCGGTCTGCGCCAACGAAAGCGGACTGACGAGCGCTGCAAAACACAGAAGGGCTGCGCGCAGCAGGCGCGCTGCATGAACTGAGGCGGGGGTGTCTGGTGGTGTCATGAAGGGCAGCCGCGGCAGTGGATGCGAAGTCGCTCCAGAGGGAGCGTCTCGAGAACTATCACACGTCGATCGTCACCTGTCCACCCGATGTTGCGGCCCGTGAGCAGCAGAGCAGGATGCGCGTCTTCCGCTCAGTTGCGCTCAGCACATGGTCTCGATGATCGACCTCACCGCTGATGAGCGGTGCCGCGCAGACTCCGCAGATTCCGTCCGAGCACTTGAGATCGACGCTGAGACCCGCTGCGCCCAGAGCCTCGGCGGCGCTCTGGTCAGCGCCCACCGCGATCGTCCGGGCCGAGCGTTCGAGCCGGAGCGTAAAGGGCTCGCGCGGTTTTTCTGCAGCCTCAGGAACAGCGAATAATTCGCGGTGCAGCGCCTCGTCGGGAAACCCGCGCGAGCGGGCGCACTCGAATACGGCGTCCATGTAACGGGACGAACCGCAGGTGTAGAGAACGATTCCGGCTTGCCAGTCCGGTATAAGCCGACCGAGATCAGCCCGCCGGCCCTCCTCCTTGAAATAAAACTGCACCCGCTCTGCCCAGGCGGCATGGCTAAGGTCTTCGATAAAGCCGGCGTGCGCTCTGCTTGCCGCGCTGTAGTGAAGTTCGAAGGGCGCTTGCCTTCGGTGCAGTTCGTGTGCCATGGCGATCAGCGGCGTTACTCCGATGCCGCCGGCAAGGAGCAGCGTCATCCGCGATCCAGGCTCGAGGCGGAAAAGATTTGCCGGGGGCGTGACAAAGACCCGCTTACCCTCGCGAAAGGCCCGATGCATCAGCATCGACCCGCCCTTGCCCTGCGGTTCGCGCAGCACGCCAAGCACATAGCGGCTTCGGTCAGCAGGGTCGCCTGCCAGACTGTAGGAGCGGCGGTATTCGGGTGCGATGACAACATCGATGTGGGCCCCGGCTGAAAATAAAGGCAACGGGGCACCGTCGGTCGAGGCAAATTCGTAGCGCGCAATATTTCGCGCCATCTCCTCCCGGCGTACGAGCACGACCGGGAAAGCAGGGGGTGGACCGTCGGGCATCTTGAAGGCTGGCGCGAGATCGGTCGTCTGCCCTCGGGCCAGCCGCTCGCGATACTGCGCGGGCGTGAGCAGGGCGCGATAACGCTCGATACCGCGTTCTCGATTGATCGGATAGGCCACCGGATAGGGCGGGGGCATCTCATCGGCGGGGTAAACAGCCAGCGTCTGGTCTTTGTATTGCAATTTCAGCGATTTATTCAGACCGCGGCGATGAACCTCGCGGGCTTTCACGTAGCGCCCGCTCGATCGGTCGAGTTCGATATCCCACCACCATTTCTTCACCGGGTTGATGCTGCCGCGCTCGAGCGCATCGTCGAGCGCGGCCAGCCAGCGTGCGCTGCCCGGAAAGTTCATCGCGAGCCAGCGAAATCCCGATTCTGAGAATAGCCCCTCCAGATTCCACGGACAGGTCTTCATGCAGCGGCCGCACATGCCGCCGCCCTGGTTCGTTATCCGGTAGCGCGCACATTTTTCAGCATCCGATTTCCAGATTTCGTAGCCGTTGTACATGAGCTTCGGTCCCGCCGTGATCGCCCCCGATGGGCATTCACGCGCGCACTTGTTGCACTGCTCGCAGAACCGCTGCAGGCCGAAGTCGATCGGCTTGTCCGCGCTCATTGGCATATCGGTGGTGACCGTGCCTGACTTCAGGCGCGGACCCAGAAACGGATTGAGGATCACCTCACCGATGCGGCTCACCTCTCCCAGACCTGAAAGAAGCAGCAGAGGTGGCTGCAGCACATCGCCATCGATGACCGAATGCACGCGGGCACCATAGCCGAGCCTGCGGATTTGCTCGGCAAGAATGCCGCCTATCATCGAAAATCGCAGATAAGCGCGCATGCTTTGTGCGACCGATATCCAGTCGTCGCCCGAGGCCCCGTCCATGGTTTCGTGGCCCTGATCGATCAGCATATTGAGGGCGTTGCGATGATAAGCCGGGAGTGGCTGGCCACCGGCGTCATGCGAGTACCAGGCCCAGCGCGGCACTTCACATAGCCCGACCGCGTCGCAACCGAGGTAGTAGGAAGCGGCCTTCAGGTTGTCGGCGTTGCGCTGGGGGTCTTGCGCAGACTCCGATATCGGGCCGCGGGCCTCGCCGAACTGCAGCAGCAGCAGAGCGCCCAGGGCGCGCCTCGCGCAGGCGCCAATGGGGCTTTTCATCACATAGTTTGCGTTCTTTGCCTCATCCTGCACCTTGCGACCCATGTCACCAAAGAGGATGCGCGCGAAAAAATCCGCGCGCTTGGGAAAACGTGGCACGCGGTCATGATCAATGAAGGTCGTCGGCGCTTCGCGGCGCTTGAGCTTTTCGAAGGGCTGCGGCCCCATGCGGAAATCCCGAACGCGGTAAGGATCGCGGTTAAGGGCGCTGCGGCCAGTTCCGATGCCGAGCCACCATGCGGGACCTCGGGAACGCAGGTGGTCGAGCCAGTTTCCATCAGACAGCGGCCGGTCGGCGAGGAGTTCCAGCGAGGTGGTGACGGCGGCGAGTGCAAATCTCCGCCCGACAAAGGGATTGGTCGCAAAACTGTGCGTGCCGTCGGTCTGCACGCTCGCCAGACCGCTCGCGACTGCGAGCTTGGGCAGGTCGACGTCAGAACAGGTGGCGGTATGCGAACGCGCTGAAAAGCCCAGCATTCGCAGGTAGGTTGCAAGCAGTACCGCGGTTTGCGCGGCAAGCGTTGATGCGCGCTGCGCCTGCGTGCCGACAATCCAATCGCTGCCCGGCTCCGTATCCGCAGGATCCCGGGGGAAGTCAACGAGGATCACCAGAGCGCACCGGTGGTCATCGATGGGGTGATGCTCGGCCCTCGCTGAATCGAGTACGTCCGCAAGAATCATGTCGATGCCAGCAGCGAAACTTTTGGGTTGTGATGCCTCGAGTTCCGCGGCGAGTGCTGCCACCATGGGATTACGAACCGGCTGGCTCAGCTTCAACTCGGGCGTAAGCGCGCAGGTAGCCGCCATCGCGGCATCGAAGTAGTAGGCGGCAGCCTTCAGATGCCGGCTGCGCTCCTCTGGCGAATCGGGTATCTCCGCAAGTTGCGCAGCCACCGTGCCGTCGCGGATCACATCAAACATACCGATGAATCGCGCCATGGCGTGCGACAGCGATTCCGGTCTTGGGTCGTCAAAGGAAAGCGCTTGCATCGCTGGAAGTCCGGCGATTGCGGCAGGGGTGTCGCCTCGGCGCAGGCGCTCAAGCGGAAACGGTCCGAGGTGGACGGGTCGCTTCCGGTAGGAGAACAATTTCATCGGCGCCGGCATCCTGCAAAAAGACATCCAGCGCAGAGGCTATCATCTGTGCTCACCCGACTGTCGCTTTCGGTTCAAGCAGGAGCCCCCATGCCCCGTAAACGCCCCGACCAGTTACGTAGCGCCCGCTGGTTTGCCCCGGACGACCTCCGAGCGTTCGGTCATCGATCGCGGGTGATGCAGATGGGGTACGGTCCGGCGGATTGGGTCGGTAAACCCGTCATCGCGATCGTCAATACCTGGAGCGACATCAATCAGTGCCATGCGCATTTCAAACAGCGGGTCGATGATGTGCGGCGGGGTATCTTGCAGGCCGGAGGCTTTCCGCTCGAGTTGCCTGCAATCAGCTTGTCCGAACCCATCGTCAAGCCCACGACCATGCTTTATCGAAATTTTCTCGCGATGGAGACCGAGGAGCTGCTGCGCAGCCATCCGGTGGATGGTGCGGTACTCATGGGCGGTTGCGACAAGACGACGCCGGGTCTTGCGATGGGAGCCTTGAGCGCGGGGCTGCCATGTATTTTTCTACCCGCCGGGCCCATGCTCCGAGGCAATTGGCGGGGCAAAATCCTGGGCTCGGGTTCAGACTCGTGGAAATACTGGGATGACCGTCGCGCCGGCCTGCTGTCGAACGAGGCGTGGCAGGAGATCGAAGGCGGTATCGCGCGCAGCCACGGTACCTGTATGACGATGGGAACAGCGGCCACGATGATGGGCCTTGCCGAGGCGGTCGGTCTGACCTTGCCGGGTGCGTCGAGCATCCCCGCAGCCGACGCGGGACATATTCGTATGTCTGCCGAATGCGGACGGCGCATTGTCGAAATGGTGTGGGAGGATTTTTCACCGGCAGCCATGCTGTCGCGAGCCAGCTTCGAAAATGGCATTCGCTGCGCGATGGCCATGGGCTGCAGCACCAACGCGATCATTCACCTTATTGCGATGTCACGGCGCGCCGGGCACCCTGTCACGCTGGACGATTTCGATGCCGCCAGCCGTACCGTACCGGTGATCGCCAACATTCGCCCGAGCGGCGATCGCTACCTGATGGAAGATTTTTTCTATGCGGGCGGGTTGCGCGCCATGCTTGAGCGGATCCGTGCGCATCTGCATTGCGATGCACTAACCGTCAATGGGCGCTCGCTGGGAGAAAATATCGCAGGTGCCGAGGTCTTTGACGAGGATGTCATCCGCCCTTTGTCCAATCCCATTTATGCCGAGGGCGCCCTGGCGGTACTACGCGGCAATCTTGCTCCGGATGGCGTGGTGATCAAGCCGAGCGCTTGCGCTCCGCATCTGCTCAAACACACCGGTCGGGCAGTCGTCTTCGATGACTACCCGAGCATGAAAAAGGCGGTCGAGGATCCGGATCTCGATGTGAGTGCTGACGATGTCCTGGTCCTGCGCAACGCCGGCCCGATTGGCGCGGGGATGCCCGAATGGGGAATGCTGCCGATCCCCGTAAAACTGGTCAAAGCGGGAGTGCGCGATATGTTGCGGCTGTCGGATGCGCGCATGAGTGGGACGAGTTACGGCGGCTGCCTGCTGCACTGTTCTCCGGAGGCGGCCATAGGCGGTCCATTGGCCTTGGTGAAAACGGGCGATCTCATCAGCATCGACGTCGGAGCGCGAAGCATCCATCTGGAGGTGAGCGATGATGAACTCTCGCGCCGGCGAGCACAGTGGCGGGCGCCTGCACCTCGATGGCAGCGCGGCTATGGCTGGATGTTCAGCCGTCATGTCCTGCAAGCCGATCAGGGCTGTGACTTTGATTTTCTCGAACGCGATTTTGGCGCGCCCGTGCCGGAGCCCGATATTTTTTGATGCCCGGCATCACCGCCCGTAGCGCCCTTCTTTTGAAACGGAGCCTTCCTTGAGCATGAGTCCCGCGACCCGCAACAAGCTGCTTGGCGTGAGTACGGCCACCCTTTGCACCGCGCTTTACAAGCGGGGCCTGCGCAATCAGTTCATTCAGGACGTGCGTCCACTCA
>CAZZKA010000134.1:0-9584 GCA_964654745.1 uncultured Bordetella sp. | reverse complement strand
GCTGTCCCTACCCCCTCTGGACCTACTCGCTGAAAGGCGAACTTGTCGGCGTACCCCTCGAGAAAGGCGTCAACGGCAAGGGCGGCATGCCGCCCCGGTTCGACAAGGCGGGCCACGGGCTCAACCGCCTGCGCGTGGCGGTCTTCGGGGGGCTCGTCTTCGGAACCCTGTCCGAGGATACGCCTGAGCTCGAAACCTACCTCGGTCCGCACTCGATCGCACAGATCAACCGGCTGCTGGTGCAGCGCAAGCCCAAGGTACTCGGGTATCTGCGGCAGCGCATCCCCGGCAACTGGAAGCTCTACAACGAAAACGTCCGCGATCCGTACCACGGCTCGCTGCTGCATCTCTTTCAGGTGTCTTTCCGCCTGCAGCAACCCACCATGCGGGGCGGCATCAAGATGGATGCCGACCTCAAAAACACCTGGAATCATTCCATCGTGACCGAGGAGGAGGCGGGAAATCGCAAAACGCTCGCGGCTGCGTACGAAGGTACCGGCAAATTCGCTCCGGAACTGCGCATGGCGGATCCGAGGATGACCCAGGTCCCGCTCGATCTGGCCGACGGTTACAAGACGACCATCCTGTCCATTTTTCCATCGCTGATCGTCGCTCAGGTCGACAACACTTACGCCATCCGCCATCTCCGCCCCAAGGGACCCGACCTGGTCGAACTGCACATCACCTACCTGGGTTTTGAGTCCGATACCGAAGCGCAGACGCAGGAAAAATTGCTCACCGCCAACTTCATCGGTCCGGCGGGATACATCTCGCTCGAAGACGGCGAGGCGTTGCGTCTGGTGCAGCAGGGGATCCGCTCCCGCCGGCCCGGCCAGCATGAAATGCTCGAAATGGGCGGCCTGGGACCGATCGCAGACACGGATTACCTCTCCCAGGAGATCTCCATCCGGGGCTTTTGGTCTTACTACCAGCGCATCATGCGCGAGCGGTCATGAGTGGCGCCGCCGCCGACCGATTCGAGGTCGAGGAATTTTTGTTCCGCTACGCCACGGCGCTTGATGAGGAGCGCTTCGATCAGTGGCCCGGTTTCTTCGAGGAAAATGAGGCGCGCTACGAGGTACTGTCTCGTGAAAATTTCGACCTCGGCCTGCCCGTCCCCATCATGGGATGCTACTCACACGGCATGATTCGCGACCGGGTCGCCATGCTGATCCAGGGAACACTCACCTACCGGCACATGTACCTGCTAAGACAGGTTACCAATGTCCGCGCAAGCGCGGGCCCGGACGGCTCGACGACGGCCCGCGCCGGGCTTACAGTGTTTCAGTCGAGCCCGGAGGGCGTCTCCTCCCTCTATATCGTGGCGCGCTACGAAGCCGATCTCGTGCGCGCGCCTGACTCGCTCAAAATCCGCGCGCTGAAAGTGATTGTCGACTCGTTCGGGATCGACACCATGCTCGCCGTCCCGCTCTGACCAGCCCTGCCTCGCGCCCGGTCCGGCACAGCCCGAACGCGCAGCCTAGCCAATCTCCCGAGACACGCGCGGTTCGATCGACCGCAACGCGGTATCGAGGGCCTCCCGAACCCGCTCGGGATCGGCACAGGCATCCATGAGGAGCAGGCATAGCCGCGCCAGTCGCCGCGCCCGTTCATCGGCGTCCGGCGTCTTCGTGTAGGCAATCAGATCCTCGAGGAGATCGTCGAGCTCCGCCTGGGAAAGCTGCATGGATATTTCGCTCCGAACTTTCGGGTGATCGTCAGGCCCCGGACGATTGCCGCACCGCCTGAGCCCCGCCGCGTTCGTATGCGGCGGACTGGGTCCAATGCGCGCCGATATGCTGATCCGGGCGCACCAGCCAGACGCCCGACGGTTCTGCGGGGAGTTGCCGCGCCAACGCCGCAAGCCCTTGCGCATCGCAATGCTCGCGCACTCGCACCCGCCTCGCCAGGTGTGCCCGGTCGATGCCGCCCTGCCAGGCATCCGATCCAGGCTCACCGCACAGACGTTCGAGCCATTCATCATTCATCGGCAGTGCTCGATCCGCCTCTTCGAAGTCGAGTGCGGTAAACCACGGCCCCAGCAGGTCATGCAGAAAGATAGGGATACGCCCCGATCGCAAACGCACATTTGGAAGTGCCCTGCCCGCGACAGCGCAAGTTGGCGAGGCCTCGCCGTGAGCGCAACCGGCAAGTCGATAAACCGCCGGTGCCGACAACCGTCCGGTGTTGATCATGCGGGCGACCTGAGCGCGCAGTGGCGCAAGCTCGACGATAGCCTCACGCCAGAGCGACGCAGAGGGGTTATCTACCGGAAAGACAAAGCGCGCCGAGCGACGCGTTTGTCGAATGTTTTCCATCGCGGCCTGCCGGCGCTCACGCGAATAGTCGAGCAGCATCTCAGACCGCGCGAGCCGACTGAGTACCAGCGCGAGGCGCCATCCGAGCGCATCAGCATCCTGGATGCCGCCGTTGCCACCACGGGCACCGAAAGGCGATACGACATGCGCGGCATCACCCGCAAACATCACCCGCCCGTGACAGAAAGATTCCAGGCACTCGTGCCGGTACTGCCAGACCCCCGACCAGGCAATATCGAACTCGACGCCTGGGCCGAGCAGACGGCCGACGCGCGCGCGCATCGCGGTTTCGGTCGCCGCGGCCTCGGCGTCCTCATCCGGACTCATCTGGAAGTCGAGCCGCCAGGTATCGTCAGCCATTGGGTGACGCCACACCGCGCGACCGGCATTCGCGCTGCAGTCGAGCCATGTCCAGCGCTCGTGCGGAATCGCGATATTGCGGGCGACGATATCGATGATGATCCAGCGATCCTCGGTCTTGTCGTGCACAGTCGGATAAAGCCCGAGGCAGCTTCGCACCTGGCTTGCGCTGCCGTCGCACGCGACTACCCAGTCCGCCAACAGCCGATAGCCGCCATCCGGTGTCTCCACGGTCAGTTCCACGGCGCCTTGCAAGGCGTCCTCCCTCACCGATTCGACCCGGTTGAGCCAGCGCAGGTCGGCCCCGCCGGTACCCGCCAGGGTTTCGACCAGAATCTGTTCGACGTGGTACTGCTGCAGATTGATGAACCCGTTGAACCGCAGATCGGGCTGCGGCTGGAGCTGAAACGAGGCGACCTCCCTGTCCGCGCAAAGTACGCGACCGGTGTTCCAGGTCACCCCGCGCGCGGCAATCCGCTCGGCAACACCCAGCCTCTGGAAGATGTCCAGCGTCCGTTGCGCCCAGACGATGCCGCGCGAGGCAAGACCCCGGACACCCACCGTGTTGTCGTCATCGAGCACGACTACACGGTGGCCCCGGCGTACCAGATCGAGCGCAAGCGTGAGCCCGGTCAGCCCGGCGCCCACGATGACGACGGGATGGCGGCGTAGCGTCGGATCATCCAGTTCTGGCGGTCGGCGAAACGGATAGACGGGGAGCTCAGATCGCATGGCCGCAGCGAAATATTGATCAAGGTTTGTTGTCACCTGACACAATGCCATGCCCGGACCGCCGGCACAATGTGGCTTGAAGAGGGCTTACCGCCTCCCTGGCAATCACCCGCCACGACCCGCACCGGGCGGCCGTGCGCAGCCACCGATGCGGCCACCCCGACCCTGCGAGAGAGCCGAATGAGCGTGAGCCCTGAAGTGTCCATACCCACCGCCCCGCCAGTCCCGCACGCTTTATCCGATCACCCGACCGGACTGATGATCGATGCCGAAACGCGTCTGCGAAGCTGGATGGCAAGCCTTCCTTCTAGGCCGCCAGCTCCCTGCGCGGTGGTCCACCCCTGCGATGAACCGTCTCTGCGGGGCGCCCTGGCGGCGGGCATAGCGGGATTGATCGAGCCCTTGATCGTCGCGCCGCAGACTCGGGTCCGCGAACTCGCGGCGCGTCTGGGACTCGATATCAGTCGCCTCGAGTTGATCGATTCGGCCCACAGCCATGATTCCGCAGTGCGCGCGGCAGAACTCGCCGCTCAGGGGCGAGTTCTTATGCTGATGAAGGGTAGCCTGCATACGGACGAGCTCCTGCAGGCGGTGTTGGCAAGGACGGAACTACGGACCGAAAGGCGACTTTCGCACATTTTCAGGTTTGATATTCCCGCCTACGAACGCCCGCTCCTCGTGACCGATGCCGCGATCAATATCAATCCTGATCTCGCCGCCAAGGCCGACATCGCCCGGAACGTGATCGCTCTGGCTCATGCGCTGGGACTGGCTTGCCCACGGCTGGCGATCCTGTCTGCGGTCGAGACCGTCACGCCGAAAATTGCTTCGACCGTGGATGCCGCGGCGCTTTGCAAAATGGCTGAACGCGGCCAGATTGAGGGCGCGATCGTCGACGGACCGCTCGCTTTCGATAATGCGATCTCGCTCGAGGCGGCGCGCATCAAGGCGATCAATTCCGAGGTCGCCGGCCGAGCCGACATCCTGCTCGTGCCCGGCATGGAGGCGGGCAACATACTGGCCAAACAGCTCGAATACTTTGCCGGCGCCGCCGGCTGCGGCGTGGCGCTGGGCGCCCGGGTCCCGATCGCCCTTACCAGTCGCTCCGACCCGCCAATCTCCAGGGTCGCTTCGGCAGCACTCGCTCGGCTGGCCCTGCAGCAACGAGACGGGCTGCGATAGCCATCGATCGACGTCCCGCTCAGTCTGCCTTGATCTGGGCGGTACGGATCAGCGCCCCCCACTCCTTGAGTTCCTCGGCAACCTGGCGCCCGAACGACTCCGGCGTTCCGCCGACCAGCTCCATGCCGTCGGCAACGACGCGCGCCTGAAAATCGGGTCGCTGCATGATATGGGTTACGTCGGCGTGAATCCTGGCGACCAGATCGCGCGGCATCCCCGGTGGTCCCATGAATCCATACCAGGCCTCGATGCGAAAACCAGGCAGCGTCTCCGCGACCGTCGGCACATCCGGCAGCGCCTGTGAGCGCTTTGCACCCGTGCTGGCGATCGCCTTGAGCTTCCCGCTCTTGGACAGTTGAATCGACGCGGTGATGCCACCGAAAATGAGCGGCACGTGTCCGGCCATCACGTCCTGAATGCCCTGGCCGAAACCTTTGTAGGGTATATGAACGATATCGAGGCTCGCGCGCTGCTTGATGACCTCCATCGACAGGTGCTGCTGACCGCCCGTGCCGGATGACGCATAGGTGATCTTGCCGGGCTGCCGCCGTGCTGCATCGATCAGGGATTTGAGGTCATTCGCCGGAAACGAAGGATGGGCCAGCATGATGAAGGGGCCGGCCGAGACATTGATGATGGGCGTCAGGTCGCGCACGGGGTTGTACGGCGTATTCGGCACGAGGTTGGGCGCTATCGTGACCGAGGCATCAGCGGCAAAGAGCAGCGTATAGCCATCGGGTGTTGCCTTGGCAACGAAATCGGTCCCGATCGTTCCGCTCGCGCCCGTGCGGTTTTCGACGACCACCGACTGCTTCCAAACCGTCGACAGTTCCTGGGACAGGATGCGTCCATAGATGTCCGGCGTTCCGCCCGGGGGAAAGGTCACAATCACCTTGACCGGTCGCGCGGGATAGGGCTGGGCCACCGCGACGTGGCTCGCCGCGAAGGTCATGACGGCCGCCGCCGATATCCCCGCCAAGGCCTGCAAAAGGTCTTTGATCGTCATCGAACGCCCCTTTGAAAAACGCACCGCTCGTGCACCTGGCTACTGATCACTGCGGCACGAGGGCCCCAGTATAAAACGCAGAGAGCGCTCGCCGCGCCGCCTCGAAGTCTTCTTCAGAATCCCCGCCCAGATAGGCGAGCACATACCGGTCGGGCCGCAGCAACACAGCGTCAGCGCCGGCACTGTCAAGCACGCGGAAAAGTTCGCCGGAAACATCACGAATCAGGCTCGTCCCCGCCTCATCGGGCGGGAATGCCGATCCGCCTGGCACCAGATCCAGCACGACGAAGGGAACGCCCATCTGCTCGAGGCCCCGCGCCGCCACTGGGGTTTGCTGAGCCGGTTTTGCTGCGCGAGCCGCTGAGGCCGGCCCGGCAACTCTGGCGCGCCGGATCAGAGCAAAGCCGCTACCCAAGACCTCGTCAAGCAGACACTCAGACCGGCCCCGCGGCTGAACCAGCGGCTGCGTCATCAGCTGGCCGCTGGGAATCACCGGCGCGCCTCGCTTCCACGGGGCAAATAAGCCCGCACTGAGGCGCGGCTTGGGCTTGAAGCGAAGTTGCAGGATGTAGTCGCGCGCGGCCGGCAGCAGACAGGCCAGCCGCAGCGCACCCTGCGTCAACGCAGCGCCCAGGCGCGACCTGGGCTGCATGAAGGCGCCTATTCGCAGCGCCATGCGTATGAGGGCCCACGCATGGGGCTTGCGTTCAGCCTCATAGGTATCAAGCAGCTCGGGCGTCGCGACCCTGCGCGTGACCGCCCCGAGCTTCCACGCAAGATTCATCGCATCGCGCACCCCGCTGTTCATGCCCTGACCAGCAAATGGAGGTGAGAGGTGCGCCGCATCGCCGGCGAGCAGGACCCGCCCCTGCCTCCAGCGCGTGGCAACGCGTGCATGAAAGGTATAAACGACTTTTCGGGATATATCGATATCGGCATCGGCGGGTTCGCGCAGGCGAATCCAGTCTCGAACCGCGGTCTCATCGAGGACCTGCTCGGGCCGCTCATCAGGCCGCAGCATGAACTCATAGCGAACCGTCTTCTGCGGACCCGGCAGCCGGATCGCCGGACGGACCGGGTCACAAAAAGTACGGGTATGGCGAAAATCGTCGCGGCGGCCGATGAGGTCGGCGATCAACCAGCGCTCGCCGTAGGTACTGCCCTCCATGCCGATACCCAGACGCTCGCGAATCATGCTGCGCCCGCCGTCGCACGCCACCAACCAGTCTGCGGACAGGCGACGCTCGCCCTCGGCCGTCCGGATACCGAGCTGTACGCGCTCCGCCTCAACCGCGAAGTCGGTCAGTTCATGGCCGAAGCAGAGCTCAACCAACGCCTGACCCGCAAGGGCGGCGGCCAGCTCTTGCACCAGCAACGGCTGCCTGAAGGCGTTACGCTTCGGATACCCATACTCGGTAGAGTGAGGCTCTATTCGGGCGAACAGGCTCTGGCGCCAGGAGTAGTAATGCACACCGTATCCCTGGACGATATCCGGGAGAATCCGGTCGAGGGTGCCTGTCGCCTGCAGAGTCCTCAGGCTCTCGTCATCGATGGTGACGGCGCGCGCTTCGTTGACGATCGATGCGCCCCGCTCGATGAGCACCACGCGGACACCCTGCCGGGCAAGCAGGTGCGCAAGAATCAATCCGGTCGGACCGGCCCCGACCACCGCGACCGCATAGTGATTGCCCAAGGCCATGCGGGTCAGCTTCTCAGGATCGCCTTGCCCCAGAGGTTCAGCGTGCGCTCCTCATGCGGCCAGACCCCCGGCATCCGGTCGACCGCGCAGGTCTCGATCTCAGCGGAAATTTCCGCGAGATTTCCGTCCGGATCGCGAACCATGAAGAAGGCATCGTTACCGGGGCCATGCCGCCCCACACCCCAGACGATCTCAATCCGCTCGCGCGCCATGTGATCAGCCCAGTCCTTGAGGTCATTCCACGACGGCGTCTCGAACGATTGATGATCGAAACAGGTGATCGCGGCACCAAACAGCGCAAGACTGTGGTGCAGCGCATCGGTTCTCAGAAAGCACGCCCGCAGGCGACCTTCAGGATCCAACACCCGATCGGAGACCACGAAACCGAGGCGATCGCGATAGAACGCGAGCATCTCCTCAATCCGGGTGGTTCGAAGCGCAAAATGCTGGTTCATGGCGGCAGGCAGGCGCCCCGGGCTCGGGCTGATTACCGGGTCCTCGGCGAGCGCAAACACCATGCGATGCCCGTCCGGGTCGATCACAGACACCGCGCCCCGCGGCAGATCCGGCGACGACGCTGCATCGATCTGCCGCAGATCGCTCACCCGGTCGCAGAAAGCCTGCCATCGGGATGGTGCGTTGAAGGTATAGAGCGCGTGGTGCAACTGGTTGGCGGTTCCCGGCGAAATATAGACTTCCCTCCCCGGTCCGGCGCAACCCACGACGCTCCCCGCCCTGGAGACTTCCAGCCCGTATGCGCGCGAATAAAATTGCGCAAGCGACTCGGGCCGCGGCGACTGCAGATGCAGCCGGCGTAGCGCAGCCTCGATGGTCACAACAACTCCTCGCTCCCGGGATTTTTCACCGTCCACCCGCCCATCGGGCCGCGCCACACCGCAGCGGCTTGACCCGCTGCGGCGCATTGCCGCTCAAAGCACCATGTGTACATTTTTGTGCTGCGTGTAGGCGAGGAGTTCATCGAAGCCCTCTTCGCGGCCGATTCCGGATTGTTTGTAGCCGCCAAAGGATGCCCCGATGAAATGGCTGCTGGTGTGGTTGACCCATACATAGCCGGCCTGCACGCGAGCAGCAGCCCGATGTGCATTGTCCAGCCGCGTACTCCAGATGGAGGCGGTGAGTCCGTACTCCACCCGGTTGACCTCGTCGAACAAAGTATCCTCATCGCTCCATGGCAGCACCGACAGCACCGGACCGAAGACCTCTTCATTGGCGATCCGCATTGACTGGCGGACCCCGGTGAAGATCGTCGGCTCGACAAACCAGCCTTGGGCAAGTCTGGGATCCGACGGGACCTTGCCGCCATAAGCCAGCTCCGCGCCTTCGCCATGAGCGATCTCTATATAGCCGAGTATCTTCTCCCACTGCGACTTCGAAACGATCGCGCCCATGGTGGTCGACATTTCGGTGGGAATGCCCGGCTGGTAGTGACGGACTGCCTCAAGCATGCCCTGCACAACCTGGTCATGAATGGAACGATGCACGAAAAGCCGCGACGTCGAACCGCAGCTCTGCCCGCACCAGGTGAAGTTCATTCCCTGAATCGCCCCGGCGATTGCCTTCTGCAGGTCAGCATCAGGGTAAATAATGCAGGCATTTTTACCTCCTAATTCGAGAGTGACATGCTTGAGCCGGTCCGCAGCCGCGCGGGCTATGGCGCGTCCCGTGGGCACACTGCCGATCAGCGCCACCCTGGGCACCATGGGGTGCGTCACCAGCGCCTGGCTGCCCGAGGTTCCGGCACTGATGATGTTGAGTACGCCCGGCGGGAGTATTCCGTCAAGCAACTCCATCATCCGGTAAGCCGACAGCGGGGCCTGATACGGCGGCTTCATGATGACCGTGTTACCCGCGGCAAGGGGCGGCGCCATCTTTCCGGCGGTGAACATGATCGGGTGGTTGTAGGCGACGATCCTCGCGCAGACGCCGTAGGGCTCGCGCAGCGAATAGTTGAGGATGCCCTCTCCCATAGGTAGCGTATCGCCCCTGATTTCGGTGGCAAGCCCCGCGTAGTATTCAATCTGGGTCGCTGCAATCAGAGCATCCCGCTGCATCTCGCTGATCGGGTTGCCGCAGTTCGCGGCATCGATCATGGCCAGCTCAAACGCGTTTTCGCGCAAGACCGCGGCGACCTTGCGCAGCAGCCCGGCACGCTCGAGGGGCTTGAGGCGCCGCCAGGTTTCGAACCCGTCCTGAGCGGCTCGAACCGCCGCGTCGACATCCGCGGCGTTGGCCTCAGCGACCCGACCCAGCGATTCACCCGTTGCCG
>CAZZKA010000133.1:0-9595 GCA_964654745.1 uncultured Bordetella sp. | reverse complement strand
GAAGCCGTCGGCCGCCCAATCGACCAGCCGGATGGGCGAAAGCGGAACGGGGTGGGCCGCGTTACGTGCGAGGCCCTGCCGGTAAGGGTTGGGGTGGGTGGGCATGAAAGTCTCCTTGCTTGACGCATCGCAGCGGCCGGGCAACGCCGGCCTCAGGGCCAGACTTGCAATCCGGCCTCGAGCGCGCAATATATCGTGAACGTTCTTTTTTTCCGTCACCCACCGCCGGCGAGAGCCGCCGCCCAGAGGAAATGCGATGTCCGTCTCCGATCTCACTACCGAACAGTTCGACGCCACGGTTGGCGGCCATGACATCGTGGTCATAGACTTCTGGGCGCCGTGGTGCGGGCCCTGCCGAAGTTTCGCTCCGGTATTTGAAAAGGTCGCAGGCGAAAACAGCGATCTCAAGTTCGTCAAGGTCAATACCGATGCCGAGCAGTCGCTCGCCATGCATTTCGGGATCCGCTCGATCCCGACGCTGATGATCCTGCGCGAGCAGGTGATCGTCTTTCAGCAGCCCGGCGCACTGTCCAAGGGTGCTCTCGACGATGTGCTCAAGAAGGTTCGGGCGCTCGACATGGTCGAGGTCAAGCGCGGCGCCTCTGCGCAGGGCGCGGACGACGTCCGGCACTAAGCGGTCGGGCGCTCGGGGGCACGGGCAGAAGCGGGCCCGCCGCGAGCGACTTGCCGGCCTGCCAACCCAGCGCGGTGGCTCAGCGCGACGTCTCAGCGCGGCACCTCAGCGCGGCACCTCAACGCGACGGCTCAGCGCGACGGCTTAACGCAGGAGCGGAACGTAGCGCCTCATCGCGGCGCGGTAGCCTGACGCATCGCCTCGAAACCCTCCTCGAGGTCGGCGATGAGATCGGCGGGGTCTTCGAGCCCGATATGCACGCGCACCAGAGCGCCGCCGCGCCAGGGCTCGACGCTTCGCGACGCTTCAATGCGCGCCGGCATGATGAGGCTCTCAAAGCCTCCCCAGGAATAGCCGATCCCAAAGTGCCGGCGGCCCTCACAGAGCGCCGCCGTTGCGACATTGAAACCTTCACCCAGTCCCCCGGTCGCTGCGCGGTCCAGCTCGAAGGAAAAGAGTCCGCTCGCGCCTGAAAAATCACGCTGCCAGATCGCGTGCTGCGGATGCGAGGCGAGCGCTGGATGTAGCACGCGACTTACCTCGGGGCGAGTCTCAAGCCATCGCGCAACTTCCAGTGCGTTGTGCTGATGACGGTGCATCCTCACGTGCGCAGTCCGCAGGCCCCTCAGGATCAGGAACGCATCATCACCGCCGACGCAAAGGCCCAGTTGACGCACCGCGCGCCAGAGCGCCGGCCAGTGCTCCTGGCGCACAACGACCGCGCCCATCAGCACATCGGAGTGCCCGCTCCAGTACTTGGTGAGGGGCAGCACCGATGCGTCGACCCCCCAGTCAAACGGTCGCGAAAAAACGGGCGAGGCCCAGGCATTGTCTATCGCAGTCAACACACCGCGCGTTCGCGCAAGCTCGCACAGGGCCGGCACGTCCTGGACCTCGAAGGTGTAACTGCCGGGGCTTTCCATGTAAAGCATACGGGTATGCCCGGTAAACCGCTCAGCGAGCCGCGAGGCGGGCATGCCGGGCGCGTAATACTCCACCGCAATGCCGTGGTCCGCGAGCATGCCGTCGCAGAAGCTGCGGGTCGGTCCGTAGACCGAGTCGGGAACCAGCAGGTGGTCACCCCGCTTGAGCATGGCGAGAAAGAGCGTTGTGATCGCCGATAGCCCCGAAGGCATTAGCGCCGCGCGCGTCTCATGCCCCGCACCCTCGATCTGCGCGAGCGCGTCCATGAGCGCAAAGGTACTGGGCGTACCCGCGGTGCCGTACGACGTGATGTGCGGATCGCCCGCCTGGCTGCCACGGCCCGCTGCTGCTGCGGCCTCGAGCGTGTCGAAGAGCACCGTGGAGGCACGGTGCACCGGCAGGTTGGCAGTCGCCACGGCCGACGCCGAGCGGCGACCGGCTTCGATCAGACGGGAGGGTTCGGGTCCGGTTTTCATCCCGCGTTTCACATCGAATTGGCGCGCCCGGCGCGGATCGAACGCGCGACCCCTGGCTTCGGAGGCCAGTACTCTATCCACTGAGCTACGGGCGCCTTGTCGCCGGCCTCAGGCACGGCGGAGCGCGAAGGATACCCGCTTTCGGCCGGGCCGTCACGGCGAGTGCTTCGACCGCGCGCTCGTTTCCCATTACAATTCAAAGCTTTGAATCCATTGCGTCCAGGCCGCGTCATGAGCGACGAACACGAAACTCCTATCAAAACCCCGAAGCAACTGATCACCGTTGTGGTGCTGTCCTTTGTGGTGCCCATCATCATCATCGCGCTGTTGGTCAAGTTCGTCGGGACCGGAAAACGCACCGGCGCGGGCACCCAGGCGATGACCGCCGAGGCGATCGAGTCGCGGATTCGGCCGGTAGCCGGGTTTGAATTGATCGATGCTAGCGCCCCGCGCACGCTTAAAACCGGTGAGCAGGTCTATACCGCGCAGTGCTCAGCCTGCCACGCGGCCGGTGTCGCGGGTGCGCCCAAGTTCGGCGATGCTGCAAGTTGGCAGCCGCGGCTTGCCTTAGGGCTCGATGCTCTGGTGCATTCGGTGGTCAAAGGCAAGGGTGCAATGCCCGCGCAGGCGGGCGGGGCCGCGTCAGACTTCGAGTTGCTCCGCGCAGTGGTCTATCTCGGTAATGCCTCAGGCGGCAGCCTCAAGGAACCCGACCCGCCCGCGACCAAGTAAGCCCAGCGGCGAGTAGCCCGCGTATCGTGGGCGAGCCGCTACCTCTCGCTCGCGCTCCGCTTGGCCGCGAGGAGATCTTTGAGCGCTCCCAGGCGGGCTTTGGCCGTATCGTTACTCACCGTCTGCCGAGGGCTCGAGCCATCGGAGAGCGCCATTTCGGCGATAAATCGCGATGGCTGCTGGGCCACCGACTGGCGCGCTCGCCTTCGTTCGCGACTCCAGCTGAGAGTGAGGCTACGCTGCGCGCGCGTGATCGCCACATACATCAGTCGGCGTTCCTCCTCGATCCGCTCGGAGGATGAGCCGGGCGGCGACTGCCCGGCCGCAGGCGTACCCGGCACAGCCTCTTCGTCGTTCTCGGGATCCACGCTACCCTGGTGCGGCAGCACCCCCTCCTCGCAGCCCACCACAAATACATGCGCAAACTCCAGGCCCTTGGCGGCATGTATCGTACTTAGCCGCACCGCGTCGAGGTCACTGTCGCGGCGGTCGAGCTGCGAGAGAATGGCGACGGACTGCGCAAGCTGTACAAGCGTTGCGCCCTCTTCCTCAGCGCGCTTTTTCAACCAGTCGCAGAAGTCGGTGACGTTGCGCCAGCGGATGGCTGCCGTCTTCTCCTCCTGACTGTCAAAGAGCCAGTTGCGGTAGGCAATCGCCGAGAGCAGGTCATCGAGCACCTGTGGCGCCGGCTCGCGCGCGGCTCGCCAGTTGATGCGGTTGATGAATTCGCCAAACTCCCGCAGCGGTGCAAGCTGGCGGGCACCCAGCCGGGACTCGAGCGACGATTCAAACAGCGAAGCAAACATCGACTGCTGACGGCTTGCGGCATGCTCACCCAAAACCGAAAGCGTGGTCGTGCCAATGCCGCGGCGCGGCGTCGTCGCTGCGCGTATGAAGGCCGGATCGTCGTCATCATTGGCGAGCAGCCGCAGATAGGCGATCAGGTCGCGAATCTCGGCGCGCTCAAAAAACGACTGGCCACCGGAAAGGACGTAAGGGATGTTTTCCTTGCGCAGCCACTGCTCGAAGACACGCGCCTGATGGTTGCCCCGGTAGAGGATCGCGTAGTCGCGCCAGGCGGCACGCCGCTCAAAGCGATGCGCCTGCAGCCGCATGACTATCGACTCAGCCTCAGCCTCTTCGTTTGCACTGGGCACCACGTCAATCGGGTCGCCTGTGCCAAGCTCGGACCAGAGCGTTTTGTCATGAAGCTTGGGGTTGTTGGCGATCAGTCGGTTGGCCGCGCTCAGGATGGTTCGGCTTGAGCGATAATTCTGCTCAAGCTTGAAGAGCCTGAGTGCGGGATAGTCGGTCTGCAGCCGGCGCAAGTTGTCCAGCGTTGCGCCACGCCACCCGTAAATGGCCTGATCATCATCGCCCACCGCTGTGAACGCTTCGCGTGGGCCCACCAGGCAACGCAGCAGATCGTACTGTGCTGCATTGGTATCCTGATATTCGTCAACCAGCAGATAGCGCAGCCGCTCGCGCCAGGCCTGATTAACGGCCTCGTTTTCGCGCAGGAGCTTGCGCGGCAGCAGGATCAGATCGTCGAAGTCGACCGCCTGATACGCCGCAAGTGTCGCCGCGTACTCACGCCACGCTCGCGCAATCGCATGCTCGCCCTCGTTGACCGCCGCTGCAGCGGCCGAGTCCGGATCGAGCAAGGCATTCTTCCAAAGTGAGATGCGGTGCTGCGCGGCGCGGATGAGCTTGCGCTCGGTAGTGACCAGTGCGCCAGCCAGAATTCCTGCTGCGTCGTCGGCATCCAGAATCGAAAAGCTCCGCTTGAGTCCGAGTTTTGCACCATCGCTTCGCAGGATCTGCATCCCGAGCGCATGAAAAGTGCATACCGTCGGACGCTTGGCCGAGGGTAGCTTCACGAGGCGCTCAAGCCGCTCGGCCATCTCCTGAGCCGCCTTGTTGGTGAAGGTGATCGCGCCGATCGCTTCGGGGGCCATTCCCGACTCGATCAAATGCGCAATCTTGTGGGTAATCACGCGCGTCTTGCCGCTACCTGCGCCCGCCAGCACGAGGCAGGGGCCGTTGAGATGTCGGATCGCCTCGCGCTGCGCTTCATTGAATGGCGCGTTCATGGCGTCATATCTCGCTCGGGTCGATTTCAAGCGCCCACCGTACCCGCGTCTTGATTGCGCCGAGAGCGCCGAGCCAGGCGTTCACAAAGGTATGCAGGGCGGACCGTTGCGGTGATTCGATGAGCAGTTGCGCGCGCTCACGGCCTTTCAGCCGGGCAAGCGGCATAGGTACGGGATCGAAGATCTCGACGGGCAGGTCGGCCTGCGCGGATTGACCGGCTGCGCGGGCTGCCTCGAGAAAGGTTATCGCCTCGGCCATGGTCGAAGCATCGGCGCGTAGCAGCGCTTGATGCGAATACGGAGGCATCGCCGCTTCGCGACGCTCGGCGAGTTGCCGGTCTGCAAAACCGGCATAGTCGTGGCGGCGCACATGGTCGAACAGAGGGTGATCCGGGTAACGGGTCTGGACGAGCACGCGGCTCACCGCGATTTCCCGGCCGGCGCGGCCCGCAACCTGCATGAGCGTCGCAAAGAGGCGTTCGGGTGCACGGAAATCGGCGCTGAAAAGGCCTGCATCGCCATCGGCCACGACCACCAGGCTCAGCCGGCCGAAATCGTGGCCCTTGGCGAGCATCTGCGTGCCGACCAGCACATCGACATCGCCCTCATGCACCGCTGCGATCAGTGCCTGGGCCGCACCGCGTCGACTGGCGACATCCCGGTCGAGCCGCGCGATGCGCGAGCCAGGAAAGCGTTCTGCGAGTTCCTCCTCCAGTCGCTGCGTGCCCCGGCCAAGTCCTGCCAGACCGAGGTTGCCGCACTCGGGGCAGGCGCGCGGCACAGGCGCGGCCCCCCCGCAGTGGTGACAGACCAACCGGTAGGCTGAACGCGCGCCCGCCCCGGCACGGGGCCCCGCCCGGTGCAACACGCGCCACGCCGAGCAGTTGCTGCAGGCGCTCAGCCATGTGCACGATTCGCAACCCAGAACGGGCGAATAGCCGCGCCGATTGATGAAGACGAGCGCCTGCTCGCCGCGGGCCAGTGCCGCGCCGATGGCCTCGAGTGCGACTGGCGCCAGCGCTGCACCGCCGCGCACGCCGCGCATGTCGACAAGGCTCACCTCAGGTGTCGCCCCACCGCCGACCCGCTGCCGCATTTCAAGCAACCGGTAGCGGCCACGCCGGGCGGAAAGCCAGCTCTCAAGCGAGGGCGTAGCCGAAGCAAGCACGACCGGGATATCTGCGATCTGCGCCGCAGCAACGGCAAGGTCGCGCGCCGAGTAGTGGAGCCCATCCTGCTGTCGATAGGAGTTGTCGTGCTCCTCGTCGACCACAATTGCAGAGAGCTTGGGCAGCGGCGTGAGCACCGCCAGTCGCGTCCCGATCACCAGACGTACCCGCGCCTCCGCTGCGGCAAGCCAGACGCGGGCGCGCTCGGCCTCGCCAAGCGCGCTGTGCATCACCGCGACCGCATCGGCGGCAAAGCGGCTCATCACCAGAGCCGCCAGTTGTGGTGTCAGCGCAATCTCAGGGACCAGCAACAGCATCTGAGCGTGCGGGTCGCGGGCAAGCAGATCTTCAAACCAACGCAGGTATACCTCGGTCTTGCCGCTGCCGGTGACACCATGGAGCAGGACGACGCCAAATCCGCGCGCCTGGCAAAGCGCCTCAAGCGCGAGCGCCTGATCTTCGGCCAGAGGCAGTCCGGCCGCCGAGCGCGGCGCCACCGATTGGGGTGGCGCCGTTGAAGCGAATCCCGTGTTCGAGTGCCCGGGCGATTGCACACGGGTCACGCCCTGAGCACTGCGACGGCGCGCCCGCTCAAAGGGGCTCCCGCGTGCCTTGGGCGCCGCCGGCGTGCGCAGGCCACGAGGAATGGCAAGCAGTGCGAATTCGCCAAAGCCTCGGTGATAGTAGCCGGCAGCGAACCCGATCAGGGCCTGCCAGTGCTCGCTTAACGCAGGCGCATCGTCGATGCGACGGATCAGCGCCTTCAGCCGCGCCGGTTCGATCTCGCTCGATTGCGCAAGACCCATCACTATCCCGATCCGCCGGCCGCGAGCCCACGGCACCTCCACCCAGTCGCCGGGGCGAATGACTCCGGCACACGCCTGCCCGACGCGGTAATCGAACCAGGGCGCGATCGGGATATCGAGCGCGATGCGGGCGATGGCCGATTCACCACCGAAACCAGAATTCACTTTAAATTCAGGGTTCAATTGGGCAGGCGAGAAGAGGAAAACAAGGTCATCAACAAAACCTGTGGACAAATCTGTGGGCAGCCTAGGAATAGCGTCGCCAAGTCCTTGTCTGATCTTGATCCAAGGCAGGGTGCCCGTTTTTTAGTCAATTTTACTTGCTTTGAAATCAAAGGCTTAGCGTTTTGAAAGGGCTGCACCCCATGCCCGGGTCGTCGCCCGGGAAAAGCCCTGAGCGCTGTGCATAAGTGATGCCGCACCCTCGCGCAAACCCACTGTTTTCGCGCCTCGCCGAGGCGCGTCGCCGCGAGGTCGTGGCTAAAGTGAGGACGCGCTAGCGCCCCGACGCCTTTGCTCCCTGCTATAGGCGTGGACCGCTTCGACCAGGGCCGTCACGGACTCGGGGGGGGTGAACTGGGAAATGCCGTGGCCGAGATTGAAAACATGGCCGATGCCTGGCTGCGGGACCCCGAAACTTTCCAGAGCTTTAAGGGCCTCGCCGCGGATCTGTTCAGGGCTGGCCATCAACACCATCGGATCGAGGTTGCCCTGCACAGCGCAACGCGAGCCAACCCGAGCCCGGGCCTGACCGAGGTTGACGGTCCAGTCGATGCCAACCGCATCACAACCGCTCGCGGCGATTTCTTCCAGCCATAAACCGCCGCCCTTGGTGAAAACGATGACCGGGACGGGTACGCGCCGACTGCCGCTGATGCGCCCTGCGGTATCGACCACCGGCTCCTCTCGCTCGCGGCGCAGCCGATCGATTACCTGGCGGATGGGGCCCAGAGAGAATTTCTGAAACGCGCCATCAGCAAGCGCCCCGCCCCACGAATCGAAAATCATCAGCGCCTGCGCACCAGCCTCGACCTGAGCATTGAGGTAATCAGCCACCGCCTGTGCGTTGACCTCGAGGATGCGCTTCATCAGGTCTGGCCGGTTGTACAGCATGGTCTTGACCTGACGGAAATCGTCGCTGCCACCGCCCTCGACCATGTAGCAGGCAAGCGTCCATGGGCTACCCGAAAACCCGATCAGCGGAACGCGTCCCCCGAGCGCCCCGCGTATCGTGCTCACCGCCTTCATGACATAGCCGAGCGAGTCATTGGGGTCGGGAGCGGCCAGCGCCGCCACCGCAGCTTCGTCCCGGACCGGGCGTTCAAACCGCGGGCCCTCGCCTTCAGCGAAATAAAGGCCCAGCCCCATTGCGTCGGGAACAGTGAGGATGTCCGAAAACAAAATGGCGGCATCGAGCGGGTAACGATCGAGCGGTTGCAGCGTCACCTCGCAGGCAAGCTCAGGGTTCTTGCACAGCGCCAGAAAGCTTCCCGCTCGCCGCCGGGTCGCGTTGTATTCCGGCAGATAGCGGCCGGCCTGCCGCATCAGCCAGACCGGCGTGTAGTCGGTGGGTTCGCGGCGTAGCGCGCGCAAAAAGGTGTCGTTCTTGAGCGGCGACATGTGGGGCAGACTCCTCAGTTTCGGCGGGCCATGATACGGGCGCAGACGGCAGGCGCGCTACGCATCAGAGCACAAGTTCGATGAGCGCGGGGCCGCGCTCAGAAACGGCGCGCGCAAAACTCCGCGCGAAAGCGCCGATCTCATCGGTCCGATCGGCACGCACGCCCATGCCGCGCGCGAGCGAAACGAAATCCAGATCCGGACGGTCAAGGGTGAGCATATCGGTCGCGCGCTGCCCTGGCGTGCCGGCGCCGACGCCGGCGAATTCGCCCCGCAGAATCTGGTAGGCCCGATTGGCCATGATGACCACGGTCACATCGAGCCCTTCGCGCGCCATCGTCCAAAGCGCTTGCAGCGTATACATCGCGCTGCCGTCACCGACCAGCGCCACCACCTTGCGATCTGGCGCAGCCACCGCTGCCCCGACGGCTGCGGGCAGAGCAAAGCCGATGGCTCCTCCCATCACCGCAAGCCAGTCGTGCGGGGCGGCACCCGCGGTCGGCGGTCCGAGCGCACGACCGGTCGTGACGGCTTCGTCGATCACGATCGCGTGTTCGGGCAACAGGGCGGTGAGGGCTGCCGCGAGCCCTTCTGGGGAGGGCCGGCCCGAGGGCAGGTCGGTAAGCGTTATCCGGTTGCGTGCTGCGATCCCGTCAGGCGCGAGCCGCGCAGCGCCCAACTCATGCGCAAGCGCCTCAAGCGCGGCGCACAGGTCCTGTTCCGGCTCGGCGAGCAGCGTCATGGCCGCATGCGCCGGCGCCAGGCGTCGCGGTTTATCCGGGTAGGCGAAAAAAGCCACCGGCGGTTTTGCCCCCACCAGAACGATGCGCTCAAAGCGCGCGAGCGCCGCGACCGCGGGCTCGACCGAATAGGCAAGACGCGGCGCAATCACGCGTCCCGCGCCGCGGGCTGTACGGGCAACATAAAACTCCGACATCAGATGGCAGCCCGTCTTTGCCGCGATCCGGCCCGCAGCGACGAGCGAGCGCTCATCGAGCGCAGCGCCGCCAAGAAAGAGCAGGGAGGGCCCTTGCGCCCGAAGCGCGCGCGCAGCCGCGTCAATCCACGCCGGGTCGAGCGGCCGATAGCGCAGCGCCGGCCTCAGCGACCCTGGTGCAGCGCTTCGGCTGCGCGCCACTCT
>CAZZKA010000132.1:0-9740 GCA_964654745.1 uncultured Bordetella sp. | reverse complement strand
TGCGACAGCTAGTCCTTCGATGAGATAGCGCATATCGGGGTACCCCGCAGCCGAGTGCCTGCTGGAAAGAGCCGGTATCAGAGGCGTTTGAGGATGCTCAGCAGATTGGAAAAATTATCTGTCCAAGGGCGAAAGCCCGGCGTCGGCTCCAGGCGAGTGAACTCGCGAAGTAACTCTGGAAGCGCATCGACCCGCTTGGGGTCGACCAGGATCGCGAAGTGCGAGGGACGGCAAACCTCATCGTTGCTGACCTTCTTGACTTCGTAGGCGAGCGCGACCATGCCGAGTTCGGCGGCGGCGGCAGCCATGACAGGCCGAAGATCCAGATAATGATTGGTGATGTTGAAGACGAGATAACCATCGGGTCGCATGTGTCGCAGGTAGACCCTTATGGCCTCGATCGTCGCCAGATGCGTCGGCACTGAGTCGCCGGAGAAGGCATCCATTGCAAGCACGTCGAACTGCTGGTCGGGTTCACGTTCGAGCATCAGACGGCCGTCACCCAAGACCGATACGATTTTAGCGGGCGAGTCTGAAAGGAATGTGAACTCCTTCTTCGCGAGATCAAGCACCTGCTCGTTGATTTCGTAAATTCGCATTTCGTCGCCTGGCAGGCCATACACTGCCAACGTGCCAGTCCCCAGACCAAGGACTCCCAGCTTACGGGGGCGATCCTGGGGGAGGCTGCGAAATACCCGGCCTATGCCGCCGCGTTCGCAAAAATACGCCGTCGGGACCCGGCGCAGCTTTTCATCGAGATACTGCTCGCCGTGGTTGATCCGCCCGTGAAGCATCACTCGGCGCGTGCCCAGATAGGGATCCTTGACATCTTCGACCCGCGTCTGGCTGTAGAAATTGCGAACCACGGCCCGGAAGCCCTCGACATAGGAGACCGATATCGCCGCGAGTCTCACGCCGTATAGCGCCACCAGGATCAGCAGAACGATCTTCCAGGTGCGGGAGAGTTCTTTCCACAGCACGGCAAGGGTCAGTACCGCACACAGGAATAAACCGACGGGCAACTCATAGTAGGCATTGAAGATGCTCGGTGCTATCAAGCCGACCAGGGTGCCGCCCAGGGCACCGCCGATCGAGAGCATCAGATAAAACAGCGTGAGATGACGAACCGGTGGCTTACGGCGGACGAGCTCCCCATGGCAGACCATGCAGAAGATGAAAAGCGACACACAGGTGACCGTAATAAGTAACGGTACCCAGGTGTAGACATCGTGGACGCGGTCAAGTGCGATGAAGGCGACAGGCAGAAGCGGCAGAAAGAGCTTTCGGACGTAATAGCGAGGTGCGTCAAAGCACAGGATGAAACTGAGCAGATAGATACTGAGCGGCAGCACCCAGAGGAACGGTACGGGAGCGATGTCCTGCGTCAGATGGCGGGTCATCGACAGCAGGAGAATTGAGGCGGTCGCGGAAAGACCGATCCAAAGAAGCAGTTCTCCCGCGCCCGGCTTTGGGGCTTCCTCGCCAGCATGATCCGAGGGCGATACCGGGCCGGTATCCGCGGCGGGCCCCGACTTCCAGGTGAGCCAGGCGGTTCCGAGGGCGGCCAGGACGAATACCGCGTAGGCCACCGACCAGATATCGGCCTGTTTTTCCAATGCGAGAGCTGGCTCGATCAGAACTGGATAGCTAAGCAGTGCCAGCATCGAGGCGAGGTTGGAGAGGGCGTAGAGGCGATAGGCGCGCGTACCGTCGCCACTGGCGATACCTACCCTCGCATACCAGGCCTGCATCAAGGGCCCGGTGGTGGATAACAACAGATAGGGGGCACCACAGGCGACAGCCAGCACGGCGAGCACCGCAAGGCTTGGGTAGTCAAGCGTCATACCCTTCCACGAGGCATCGGCAGCAACCGGCAGGGTGAGCAACGAGGCTATCAGGAGAATTGCATGGACGATGGGCTGGCGCGAACGCGCCACGCTTTCGTGCAGCCAATGAACATAGCCATATCCCAGGAGCAGCACGCTTTGAAAAAAGACGATGCAGGTACTCCAGACTGAGGATGAGCCGCCGAACCACGGCAGGATCATCTTTGCGACGATCGGTTGAATCTGGAACAGCAGAAACGCCGACAGGAAGACGGTGGTGGCGAAGACAACCATGGCGCTCATGCAAACCGCTCCTGGGGACAGGACCTTGAAGAGGCGCCAAGAGTAGCAAATTCCGGGATGGAATTATCTCCTCGACAGCCAGGGAAGGGGAAAGCGACTAATCGACTCTTTCAGGGAGCCAGGTCACGATATCGGGAACGGCGATGATGAGCAGCGTGAAAAGGATCATGATCACCGCATACGGTATGGCGCCGCGAATCACATCGGCCACCCCGCCACCATCCTTGCGGATACCTTGAACCACGAACAGATTCATGCCTACCGGTGGCGTGATGAGGCCAAGTTCGCACATGAGCACGATGAAGATTCCGAACCAGATCGGATCGACCCCCAGCTGGCTGACGACCGGGAAGGTGAGAGGAATGGTCGCCACCATCATCGACAGCGTATCCATGAACATGCCGAGGATCAGATAGAAAACGATCAGCGCCAGAAGCATTTCAGTTTTAGACAGCCCGAACCCGGTAACCCAGCGGGTCATCTGCTCACCGAGCCCGGTAAGCGACAAAGCGAGATTGAGCACAAAAGCCGCGATGACGATCAGCAGAATCATGCCGCTCGTTCGCGCGCTCGAGATGAAGCATTGAGAAAGGAGTTCGGCGGAGAGCTTGCCCTGCACCGAGATGAACATCAGCGCGACAACCATACCCAGCGCTGCTGACTCGACGGTTGTAGCGATACCGAGATAGAGGCTGCCGATCACCACGACGAAGATCGTAAGTGGCTGCCAGAGGCCGAGCATCAGCCTTGCTTTTTCCGACCAACTCACTCTTTCGTGCTTGACACGGGTACCGGTTGCGACCGCATGAATCCAGATCCAGACCATGAAGGTCAGCGACAGCAGGATTCCAGGTATGAAGCCTGCGATGAAAAGCTTTACCACCGACGTGTTGGTCATCGATCCGTAGATGATGAGATTCACCGACGGAGGGATGAGGATACCCAGCGTGCCGCCGGCGGCCAGGCTTCCAAGCGCCTGCCGCATGTCGTAGCCATGTCGCTGAAGCGACGGTAATGCGACCGTTCCGATCGTTGCAGCAGTGGCAACGGACGAACCCGATGTTGCGGCGAAGAGTGCACAGCAGCCGATATTGGTGTGCAGCAGTCCGCCGGGGATTCGGCCGAAGAGGGCTGCAAACGCTGCGTACATCCGGTCGGCCATGCCGCTTCGGAGCAGGAACTCGCCAAGCAGGACAAAGAGCGGTATGGCGGTTAGATTGTTGTCGCTCAATGTCCCCCAGGCTATCGAGGCGGACGAAATGAGAAAGCCATAGCCGAATGCAAGCATCCCACCGCCTACGGCTAGCAGCATCATCACCGCAGCGATCGGCAGTCCAAGCAGCATGAGCCCTACCATCAGCGCAAAGCCGATGAGACCAATGATCTCCATCGGCATCAACCGCCCCCGCCGCGTTTACGCAGGTCGGCAAGTTCTTCCTGCAATTCGTCATCGGTCGATTTAGGACCGAATTGGAGATCGATCCGCTGCCACTGGCGCCTAAGCATGAGCGAAACGATTGAAGCCGCAGCCCAGCAGGCCAGGCCAGCGAACAGGACGAGCGAGACCACCCAGACCGACTGAGGATATCTGAGCGGCGTCGCCCAGGGCGTCTGCGCGGTGCTGTTAAAGGCAAGGGTGTCGCCAAGACTGATCCATCCCATCACCAAAAGCGCGAGCGCGCACAGGGCCAAACTCAGAATCGAAGCGATATTCATCGCAATGCGAAGCCATCCAGGCAGGCGCGCATGAAGGATGTCTATCCGGATATGCCCCCGGCCCGTCAGCGCGACGCAAAATGCCAGCGCCGCGCCGACCGCAAGGATATAACCGCCCAACTCATCAACCCCCTGGAGAGAGTAGTTGAAGAGCTTGCGCCCGACGGTCTCAACCGTGACCGCCAGGCCGAGCAGCGTGAACGCGGCGCCGAAGAGCCAGGCGGCGATCGCTTCGATACGTTTCATCGGTTTTAGCGCCTGCGCCTACTGAATCCCCATCAGAGAGCCGACTGTTTTTTTCCAGCCTGCGGAACAACCCGGGTTGGCCTTGTCGCACCCTTCCGCCCAGGCGGGAAGCGAAATTTCGCGGACCGCTGCCTTGACCAATTCGATATCGCGCGCCGAGGGCTGAACCAATACGGCCTTGAAGGGTTTATGGTCGGTGCAGGGGGACTGCCCCGTCGAGCAGCGGATGCCGTCGGACCAGAGTTCCTCGGACTTTTTCCAGGCTTCGTCGGTGAGTTTCTCAAACTGCGCTTTGAGTCCCGCTTGCTGCGCGGGCGAAAGTTTTTTCCAGCTCGCAACGCTGATTGCATAGCCCTGTACCGCGACCTGCAAGCCAAGAGAATAAACATGCGTGGCACTGTCCATCCAGCCTGCACTGTTGGCCGAGCTCGGGCCGGTCACGCCGCAGTCGATGGTGCCTAACCGCAGCCCCTGCGCCACCTCGCTGAAGGCCATGGTGACCGGCGTTGCGCCGACCTTTTCCATGAAACGCGCCATCACGCCGTCGAGGATACGGATTTTTTTGCCTTTGAGGTCGGCAAGTCCGTTGGGGATAGCCGCTTTGCAGAAAATGATCTGTGGACCGAAGGGCCACACGCCCAGCATCATCAGGTTGTGCTGCGCCTGCATCTGCTTGTCGAGCACCGGCAGGAAAGCTTCTACATTGGCTCGTGCGGTTTTGTAGTCCGTGTTCATTCCGACCAGGTCGAGCCCCAGTATGGTGGGCTCATCGCGCGAAACCTGCCCGAGCCTGAGCGTCACGACATCGTAAATACCGGAGCGCATCACCCGAAGCTGCTCAAACTCCTTAACGCCGGTTGAATCGAGCGGCTTGTAGTCGAAATCGATAGGCAGCCCCGTGCGCGAGGCGAAATTCTCAAAGAACGGCTGCTCGACTGTCTGTTGAATCTTGCCCGTCGCAAGTGGAAGTCCCATTACACGGAGCTTGGCTCGGTCCTGCGCCATGGCAGTGCCTGCGAGGGCGGCAGCAAGTCCCAGACCAATGATGGTGCGAATCATGAAATCCTCCTGATGAACGTGCAAAGCGGGTGTCAGTGGCTGCAAACTGGTGCACCCGTGCAGCGAATCGGGCTAAGGGGTGTCGTCTGAGCATATTCTGTGCCGAGCTCGATGACCGTGAACGGATGGTACGCGACCGTCAGCCCCGGTGCGCCAACGCCCGAGTTTCGTAGTCAGCCTGAGGCAGGCCTCGATCAAGGCGAGGGCGTGGCGATACCGAGTGCGGAACGGGCAGCTGCCATAGCCTCGGGCGTATCGGCCAGGACATAGCCTTTCTCAAGCATCCGCATCATGAATTGGCGGTTATAGAGGAAGGCAAGGATCAGCTGCCAGAGCCCGAAAGTCACGAGCGTGAACAGGAAGTGCAGGGCGGCTGCGCCCAATTCGCCACGAAAGAGCGGCACCCACCAGCCGAAGAAGAGAAAGGTCCAGCTGAAGCCGAAGTAGCCAGGTCTGACCAATCCCGTCTGCGGGTGCTGCATCATCACCTTTCGAGCCATGAAACGCCCTCCTCCCGCCCTTGTGCTAAGGTCTTCACGCACCTGCAATGCGCGGGCGCAGAGATGACAATAACATCAGGAGGCTCGATCATGCACAGACGCTTAGCGCTTTATGTAGCCGCCGTGGCGGCCTTGGGTATGGGGGGATGCGCCCACCATCTGCACGCCGGGGACCACTATGCGGTCAAAGAGGTTGGGAGCTTCCATATCGGCGGCAGGCAGGTGACGCTCTCGGGTCTGCCGACCAAGGAGATCGTGTTCACGGCGGGTGCTGCACCGTTCAAGGTCGACCCCAACGGCGATTTCGAAGTCGAGCAGATGTACGTGCAATTCGTAAAGCTCCACGAAAGCAGCCGTCGGGGGCTCTATCCCATGCTGATGTGGCACGGCGGCGGCCTGAGCGGGGTGACCTGGGAAACCAAGCCCGACGGACAACCCGGCTGGCAGCAGTTTTTTTTGCGCGCGGGTCACGACGTGTATGTGAGCGATGCGGTCGAGCGCGGCCGGGCCTCTTGGGCGCGCTATCCGGAGATCTTCAAAACCGAGCCGTTTTTCCGAACCAAAAAAGAGGCATGGGAGCTTTTCCGACTTGGGCCGGAGGGTAGCGGTTACAACACCGATCCAGCCAAGCGCATCGCCTTTCCTGAGGGAACACTCTTTCCAGTCAAGGCGTTTGATCAGTTCGGCAAACAGGGAATTCCGCGCTGGGCGACCAACGATGCTGCGACCCAGGCAGCCTACGACCAGTATGTGCAGCAGGTATGCCCCTGCGTGATCGTAGTGCACAGCCAGGGCGGGAATTTCACTTTCAACGCCGCCCTCAAGGCTCCCGACAAGATCAAGGGCGTCATCGCGATCGAGCCTTCGGGCGCGCCCAATCCTGAGCGCACCAATCTGTCCGCTTTGAAAGGTGTGCCGCATCTGTTCGTATGGGGCGATTACCTTGACCGGCATTCGCTCTGGAAACGGATCATGCCGGCGGTGGACGCCTACGAGGCAGCGCTGCGCAGGCAGGGTACCGATGTCACACGAATAGACCTGCCAAAAATCGGCATTCGAGGCAACTCGCACATGCTGATGATGGATACCAACTCGGATCAGATTGCAGGCATGATCCAGAAGTGGATGGTCGAAAAGGGCCTGTCCAGGTAAGTCATCGGATCCGCGCGCTGCCGGGAGCGCGGCAGCGCTGCGCGATGTGTGCAGGCAGCCGGGCGTTTGCTTTGGCGAGCGCCCGAAACGCGGGATCATTGTCATGGGGTTTTGTTTTTTCGCGCACTTTCGCGCCCCACCGGCGGGCGCGCCCGAAATCGGCGATGACGAACTGTCAACGGTGACGGCGGTCATAGCGAGCGTGAAGGGCCTGGCACGCGCTCTGCTGCACTACCCGGCCCCCGGGGGCACAGCCCATGCATTTGCTAAGGACGAAGCGCCGCCGCCTCTCGTTTTGCAACTGTACGCCGATCGTATCGAGGTTTTGGAGGATGCGTTGCGCACTAACGGGAGCCTGCAGCCGCTCTGCGACCCGCAGTCAGGGGCAGGACTTCATGCCTTCAAGCTGCAGCAGCAGATCATGCTCTTGAGACATCTCGCGATCGGTCCGCTCGAGTCCGCCTCACCTCAGGCGATCGCCCCGTGCAGCTACCTCGTGCATTACCCCGGGCAGGCGGCAGACCTGAGCGCCTGGCACCGTCACTACATCGACTTTCATCCGCCCATCATGCGCAGGTTTCCGCGGGTGCGAGAGATCGAAATTTGTACGCGTCTTGACTGGATCGGCGGACTGCCCGGTATGCGGGTCGACTTTATGCAGCGCAATAAGCTGATGTTCGATTCGGCCTCCGACTTAAGTGCTGCGCTCGCCTCCCCGGTGATCGGCGAAATGAGGGCCGACTTTCACACGTTTCCGGATTTCGCCGGTGGTAATGTTCACTACCCGATGCTGACGAGGACTCTTGCCGTCGCAGGCGCCGCTTGATCAGCGGATAATTTTTCTTTACCTCACATTCTGGAGATTGCATTGGAATCGCTGACCCTTGCCCAGGCCCGCCAGATTCTCGACGGGGCCCTGGCCCGCTCTCATGCTGAAAAATTCAAGCCCATGGGTATCGCCGTCCTCGACGACGGCGGCAACCTGAAGGCTTTCGTCCGCGAGGACGGGGCGAGCATGTTCCGATTCGAGATCGCACTGGGCAAGGCCTGGGGAGCAGTCGGAATGGGCGTCTCCAGCCGAACCCTTCACCAGCGCGCCAAGGACAATCCGAACTTTTTCGTATCGCTTGCGGCGTCCGCGCAGGGTAAGTTTCTCCCACAGACCGGCGCGGTCGTGATCCTGTCGCCCGCCGGCAAGATTCTGGGCGCAGTGGGCGCAAGCGGTGGCACGGGCGACGAAGATGAACTGATCTGTATCGCCGGGATAGAGTCTGCCGGCCTCAGGGCGGGCTGAACCGGTGCGCGATCGCAGCCGGCGCGCCTTGGCCGCGAAGCCAGCGCAATGAACGGTCCAAGTCCGGAACATGGGGGATCTCAGGTGGCGCGCGCCGCGCTGGCTGAAGCGCTCGAGCCCGAGATACTGCAGTTCGCGCCTATTGAGCCCCGACATCTTGGTGACTGGATGGTCAGGATCCCGGCGGGCGAGGCTCCGCTCGCGCTGATCCGGCCGCGCAACACATCGGATATCGCCAAAGCGATGCGCGTCTGCAATGCGCACAGGATCCCTGTGGTGCCTCAAGGCGGGCTCACCGGGCTTACCGGTGGAGCCACGCCAGTGGCTGGTTGCGTGGTGCTGAGCCTCGAGCGCTTGGCCACGATCGAGGCACTGGACCCCGACGGTTCAACCATCAGCGTGGGCGCGGGCGTGAGTCTGCAAGCGGTCCAGGAGGCCGCTGATTCCGCAGGCCTGATGTTCGGACTCGACATTGGCGCCCGCGGTTCCTGCCGGGTCGGTGGCAATGCGGCGACCAACGCGGGGGGCAACAGGGTCCTGCGCTTTGGCATGATGCGCGAACTGGTGCTGGGACTCGAAGCGGTGCTCGCGGACGGTACCGTGGTCTCTTCGATGAATACGATGCTCAAGAACAACGCGGGCTATGACCTCAAGCATCTTTTCATCGGTAGCGAAGGAACGCTCGGTGTAATAACCCGCCTGGTGTTGAGGCTGCACCCAAAGCCGCGCAGTGTCGCCACCGCGATGGTCTCGGTGGCGGACTATCCAGCGGCGCTGCGCCTGCTCAGGATCGCACGCGAACGCCTCGGGCCCACGCTTTCGGCGTTTGAGGCGATGTGGCCGGACTTCTACAACTTCGCTCTGATGCAGCGTGGGTCGGTGCCGATGCCTGCAGATGGCTCGATCCATGTGCTCGTTGAGGCGATGGGCACTGACGAGACCCGCGATGCAGAGCACTTCGAGAGCGCGATCGCAGCGTCGCTCGACGACGGCTGCGCGGACGATGCAGTCATTGCGCAGTCTGGCCGTGAGCGCTCCGCGATCTGGTCGATCCGCGATGCCTCGGGAGAACTCGCACGCGCGTTTTCGCCGCATGTCGACTACGACGTCAGCCTGCCTGTCGGTCGGATCGGGGAGTTCGCCGACGAATGCCGGCGCCGCCTGATCAGTTCGTGGGCGGACGGGGATGTGGTTTGTTTCGGGCATATTGCCGACGGCAATCTGCATGTGAGCGCGCAGATCCGAGAAGGGATCCGCAGCAAGGACGATACCGATCGTATCGTCTATGGCTGCGTCGCCCAGTGGCAGGGCTCGGTATCGGCTGAGCACGGGATAGGGCTTCTAAAAAAAGCCTATCTCGGTTATTCGCGCGGCCCCGAAGAGCTTGCCCTGATGCGTACGCTCAAGGCCGCTCTCGACCCCCACGGGATACTCAATCCCGGCAAGGTCTTCTGAGCGCTGCGCTCGGGTTCAGTCGGGCTTACGCTGCCGCGCTATTCCGCTAGAATTCCGTTTATCCGCGGGTGTAGTTCAATGGCAGAACCTCAGCTTCCCAAGCTGATGACGTGGGTTCGATTCCCATCACCCGCTCCAGTATTCGCGTACCGACTGTCGAAGACCGCTGCGAGCAACGGCCGCGCGGCC
>CAZZKA010000131.1:0-9766 GCA_964654745.1 uncultured Bordetella sp. | reverse complement strand
GGCCCATCGAGGCCGGCCGCATCTGGCTTGCTCGGATCGGTTCGCCGGCACGTACCGGGACGGTGATTTCCGCGCCTTCGATACCCTGGAGCCCGGCGACATAGTCTGGCGGCAGGCGGCGCCGGTCGATTTCCACCACTTCGAGCGTAGCGGGCCCCGCCGACTCGCCCCGAAGGAGGTTTCGCGTGGCCACCACCGCCGGCCGCGCGTCCAGCAGATCATCAGCCATCAGTACGCGGTCGGCCGGAATGTCGCGCCTGAGCTTCGCATTCTTGAGATCGTCCAAGCTGGTGAGGGTCCCGGCTGGAACACGATTGCGAGGCATTGTTTCGGCCCGGGTCGTTGAACTGTCAAGCGACTCGCCGGCGCGGAGGTCACGCAAAGACCTGAGAACGGTAACCCGGTCTTCGAGATCCTGCTGCGAGAGAATTTCTCCGGCATCGACCGCGCGACGAAGGAAGCGGCCGACCAGAGCGGAAGGGTCTTCGAGCCCTCCTGACTGAGCGGCGGCATCACGCGAAGTGAGATCGGCTGCGCTCAGCAGCGTGCCGGCCGGTAGCGCGCGGGCCGCGACGACTCGCTGTCGCGGTTTCTCGGCGCTCACCCTCAAGTAGTACTGCCGGGCAGGGCGATCGCATTGCGCGCGCACCGTACCGCGAGAGTCGAAGGGAAAATCGAATCGATAACCGCTGTCGCAGGCGGGTGGTGCGACCCGGGCATCCAGACTCGCCACGTTCACCCAGGTCGGATCAGCGCCTGTCTGGCTCGCAACCCATCCCCTTGCTTCGTCGCGTAGCGCGTCGCGCGCGGCGGAAGCCGGATCGCGTATTGCTTCGCTAGTTTGCGCGAGCGAGCTTAGCCCCCAGCAGGCGATCACGAAGCTGGCAAGGAATCGGCTCAGATAAGGCATTGCAAATTCTCCCGAGGGCAACGACGGATTTCCGACAGGTCGCTGCTGCGTGGCATAGCGATTGCATAAACCGGGCCAGCGCTTTTTCGTCTATCCACGACCTTCATTCGATGCAGCGACCGATTTCGATGTCTGTTCAACAGCCCGGCGAGGCCTCGGCGCGCCGCGCGTTGCCTGCTGCGGCAGCAACGCCCGCTGGTTCGGGAGGCGGCGGCTTTCGCGATCTTCTGAGGGCAGTTGCAGTCCCGCGCCAGACCGAAGCCGGGGCCAGCGGTGTTGAGGCTTACGTGATCGCACCCGGCGACACGCTGAGCGAGATCGCCAGGCGACAACTCGTCGAACACGGCCGCCCTGTCACGGGTTCATCGATCACGCAGGAAGTCGAGCGGCTTGCCCGGGACAACCAGATCGCCGATCCAGACAAAATCTATGCGGGTGCGACGCTGCGGCTCGGTACGCCGGCCGGAGGTGAGTCAACCGTTGTCGATGCCGGGACGCTGCGCTTCGCACAGGCAGGTGCCGCGCGGCCGGCGAATTCCGGGTCCGGGCTTCCGCGATCGACTCAGGTATTCGCGCCTGCCGCTTCGTTTCGATATCCCGGCACGGACCGATTGCAGCCGGTGAGCGGACAGCGCATGGCAGGATCGGCTGCGTCGTTTCCTCAACTCGATAGGACGCTCGATCGTGCGGTTGATCAGGGCTACCTGCCGGTTGCCGAGCGGCAACCTGTTCACGACCGTATCGTCGAGTTGAGCCGCAAGTATCAGTTTTCTCCCGACGACTTCGCGACGGTCGCACTCATGGAGAGCGACGGTCTGAACCCCAAGGCGACCAACGGTCGATGCCACGGAATCATTCAGTTTTGCGAGGGGCCGAATCGCGGCGCGGCGTCGGTAGGGATGCAGGGTAGAGCGGCAGACATTGCGGGAATGAGCACGCTGCAGCAGCTGGATCTGGTCGATAAATATTTTGAGGACACCCGACTTGGCGAAACCGGCGCCGTTTCACTGGTCGACCTCTATCTCACCATTCTTACCCCGGCCGCGCGCGCCGAGCGGCGCGCAGATGTGCCACTCGGAATCGGCGGGCGCCAGGCCAAGGTTCTTCATCCGCAGGGTGATCACGCCCAGCCCATCACACGGTCGTCGCTGCTCAGCGGTCTGATGACCCACGCGCGCGGTCGCCTCGAGCCATTGGGTCGCTTATTCGGAGCGCAGTCGCCGCCAGTGGCGCCTGCGCTCGCGCAGCGCCCTCTAGATGGTGCTGTTACTCAGGGTGAGGTGCGCGATGCTCGGGTCGCTCCCTCGCCCGATACCGGAATGCGTCCCGCCGATCGACGGGGGCGGCAAGGATGAAGGCAGGACTTGTCCTGGACCGGCAAACGCTTGCCGCATGCCGGCAAGGGGTCCTCATCGGGCACGGGGAGGGGCCTTACGTGACTTATGGCATGACCCTTGCATTCGAGTTCATCTGTCAAAGCTTTAGGACATCTTGCGAACCCGTCCCGGATCGGTTCGAGCCTTAGGAGTGCAACGTGGAAATCCTTAAAAACGCATTGGGCCTGCATGAGCATGCGCTGCCGATTCGTAACCGGCGGATGCAAGTCATTGCCGAGAACATTGCCAACGCGGATACCCCTCACTTCAAAGCCAAGGATGTCGACTTCACCAAAGCGTTGGAAGCAGCCCGTTCGTCACCGATGCTCGCAACGCAAAGCACGCATTTCCGACATGGTGAGCTGCCCGGGGCCGACGGACTCATGTGGCGGACACCGTTCAACGCCTCAGCAGATGGCAACACGGTTGAGATGAGCGTTGAGCAGGCGCGTTACGGTAAATCAGCTGGCGACTATCAGGCGACGCTGGTGTTTCTCGAAAACCGCATCGGCGGCATTCGCAAGGCGCTGAAGGGGGAATAAGCCATGTCTCTTGAACGAATTTTCGGGATCGCGGGGACCGCTCTCAACTCCCAGATGATCCGTATGAATGCAACTGCGTCCAACCTTGCTAATGCCGGCACGGTGTCCGGTAGCGAGGATGACGCCTTCCGCGCCAAGCGTCCCGTATTCAAAGCGCTGGTCGACAAGGAGATGACCAACTCCGGCTTCCAGCACGTTGGCGGAGTCAAGGTCGACCGCATCACGGACGACAAGACGCCGGTCAGCAAGATCTACTCGCCGGGCAATCCGCTTGCCGATAAGGACGGCTTTGTCTACTCGTCCAATGTGAGCGAGGTCACCGAAATGGTGGAAATGATGGCGGCGGCGCGCTCTTACCAGAACAACGTTGAAGTGGTCAATACCGCCCGCGAGTTGATGATGCGGACGCTCGAAGTGGCCAAGGCCTGAACAGGAAGCCCGATATGGCATCGACCGTAACGACCTCGAGCAATTTCCTCTCAAATCTCCCGAAGTACGAGGAGATCAAAAAGGCATCGGCCAATCCGACCGCCAAGGAGGAGATGGGTCAGCAGGCGTTTTTGACGCTCTTCACGACGCAGCTCCAGAACCAGGATCCGCTCGATCCGGTGAAAAACGAAGCCTTCGTTGCCCAGCTTGCTCAGTTTTCGCAGCTCGAAGCGACCACCAAGATGTCGGAGTCGATGGCCAGTGTCGCGGCGTCGCTCCAAAGCGATCGTTTGATGGCGGGCACCGCCCTGATTGGCAAGAAGGTGGCCGCACCCAACGGCAGCGCTCAGTTGATCGACGGCAGAAATATTTCCGGTGTGATCGAAGTCCCGAATGGTGCAGACAAGGTCACGCTCGATGTGTTTGACCAAAACGGCGTCAAGGTCTTCACCCAGGCGCTCGGCCGCCAGGCCCCCGGTGACGTATCGCTCACCTGGGAGGGCTACAACCAGAAAGGCGACCGCATGCCCGCGGGCCTCTACAAGGTCCTGGCGACTGTCGATAGTTTCGGCAAGGTCACTCAGATTCCCATCAGCACCCCGACGGTGGTGCGCAGCGTCAGCTACAACTCCGGAACCAAGGAAATGATGATCGAGGTGGAGGGTGGCGGTTCGATGCCGCTCTCGCAAGTCAAGCGAGTCGACGGCTGATCCAGTCTTCACTCCCCAACCCGAATTACCGATTGAGCAGGAGCTTCCGACATGTCCTTTTATACCTCCCTGACGGGCTTGAACGCCGCAACCACGCAGCTTGCGGTGACTTCCAACAACATCGCCAACGTGGGCACGACCGGATTCAAGCGATCGCGCGCAGACTTCGGTGATATTTTTGCTACCTCGCCATTGCAGAAAGCCTCGTCGGTTGTTGGTCAGGGGGTTGCGCTCAAGGCGGTGACCCAGGAATTCAGCCAGGGTAACGTGCAGTTCTCGGCGAGCTCGCTCGATATCGCGATCACCGGCGATGGCTTCTTCCCGCTCAAGTCAGCCGACGGCCTGCAGGACATCTACACCCGAAACGGGACTTTCACCCTTAACGACTCCTTCGCGGTGGTGAACTCGGCGGGGCAGGCACTGATGGCGGCGACGGTGGACTCGAGCGGCAAGGCCGATCTCGAAAACCTGCGCAAGCTCTACATTCCGCGAGCGACGACCGGTGATGCTCGTGCGACCAGCAACGTTCAGCTCTCGCTCAACCTTCCGGCTGACAGCCCGGTGGTGACCAAGGCCTTTGATCCTAACGATCCGACCACTTACAACCTGACGACGGCGGTAACGGTATTCGACTCTGGCGGCAATGACTACCTTGCAACGGTCTATTACGTGAAGACCCAGGTTGCCTCACCCCAAGATCCTAATAACAAATGGCAGACGCATGTCTACATCGGTCAGGACCGTCTGGAGGAGAACCTGATTCAGGCTACCGACGCCAAGGGTAAGGGCCAGTATGTGAACAAGTACGGGGAAATCCGCTCGGAGAATTCGGTGCCGCCCGTGCCGGTCGAGCGCATTGCCCGGGGTGTCTCCAAACTTTATAACCTGGATGACCTGAAGAGCCCTGCCGCATCGACGCCTGCGAAGACGCAGAGTTTTCCGGCGCTGACCGACCAGGCGGTGGCGGATTGGAAGAGCGGCTTGAGCGGAGCCGATGTTTCGCTTGGCAAGCGCACGCTTGACTTCGCCTCTCTCAAAGCCGGTGCCGCGCCGGTAGCGGGTACCAAGTATGAGGTGACCGCGGGATCGTCGCGGACCTATAGCGTGACTGCGGCGGCCGGTGACACATGGGATACGGTAGGAGCAGCGCTTGCAACCAAGATTACCGCTGACACGACCCTTGACGCTACCTACAACGGCACGAGCGGTGAGCTGGAGATCACCTTTGTAAGTTCCACCGACTCGCTGTCGACGGATGTTTATCTGAATTCGGTCGCTGGCACGACAACGACCGAAATGAAAAAGAATCTGGGAGGTCTGCAGGTCACGCTGAATGTGGACGGTTCCGAGCGCGCGATCGACTTTACTTCGATCATGTTTGGCGACTCGACTAAGACCACCAAGTACACCGGTGTCGAGATCGCCAACGCGATGACCAATTTCCTGAACAAAGAGTATGGCGACGAACGTTACTTCGACCTTTCCTCCTTAAGCGCATCGGTCGGTGGCGTGCAAAAAGCCTCGCTCTTCAAAGTGGCGGTGGCTGAGGCCAACTCCAAGGACCCGGTCGATGACTCGCACTACGCGACCATCCAGATTGACGCGACGGGGACGGGGCAGAGTTCTCTTTCCAAGATGACCATCAGCGAGTTGGAAACCAAGATCGCTGGGCAGATCACGACACAGGTCGCCGCGCTCAAAACCAAAGCGGCCTCGCTGCTCGACGCCGACGCAAAGCTCAAAATGATTCAGGCTGCCGACCGGCTGGCCACGCTCAAGGTCAAGTACGACCCGGTCGAGCGGAGTTTTTCTTACTTCGCGGGCGAGAGTGAAAAGGTATTCCTCGCCTCGGCAACAGCGGGAACCAACGAACTCTTCAGCCTCAATTCGACCCCGGTCGAGGTGGGCCTCACGACAGGCTTCTACGGCGCGGATATGCCGCCCAATGGCGTCTCCCGTCTGGATTCCGAGTCCCAGCGCTACGGCATCAAGGTTGAATTCGACGATTTCAACAAGGTCTTCACCGTAGCATCGGGTACGACTGGCGATACCTCATCGATTCTGCTCAAGGATGCGAGTGGTCTTGCCGCTAACCTGTTCCGTTTCCCGGGGGTCGGTAGTAACCCCATCAGCACACTGAAATCCGATACGCCGCTTCGCGGCATTACCTCGGTACCCGCCGTCCTGACCGGCTCGGCGATCGGTCTGAATGTGAGCGGCAAATTTGCTGTCGACAGTACCAACAACAAATTCATCATGACTGTTGACAATGTGTCAGGCATTGTCGAGATGCCGATCAAGAACGATTACACGATCGACTCGTTCCGGATCGAACTCGAGCGCCGGATCAACGCGCTCGCCGACTCGCAGGGCCGTACGGTAAGCGGTGTGAAGGTTGCTGTTGAGCGTAATGCCCTGGGCCAAAGTTATTTCAAGCTCACGACCGGCACGGCTGGCGACAATTCCTTCCTCAAGGTGAGTACCAATAGCGTCTGGGGTATCTCGAGCGACGACAGTGCTCGCGGCAGCACGAGTAAATGGCTGAGTCCGCCGCAGGCGACCGTGGTCGGCACCGACGGAAGCCGCCGCCCGCTGTATGTCGACCGTGATGGCAACGAGACGACGAGTTCGGACGGCTATGACGAGTCCGAAGCGATGAATCTCTGGGCGCCGATTTTCCTCGACAAGGGCGAACTCACCTTCGATACAGGCGGTAACCTCGAGTCGCCCACCGCGGCGATCCGGTTCAAGCCCAAGACCATCGGCGAGACCGGTGCGACGCTGACCTTCGCGATCAAGTATGAGGGGTCGACTCAGTATTCCAACCCCTTCTCGGTGCTCGCTCAAAGTCAGGACGGATCGCCCGAGGGTGACCTGATCGGCCTGGATATCGCGGATGGCGGTCTGGTCAGTGCGAACTACTCAAACGGCACGCAGAAGAACCTGGCAAAGATTGTGCTAGCTAACTTCTCAGCCCCGACGGGACTTCGACAGGTGGGTGAGGCGAGCTACCTCGCCACCTCGCAGTCCGGCCGGGTACGGGTGGGTGAACCTGGCACGGCGGGCTTCGGCACGATCCGGGCGGGCGCGCGAGAGCGAGCCAACGTGGACCTCACCCAGGAGCTGATTGAGTTGATCTCCTCGCAGCGGAACTTCCAGGCCAATGCGAAGGCGATCGAGACCAATAACACCTTGACCCAGTCGATCATCAATATCCGTAGCTGATGATGATTGAAGGGGAGGAGCCGGTAGAGAATGGATCGCCTCGCTTTCACGTCGCTGAAATCGGTTCATGAAGAGCGTATTCGCCGTGAAATGCTCACCAATGAACTGGCGAACATCAACTCCGTCGGCTTCAAACGCAGTTTTGAACTGGCGGCTAAGGCCATCAAGGTTCAGGGCCCCGGCTTTGACTCGCGTCTGATGCCTGCGCTCGATCCGAGCGAGCAGGTCAATCTCGAGCCAGGGACCCGTATGGCGACCGCCCGGATGCTGGATGTGGCGATGGATGGAGCCACGGTTATGGGTGTTCGCGCCCCGAACGGCGATCTCGCCTTTACGCGGCGCGGTGACCTTCGGGTCAATCCGCAGGGCGTTCTTGAGAACGGGCAAGGGTTCGCGATCCTCGGCGAGGATGCGCGGCCCATCAATATTCCTGCAGGGTTTGACATTGATGTGCTGCGCGACGGCGAGCTGTTTGCCCGCGATCCTAATACGCCGGAGCGGGAGGGCGTTCGCGTCGGCCGGATCATGCTGCGCGATGCCAGCGACCGTGTGATGGGCCGCCGCCAGGATGGGCTGTTCAAGCCCTTTGGCGAAGGAGTCCGCCCCAACGGCGACTTCCAGTCCGGTCCCCAAGTTGCCTCGCTCACCGCGGGCGTGCTCGAAGGCAGCAATGTCTCTCCGATCGAGGCGATGGTTCGCATGCTCGATCAGACCCGTTCATTTGAAACCCAGGTTCGCATCGTCAAGGAAGCCCGCAGTCTCGATGAGTCGGGCTCCTCGATGATGCGTGCGCGCTGATTACACCCCCGGTTGAACCGCGGAAAGGACTGAGGAATGGATGCCTCGATGTGGATTGCTAAGACGGGGCTCGATGCGCAGCAAAAGCGCATGAGCGTCATCTCCAACAATCTGGCCAACGTCAGCACCAACGGCTACAAGCGCGACCGCGCGTTGTTCGAAGACCTGCTCTATCACAACGTGAGGCAGGCGGGTGGACAGACCACCGCGACCGAGCAGGCGCCGACCGGGATGATGCTCGGTACCGGTACCCGGGTTACCGCAACCGAAAAATTGCACGCGCAGGGCAATCTGATTTCCACCCAGAACGCGCTGGATATCGCGGTGAGCGGCGAAGGCTTTTTCCAGGTTCAGCAGGCCGACGGCACGATCGCGTACACCCGCGACGGGAGCTTTAAGCTCTCCGCAACCGGCCAGGTAGTAACCGTCAACGGTGCCTTGCTGCAGCCGCCTGTTCAGATTCCCGCCAACGTCGAGAGCATCACCATTGGCGCAGACGGAACCGTGACGGCAGCCGTATTCGGCGGTGGCCAGCAGCAGATCGGCGTCATCCAGTTGGCGCGATTCCTCAACCCGTCGGGTCTGCAACCGATGGGTCAAAACCTGTCGAAGCCGACGACAGCGAGCGGCCAGCCGCAGGTCGTCCAGCCGGGCCAGAACGGAGCCGGCAAACTGGTTCAGGGGGCGCTCGAGGCATCCAACGTTAATGTTGTCGAAGAGATGGTCAACATGATCGAGACGCAGCGCGCCTACGAGGTGAACTCCAAGGCAATCTCGGCGGCGGACGGCATGCTGCGCTTCCTCAACAATAATCTGTGAGTCGGTCCATGCGTCGGATTCGAAATAGCCTTGTCGCGGTGTTGGCGGTACTTACGTCTGCTGGCTGTGCGATACCTGAGCCGGTGCTCGCACCGAGCCCGGCGTTTGCGCCGACCATGCCGGTGGCCGACCCGCCCCGCATGCCGACCGGTTCGATTTATGCCGGTGGCCTTGATGACTGGTTTGGTCGCAAGCGACAGTACCGGGTCGGGGATGTCCTGACGGTTGTCCTGTCGGAACGTACGGCGGCCACCCGGTCAGCGGTGACCAATACCACCCGCGCGTCGGAAATTTCCGCTAAGCCTCCGGTCCTCGGAGGACTGGCCGGCAAGTTGAGTCTCGATGGTGATGCGACGCTCAAAAGCGAGGGCAAAGGTAATGCCGGACAGACTGCCGAGCTTACAGGGGCGATTTCGGTGACGATTTCCGAGGTGCTCCCCAACGGGAACCTCGTGATCCGTGGCGAGAAACAACTCGCACTGAGCGAAGGCAGCGAATTCATCCAGGTCGCGGGCATTGTTCGTCCGGAGGACGTTGCGCCCGACGGTAGCGTGCAATCCCGTCGACTCGCTAACGCGCAGATTGCATACCGCGGTACTGGTGAGCTCGCCAACGCGTCGCGGGGTGGATGGGGAACGCAACTCCTCAACCGCTTCTGGCCCTTCTGACCCTACGAAATGAGTCGTCCGATGAAGCGATTTCTTGATGACGTTTCCAAAGCAAACGGGAGCGCCGCTCGAGCGGGTTCCCGAATCGGCTTTTTGAAGGGTGCGTTTCGGGCGATTGCCTGCGCGTTGCTAGCCGCGCTCGCTGTCGCTCAGAATCCAGCGCAGGCCGACCGGATCAAGGATCTCGTTTCGATCGGAGGCGTGCGCCCCAACCAGCTGATCGGCTACGGGCTGGTCGTCGGTCTGCAGGGCACCGGCGATGGCCAGGACATTGCTTTTACCGGGCAGA
>CAZZKA010000130.1:0-9870 GCA_964654745.1 uncultured Bordetella sp. | reverse complement strand
GCATCGAGGCCAAACGCATGTGGGGCGCCGAGCGCCTGATGTGGCATGCCGGCATCACCGCCGCCGAGGTGGTGATCGGATTCATCCTCGGGTCGCTGCTCGGCGCGTTAATCGGGTTCATGCTCGGTGCCTCACCCCGCGTCGAGGCGGTGCTCTCGCCTTACCTGCTTGCACTTCAGATCGCGCCCAAGGTCGCCTTCGCCCCACTCTTTGTGATGTGGCTCGGCTACACGATGTACCCCAAGATCCTCGTCGCGATCCTGATCGTTTTTTTCCCGGTTCTGATCAACGTACTTTCAGCGATGCGCAACATGGACGTCGACCTCAAGAACCTCGCCCGCTCTTTTTCAGCGACCCGCTGGCAGATATTTCGCACCGTCGAAGTACCGACCACCATGCCGGCGCTTTTTTCCGGACTTCGGATTGCGAGCACGCTTGCAGTCATAGGCGTCGTCGTCGGCGAACTGGTCGGCGGCAACATGGGGCTTGGCTATCTGCTCGTGTTTTTTGAGGGTCAGGGCAACACCGCAGGCGTGTTCGTCGTGATCGGCGCGCTCACGGTAATCGGCATCATCGCGTACTACGCGGTGGTGATCGCTGAACGGCGAGTACTTCACTACCTGCCCAGCGCGGAGCGCGCTAAGCCATGAATGCGCCGGCAACACCCTCATCGGTAATCCGGCTCGAGGCCCGCCGCGTATTCGTCACCGGCGGCGCGCGTGGCTTGGGCGAGGCGTTCGTGCGCGCCTGCGTCGATGCAGGCGCTCGCGTGGTCTTCGGCGATGTGCTCGCCGAGCGCGGCCGGGCATTGGCCGAGGCAATCGGCCCCGCCGCACATTTTGTCGACCTCGATATGCGTAAACCTGAATCGATTCTGCGCGCCATTGAGGCCGCGGCTCAATGGCTGGGCGGTCTTGATGTGCTGATTAATAACGCTGCGGTCACCAACTCAGGTGGGCGCGACATGCAGGACATCAGTACCGAGACCTGGGACGAGGTTATGGCCGTCAACGTTCGAGGCCCGTGGCTGGCAGCATGTGCTGCGCGTACTTACCTCGCGGCTGGCTCAAGCGGACGAATCATCAATATCGCCTCCGATACCGCGCTATGGGGTGCGCCGCGGCTCATGGCCTACGTCGCAAGCAAGGGTGCGATCATCGCAATGACGCGATCGATGGCGCGCGAACTGGGCGCCGACGCAATCACCGTCAATGCAATCGCCCCGGGACTGACGCTGGTTGAAGCCACCGAGTATGTTCCTCAGGCCCGCCATGAGCACTACCGGCGCGGGCGGGCGATCGAGCGCGCTCAGATCCCTGAGGACATCACCGGCGCAGCGCTCTTTCTCGCATCGACGGCCAGCGGTTTCATTACCGGTCAGGTGCTGCCCGTCAACGGCGGTTTCGTCCTCAACTGACACAGAGCAAAACAACCGGCCCACGATCATGATCGACCCTGCCCGACTCTCCGAATGTCTCGCGCGCTTTCCGAGCCAGCTGGCAAAGCTCGGTGCCGATGGTGCTGTCGAATACCTCGAGGCGGGCTCATCAGACTCGACAGTCTCGCATGTAATGCTCCACGGTATCGGCTCCTCCGCGGCAAGCTGGGTCGCGCAGCTCGACGCCGCCGAGCAACTATCGAGCAAATCCCACGCTCGAGCCCTCGCATGGAATGCCCCCGGCTACGGTCAGAGCAGCGCGCTTTCGGACCCGCAGCCTCTCGCACATCATTACGCGGCGCGATTCTGGGACTGGATCGATGCGATGCACATCGATAAACCCTTCATGCTGGTTGGTCAGTCGATGGGGTGCCTGATCGCGGCCGCTGCAGCGGCCATGCGCCCCGCTCTCGTCGGCCGGCTGGTCTTGTTCGCTCCAGCACGCGGCTATGGCCGCGCGAGCGAAGAGGAGCGTATTCGGCGCCGTGACGAACGACTTTCTGCGCTGCGTGAACTCGGCCCCGAAGGCTTGGCGCAGAAGCGCGGCGCGGCCATGCTTTCTTCCTCAGCGCCGACACCGATGATCGACTACGTGCGAGACATCATGCGGCGAGTCCATCCCGGCGGCTACGCGCAAGCGACCCATATGCTCGCGCAAGGCGATATCGATGCGGATCTTGCAAAGTGGCGAGGCCCGCTCGTCGTCGCAAGCGGTAGCGCCGACACCATCACGCCAGCTGCGGGCTGCAGGGGTATCGCCGAGCGTGCCGGTACCACATGGACCGATCTTGGCGCAGTGGGACACGGCTGTCCGCTCGAAGCGTCGTCGGCCGTCAACTCAATCCTTGGTCTTGAGTGATCACGGAGACAACGATGAGCAACGACTGGCAAACGTCTATCGCAGCGCGATCGGCTGGATCGGCCGACTCGACACTCCGCGAGAGCCTGGACGATGCCGAAGCATCCGACCGCTACCACGTACCCGCGCTTGCCCGAGGGTTGGATCTTCTGACTCGCTTTACGCGCAGACAACCGCGTATCACCGGTGCGGAACTGGCTCGCTCAATGGGGCTGCCGCGCGCCTCGGTTTTTCGTATGCTCCACACGCTCGAACGGGCCGGTTATATCGAGCGCGTCGGCGACGGTGCTGCGTACCGCCTGGGCGTTGGCGTGCTGCGGCTCGGTTTTGAATACCTGGCCTCGATGGATCTCAACGAACGCGGCCACGCTGTCATCGAGAGGCTGCGCGATGCAACGGGCTATTCATCGCATATCGTTATACGCGATGGCCGCGAGGTCGTATTCATCGCCAAGGCACCGGGACGAAGTGCCCTCTTTCAGTCTGTGCAGGTCGGGGCACGGCTGCCTGCGCACGCAACTGTGTTGGGTCGACTGCTGCTGTCAGACCTCGACGAAAGCGCGTTGCGCGACCTCTATCCCGAACACGCCCTCGTCAGATACACCGACAGCACCCCGAGAGATATTGCTGAACTCGCCCGGCTGTCAGCCGCTGACCGCGCTCGCGGTTGGGCAATGAGCGAAGGCGGATATGAAACAGGGATCTCGACGGTTGCCGCACCGGTGATCGGTACCGACGGTCGCGTCGCTGCGGTAGTCAGCGTAACGGTACCGGCCCAGCAGATTGATGACCCACATGCGCGGGACCTTGCCCTTCAGGTCGGTCAGGCGGCAGCTGAAATTGGCCAACGACTCGCCTCCGCCGATGCGCCAGCCCAACCCAAAACCACCCGCAACGCATGACCCAAAACGATCCGCTATCGTTCACGCTGATAGGCTGGGGCGCGATTGCTCAGGCGCTTGCGGCGCGATTGCCGGCATTGGGAGGCGTTAAGGTCGAGCGCGTAGTCGTTCGTGCAGGGCGGATTGATTCAGCGCGCCCGCAGATCGCGGCACTCCTGGGTCCGGATGTTCAGGTGGCCAACCGAGTCGGACCTGCCTGCCGACTGGCGCTTGAGTGCGCTGGCCACTCTGCCCTGATCGAGCATGTCGAGCCTGCGCTCGCGAGCGGCACCGAGTGCGCGGTACTGTCGATCGGCGCACTGCATCAGGACGGTCTGGCCGCGCGCCTCGAAGACGCTGCGGCGGCCGGTGGGACGCGCATACATCTGCTCGCGGGCGCGGTAGGCGGTATCGATGCCGTCGCATCAGCGAGGCTCGCTGGCCTGGACGAAGTGACCTATACCGGGCGCAAGCCTCCGGAGGGCTGGCGAGGGTCGCCTGCAGAATCCCTGGTCGACCTTGCCGCGCTCAAAGAACCCGCGATCATCCTTGAAGCCAGCGCACGCGAGGCTGCTCGTCTCTATCCTAAAAATGCAAACGTCGCGGCAACGATTTCGCTCGCTGGCGTTGGGCTTGACGCTACACGCGTCCGGCTGATCGCGGACCCCGGCGTACGCGACAATATTCACGAAGTTCTCGCTCGCGGCGCATTCGGTGAGATGACGGTCACGATGCGCGGTAAACCCCTGCCCGACAATCCCCGAACCTCGGCGCTCACCGTGTTCTCCGCACTGAGGTTTCTCGCCAATCGGTCTCGGCCGCTGGCAATCTGAACTCCTGCCCCCCACCAATGGCCACGATCCAAACGATCGATTCAAAACGCTCCGAGTCTGGCTGTCGACCAAGCATTGCCTCGCGCGCGGCTGCGGCGTTGCTCGTGTCCATCGCCACTTTCAGCGCAGCCGACGCTCGTGCACAGGTTGACGATACCCAATCGGTGACACAGCACCTCGCGCGCGAGCGCTTCACGCTCATCGCTCCCTTCCCACCGGGAGGTCCCGTTGATCTGCTCGCCCGGATGCTTGCCGACGGCTTGCACCGCCGCTACGGCCAACCCGCGGTGGTGGAAAACCTGCCTGGCGGCGCCGGCAACCCGGGTATGGACCGTGTGCGTCGCGCCAAGCCGAGCGGCCATACGCTGCTCGTCATTCCCGCTGGTAACCTCACGATCAACCCGACGCTGATGAGCAATTTTCCGTTTCGGATCGAACGGGACTTTTCCGCCATCACCATGCTGGCCAAGGCCCCTAACGTGCTGATCGCGCATCCGTCGCGCGACACCACCGATTTCGCATCGCTGATTGCAGCGATTCGAGCCGATCCCCGGCGTTTTTCCTATGCCTCACCCGGGGTCGGCAGCGGCCTGCACCTCGCAGGGGAATTATTTCGACAACGGCTGGGTCTGGATATTCAGCATGTTCCCTACAAAGGCACGACGCCCGCGCTCAACGATGTCGTCGCAGGCGTGGTCCCGCTCATGTTCAGTAACCTGCCGGCTGTGCTTCCCCACCTGCGAAGCGGCCGTATCGTTGCCATCGCAGTGACCGATAACGCGCGCAGCCCGCTTGCAAAGGATATTCCGACGCTGGCCGAACTCGGTGTCGAAGGTGTCGTGGTGAGCTCGTGGTACGGCCTCATGGCTCCGGCGGGGACTCCCGATAACGTCATCTCTCGGCTCGCCGAGGACGTTTCCGCGATCCTCGGAGCCGAGGCCGTCACCAAGCAGCTCGCCGCCCAAGCCATGACTGCCTCGCCCATGTCCCCGGAGGCCTTTGCCGCGCATATCCGCAACGAGACTCTGACCTGGCGCCAGGTCATCGTGTCGCAGTCGATACGCGCTGAATGAAGGGTCAGAGGTCAAGGACCAGTCGGTCGCCTCGAGAACCCGAAACGCAGATCATCATGGTCTTGCCGCTCGCGCGCTCGGCATCGCTCAGCACCGAATCCCGATGTTCCGGCTCGCCCTCGAGGATCGCAGTTTCGCAACTACCGCAGAATCCATCCTGACAGCTGAAACTGGGCTGCATCCCTGCATCGAGCAATACCGTCAGGATTGACTGACCGGGCGCGATCGCAAATTCTTTACCCGATCGCTGCAAGCGCACGGTAAACCCACGGTCTGAGCCTATTTCCTCGACCGGCTGCGCAGCACTGAATCGCTCAATGTGCGCATTACCATAGCCGAGCGTATCGCACGCCGACGTGAAGGCATCGAGCATCGGCTAGGGGCCGCAAGCGTAGTAGTGGGTCGAAGCCACACCAGCCCCGCCCCTCGAAGACAAAAGCGCGCCCAGGTCGGGCGGCGCGCCCGCCTCATCATCGAAGTGCCAATGGACCGGTACGCCAAGCGCAGCAACCTCGGCGGCGAACGCTGCGACCCGCCGCGAGCGCGCACAGAAGATCATTTCGAAAGACCGGGCCAACGACCTGAGCCGCCTCGCCATGCAGAGGAGCGGTGTGATACCGATGCCGCCGCTCACCAGAACGCTGTGCGGGGCGTCCTCGTGAAGAGGAAAGTTGTTACGCGGCTCGCTAAGGTTGATCGGCATACCGATGCGAAGCAGCTCGTGAACAGCCTTGGAGCCGCCTCGACTCTTCGCGTCGCGCAGCACCGCAAGGACATAGCGGTCTCGCTCCGCAGGATCGTTCACAAGCGAATAGCTGCGCTGCACGCCGCCGGGCAAATGCAGATCGACGTGCGAACCCGCTGAAAAAGCAGGCAGGGGCTCACCATCAAGCGAGCGTAATTCGATGCCGAGCACCCCGTCGGCCTCATACCGCAAGGTATGGACGAAACTATGAATCATGAGCGAGGTTGGTTTTCGGATTCGAGCTGGCGCTGCGCGAGCTGGCGCAAAGTGCGCCGCAGCCGGACGATGCCCATGTCGTGCTGGTAGAGATGCTCGCGCTGGTTAGCGTCGGGCTCCATGTTTTCCATGGCGGTCCGATCCTGTTCGAGTACGTGAAAATGCCGCGCCTCAAGCCGGTTGCGGTATAAAAACCGCCAGGCACTGCGCTGCCATCCCGACACTTTGCGACAGCGCCAAAAAAAGATACCGCACGCACGCGGCGAGATGGGTACATAGCCGCCGATGATGGTGAAGTTGCCTCCCGGCCCACCCGTCTTGGGATAGGGAATCTCAAGCCGCATCAGATGAACGCCTGTGTCGAGCCACTCAGTCCAATCGAAATTGATATTACGTTGGCCCTTCTTCTCGAAAACAAACCCGGTATCGGTGTCGCGGATCTGGAACTCCGCCGAAAAATCACCCTCGGCCATGCTGTGAGATTGCCTGTGCAGGTAAGCGCCATGCATGGGGTCCATCACGTTTTCCATGACATACCGGTAGTCGCAACCCCATTCGACATAGCATAGAAAAGATGACCAATCGGGGGAGGTCAGTTGCTCGGGCAGTTGCAGCGGCGGCGGATCGTCGCAGTGCGACTCCGCGGCGTTGAAAACAAAGACCGCCCCCTGGTGCTCACGCACAGGATAGACCCGCGTCGCCCGCGAACCTTCGAGCTTGCAGCCCGGACTACCGGGCACTCGGGTCACCGTTCCATCACAACGCACCTGCACACCGTGGTAAGCGCAAGCAATACGATCACCGAGCACGACGCCCATGGAGAGCGCTGCGCCGCGGTGCGGGCAGTGATCCTCGAGCGCATGCACGATGCCGGCCGCGTCGCGCCATAGCACGAGCTTGCGCCCAAGCCGCCGCAGCGACAATGGGCGTTCACCCACCCAGGATGACGGGCAGACCGGAAACCAGTAACCGGTCAGACCGCGCGACAGAATCCGCTCGGTAGCGTCCTGATACACCGGTGTTGGAGCATTCATCGGTCGAATCTCCTCGTGGGCAGGCTCATGCACCGAGCCGCGCAAGCTCTGTCTCGAGCCTCGCAACCGTCCAGGGGCTGCCGTCGGGGCCCGTGGGCCCGCTCTCGTTCAGTTGTCGCACAATGCCTTCGATATCGTGAATACCTGCCGCGAATGCCCGTTCGAGTGCATCACCAAGGAGGTTTTCATAGGCGGTAGGTTCACCACGTTGGTGCTGATGCATGGTGTTGACGAGGGCAGCTTCGGTCATGGACAAAAGAGTCACCAACAGGGTTGTACGAAAGGCGCTCAGCGCTACATTGAAGGCGCTCGAGCTAGTGGGAATGGGACTTGCCGCCCTCAGCACCGGAGGCCTGCGGGGCTCGTACCGAAGCGGAAATATCCACCGACTGACGGGTTCCGTTGCGCAGTTCGATGATGAGCGTGATCGGGACCTGGTCACCCTTTTTGAGTTGCACCTTCAGATCCATCAACATGATATGAAAACCTCCCGGTTCCAGAGCCACCGGCTGGCCCGCAGGCAGATCAAGCGCGGGTATCGCGCGCATGCGCATCATGTCCTTGTCCATGCGCATTTCGTGGATCTCTACGATCCCTGCGACCGACGATACGGCTTCGACCAGGCGACCAGCCCGTGCCGCAGTGATTTCCATGTAAGCGCTTGAGGACTTTTGCCGCGGCGTCGTCGCCCGTACCCAGGGATCCTTGACCGAGGCCACCTGCGCTGCAGCCGGGGCGACGCCTGCGGCAAGTAGCAGCATAGCGACCATCGCAAATCGTCTGTACAGGCACGGCATGAAGGTAGATCTCCGCTTGGCGTGAAACGCTCCGGAGTATAGCGGCCCGGCATGACGCGTGCGGGCCCCACCCACGGTGGGCCAGCGGCAACCGCGCCGTACCGGCATAGGCGATGGCCACGCACCACAGGCCGGAACAGGCCAGATCACCCGATCAGGCGGACAAAGCTGATTACTGTATATTTATACAGTTAACTTCCCTGTCTGCCATCGCCTGCTGCATCCCGCTATCGCTCAATGCTTCCCGTCTACGCCGAACTCCATTGCGTCAGCAATTTCTCGTTCCTTCGCGGCGCCTCACACCCCGAAGAGCTGGTCGACCGGGCCCGCGAACTCGGCTATGCGGCGCTCGCACTGACTGACGAGTGTTCGCTCGCAGGTGTTGTTCGAGCTCATCTGCAGGCGCGGCTGCATGATTTTCCCCTGTTGATAGGGGCCGAGTTTTCACTGCGCGATTGCCTGCCCGAACTATCCACTGCGGGCGAGGCTAAGACAGTCACCCCATCAGTTTTCAGGGCCTCTCGCCTGAGCGCAGACCAGTATCCCCGTCTGGTGCTGATCGCACGCAACCGCGATGGCTACGGGCGTTTGAGCGAGCTCATCACCGTTGCTCGCGCACGCGCGCCCAAGGGCGGCTACCAGCTGCTCTGGAGCGATCTGGACGATGGAACGCCTCACTGCACCGCACTGCTGCTACCGGCGCATGGACCGCTAATAGGACAGCCTGCGCTCGCCGGACTGGCGCGCGGCGTCCAGGAGCGCTTTGGCGGGCGGGCATGGCTCGGCGCAGAGCTGCTCGCGCGCGGCCACGACAGCCAGCGCCTGGAGGAGCTTCGCCTGCTTGGTCGTACAAGCGGCCTGCCGCTCGTCGCTGCGGGGGATGTACATTTTCACCGTCGTTCCCGAAAACCTCTGCACGACACGCTCACCGCAATACGGCTGGGCGAGCCTGTTGCGCAATGCGGCCTCGCGCTGGCGCCCAATGCCGAACAGCACCTGCGCAGCCGGCTTCGACTCGCGAGCCTCTATCCTGCGGGACTGCTTGAAGAAACGCTCGAAGTCGCAGCGTGCAGCCGTTTTTCAATCGACGAATTGCGCTACGAATATCCTGACGAGATCGTGCCAGCAGGACATACGCCGGCAAGCTGGTTGCGCGAGCTCGCTGAACGCGGATTACCCGGGCGTTACCCCTCCGGCGTACCCGAACCCGTTCGACAGCAGATCGAACACGAACTCGCATTGATCGCCGAGCTGCGCTATGAGCCCTACTTTCTTACGGTTGCCGACATCGTGCATTTCGCCCGTAGCCGCGGCATCCTGTGCCAGGGGCGCGGCTCGGCCGCCAACTCCGCACTCTGCTATGTGCTGGGCATCACCGAGGTGGATCCTGCCAGGATGAGCGTGCTCTTTGAACGCTTCATCAGCCGCGAGCGTAACGAACCTCCCGATATCGATGTTGACTTCGAACATCAGCGCCGCGAAGAGGTTATCCAGTATCTCTACGCCAAATACGGTCGTCACCGCGCCGCGCTTGCCGCCACCGTGATCCGCTATCGCACGCGTTCAGCCCTGCGCGATGTAGGAAAATCCCTGGGCATCGATCCGCACTGCATAGAAAGACTCTCCGGTAATGTCTCCTCATGGCGTAGCGCCACAGATCCCATCCGGCTCGCTGAAGCCGGCCTCGACCCGGAGTCGCCCGTAGTCGCACGTTGGCTCGAACTGGCAGGGACTCTGCAGAATTTTCCGCGCCATCTTTCTCAACACACCGGCGGCTTCGTGATAGCGCGCGACCGGTTGACGCGGCTGGTACCCGTGGAAAACGCGGCAATGGCCGACCGTACCGTCATTGAATGGGACAAGGACGATCTGGATGCACTCGGACTGCTCAAGGTCGATGTGCTTGCGCTGGGCATGTTGAGCGCAATTCGCCGGGCGCTCGAATTCATCGCATTTTCGCGGGACCCCTGGCGATACGGCAACCGGCGTCCCAC
>CAZZKA010000129.1:0-9946 GCA_964654745.1 uncultured Bordetella sp. | reverse complement strand
GCAAAGACGAGATCACGGTCCGCGTAAGGACCGCGGCGGTCGCCGCGTCATCGGGTCAGGAAGCGCCAAGAGGAAGGATTGGCGCGATGCTGCAGGACCGTGTTCAGACCCGATCAGTCAGTGCGGGGCCCGTGGACGGGCTGATCCAGGGCTTTGAGCGGACCTGGGAAATGAGCGCCTTCTCGGTCAGGATGCTTGGCAAGATGTTGACCGGCGATCTGTCGCTGCGCAATTTGAGTGGTCCGGTCACCATCGCTGACATGGCGGGCAACACCGCGCGAAGCGGCCTTCACGCTTACATCGCATTTCTCGCTCTGATCAGCGTTAGTCTCGGGGTACTCAACCTGCTCCCGATACCGATCCTCGATGGGGGGCATTTGGTATATTACGCGTTGGAGGCAGTCCGACGACGACCGCTGTCGGAGCGCTTTTTAGAACTCTCTCAAAAAGCCGGGTTGGCGTTGGTACTCATGATGATGGCTGTCGCGCTGTACAACGACTTTTCCCGGCTTATCGGGCCCTGAGGCATGCGCCGACTCATCCCGCCTCTTCTGCTGCGGTACCTCATAAGTATTTTCGTGCTGGGTGCGGTGTGCAGCCCGACCCTGTCGCAAGCCTTCGATACCTTCGTGGTACGGGATATTCGCGTCGAGGGCGCCCAGCGGATCGAACCCGGGACCGTATTCGGTTACCTGCCGGTCAAAGTCGGTGACCGCTTTTCCGAAGATTCAGCGGTCAATGCGGTCCAGGCGCTTTATGCCACCGGTTTTTTCCGCGACGTCAAATTACAGGCCGACGGCGATGTTCTCGTCGTGATCGTTGAAGAACGTCCCGCGATCGGTTCGGTCGAGATTACCGGCGTCAAGGAGTTTGACGCTGATACCCTCAAACGCTCACTGAGGGACTTGGGATTGGCCGAGTCCCGGATATTTGATCGCGCTCTGCTTGATCGCGCCGAACAGGAACTCAAGCGCCAGTACCTGTCCCGTGGCAAGTACGCGGCCAAAGTGACTTCAACCGTGACACCGCTCGAGCGCAATCGGGTTGGCATCGCGATGGAAATCGAAGAGGGCGAGTCCGCTTCCATTGCCGCGATCAGGTTCGTTGGCAACAAATCGTTTTCCGATGACACACTGCTTGAGGAAATGAAGCTTTCAACCCCGACGTGGTTGAGCTGGTACACCAAGACGGACCGCTACTCGCGCGAGAAATTGACCGGCGATCTCGAGAGTTTGAAATCCTTTTATCTCAATCGCGGTTATCTTGAGTTCAGCGTTCAGTCAACGCAGGTCGCTATCAGCCCTAACCGCGAGTCGATCGAACTGGTCATCGTGGTTGAGGAGGGCGAGCGCTTCACGGTCAGCGGTTTTACCTTTGGTGGCGAGTTACTCGGGCGAGACGAAGAGTTCAAGGCGGCAATGTCGCTCACGCCTGGAGAGATATTTTCCGGAGCCAAGCTAAACGACTCGACCCGTCGGATCACTGACCGTCTAGGGTCGCTTGGCTACGCGTTCGCGCAGGTCAATGCAGTCCCTCAAGCCGATCGCGAAAAACGCGAAGTCAGCTTCACGGTCATGGTCGACCCGGGTCGGCGCGCCTATGTTCGCCGTATCGACATCGCGGGCAATGCACGGACCCGCGATGAAGTGATACGACGTGAACTGAGACAGTTTGAGGACGCCTGGTACGACGCGGAGAAAATCAAGCTATCCAGGGACCGACTCAACCGGCTGGGTTATTTCACCGACGTCCGTGTCGAAACGCAGGCGATACCCGAGGCGCCTGATCTGGTCGACCTCAAGGTCACCGTTGTCGAAAAACCCACCGGAATGCTTTCCCTTGGTATTGGCTTCTCGAGCGCGGAAAAGGTCATCCTCGCGGCGTCTATCAACCAGGTCAACTTCCTGGGGACCGGCAAGACGGTCGGCATTGACGTTAATGCGAGCCGACTGCTGCGGACCGTGTCGCTGTCGTACACCGACCCGTTCGTCACCGACGACGGGGTCAGTCGGTCGTGGGAGTTTGTCTCCCGACGTTTTGACGCAGGCGTGCTGCAGCTCGGAGATTACGTTCTGTCTACCAACTCTATCGGTCTGCGCTACGGGATCCCCTACACCGAAGTCGATCGGGTCTTCCTTGGTATCGCAGGCGAGACCAATTCCTTGCGCAACGGCCCGCTCGCTCCTCAGCGCTACGTTAATTGGGTGGCCGAGTACGGTGAGTCATCGACTTCCGCAATAGGGACTCTGGGATGGCTGCGTGACAGTCGCGACAGCGCCTTGACGCCGACCTCGGGTCGATTACAGCGGGTCACTTTCGACGTCACGGTTCCGACCGGCGACCTTCGGTACTGGCGCAGCTATGCGGTTCAGCAGCTCTATTGGCCGATTACCCGCTCTTACACGCTCGCCCTGAATGGGGACATTGCCTACGGGCGCGGGTTTGACAACCGGTCCTACCCGCTTTTCAAGAATTTCTTTGCTGGCGGCATCGGCACCGTTCGCGGCTTCTATCCAAGCTCACTCGGTCCTAAAGAAATCGAGATGATGCCGTCCGGTTTCACCCGGGAGGTTCCCCTCGGTGGTCAGATGCGGGTGGTTGGCGGGGCCGAGTTCATATTTCCCTTGCCCGGGTCGGGCTCCGATCGTTCAATCCGAAGCTTTTTCTTTACCGATGTCGGCAACGTCTATGCCGACTCAAAGTTCGATGCTGGCGAGCTCCGAGCGGCTGCAGGCGTAGGCATCAACTGGGCCTCTCCGATCGGACCGATGAAGCTCAGCATGGGCTGGCCTTTGCGTTACCAGGCAGGCGACCGACTGCAGCGCTTCCAGTTCCAGGTGGGGTCGGGCTTCTGATGTTTCTGGCTTTGGGCGATTATGGAGTGGTTAATGTTTAAAGCGCGTTTTTTCGTTCTTGTGGGATTTGCCCTTTCGGTGGGGTCCGCATCTTCGCTGTCGTTTGCGCAAGAAGCGCTGCGCATAGGCTTCGTCAACACCGAGCGGATCCTGCGAGATGCCGCACCGGCCAAGGCGGCTCAGGCTAAGCTTGAGGCGGAGTTTTCCAAGCGCGAGCGCGACATTCAGGAGTTGGCGAACCGTCTGAAACAGATGAGCGAAAAGCTCGACCGCGACGCGACGGTCATGTCAGAGTCCGAGCGCGGGCGTCGTCAGCGCGAGTTTTCCGATCTCGACAAGGATTTCCAGCGCCGGCAGCGGGAGTTCCGCGAAGATCTGAACCAACGTCGAAACGAAGAGCTTTCTCAGGTCGTCGAGCGAGCCAACCGCGTCATCCGTCAGCTTGCGGAAAAGGAAAAATTTGATTTCATCTTTCAGGAAGCGGTCTACGCAAGCCCACGGGTCGACATCACCGAGCGGGTATTGCAGGCGCTTTCGGACCCTGCCGCCAAATAATCCGCGACAGCTGGCTAAACCGGCATGAGACCGCTCTCGCCGGGGCTGCCGCTGCTCAGGCTGGCCGCTCTCCTCGAAGTTCCCCTTGCCCGAGGCGAGCCTGGCAGGGAAATCAATCGTCTGGCCTCGCTGGAGAGCGCAGATGGTTCTGCGGTTGCCGTCTTAAGCCACGGCAAATATAAACAGGCGGCACTTGTTACCGAGGCCGCCGTCGTGGTGACCTCGTCCGATATGTCTTCGTCAGTGAATCCTGCTGCCGCGCTGCTCGTGGTGCCGGATGCGTACCGGGCCTACGGCGTGCTCGCGAGGGAGTTCAAGCGACTACTTTCGGCAGACTGGACCCCAGGCGTTGATCCCAGAGCCATCGTCGACCCCAGTGCGCGAGTGGATGCCTCGGCCCGCATCGGAGCGGGCGCCGTCATCGGCGCCAAAGTCGTGATCGCGGCCGGTGTCTCGGTCGGAGCTTCCTGCGTCGTCGGTGACTCTGCTTTGATCGGCGAGGGGTCGATCCTGCACGCCGGCGTTATCCTGGGCGAAGATTGCAAGGTAGGCAGTGGCTGCACGATCCATTCGGGTAGCGTGATCGGCTCGGACGGTTTCGGCTTTGCACGCAGTCAGGGCAAGTGGGAGAAGATCCCGCAACTCGGCGCGGTAGTGATCGGCAATGACGTCGAGATCGGGGCCAATTGCTCCATCGACCGGGGCGCACTGGACGATACCGTGATCGGGGAGGGCTGCAAGCTCGACAATCTCATCCAGGTTGCGCACAACGTCCGCATTGGCGAGCACACAGCGATCGCGGGTTGTGTGGGTATCGCGGGGAGCGCCCGGATCGGTCGCCGCTGCATGATAGGGGGCGCAGCCGGGATTCTCGGGCACCTGGAGATCTGTGACGACGTCACCATTTCAGCGATGAGTCTGGTGACTCGCAGCATCGACAAGCCGGGCTTTTATTCGGGTATCTTCCCGCTGATGGACAACAGCGACTGGGAGCGCGCCGCGGTTTTGCTGCGACGCCTCCCAGACCTGCGCGCTCGCCTCATTAAGCTGGAATCCCTCATTAAGGAATCCTGATGACCGTCCTCGACATTCGAGCGATCCTTGAGCACCTGCCGCACCGATACCCGTTTCTTCTGGTGGATCGTGTTCTTGAGGTCGAAGCTGGCAAACGTATCGTCGCAATCAAGAACGTGACCATCAACGAGCCGTTTTTCGTCGGGCATTTTCCGCACCTGCCAGTCATGCCGGGGGTGCTTCAGATCGAAGCCCTGGCGCAGGCAGCCGGTATTCTTTCCTTTCAGACCATGGGAAAAGTGTCCGATGACCGGTCGGTGTACTACTTCGTCGGTATAGACGGGGCAAGGTTCAAGCGGCCGGTGGTGCCGGGCGACCAGTTGCGTCTGGAGGTGGAGATAACCCGCGTTGCAAGGTCGATCTGGAAATATGCGGGCCGCGCGACGGTCGAAGGCCAGATCGCTGCCGAGGCAGAGCTTATGTGTACCTTGCGTGATATCGATCCGCCTGCATCCAACACACCGGCGCAGTCTGGTTGACAGCGGCCATGGCGCAGATTCATCCCACTGCTGTTGTTGATTCGACGGCTTTGCTTGACGAGGATGTCGAGGTGGGGCCCTACAGCGTGATCGGCGCTGGAGTGATCTTGGGTGCCGGAACCCGTGTGGGCCCGCATGTTGTCATCGGCGGCGCAACGCAGATCGGCCGCAACAATCACTTTCACCCCTTCGCTTCGATTGGGGGGCCACCGCAGGACAAAAAATACCGCGGCGAGCCGACTTCGCTGGTCATAGGCGACGGCAACACCTTTCGCGAGTCCGTCACCGTCAATCGGGGGACAATCCAGGACCAGGGAGTGACCCGTATCGGCAGCGACAATTGGGTGATGGCCTATGTCCATATCGCGCACGACTGCACGGTGGGCGACCATACGATTTTTGCGAACACCACCAATCTTGCCGGCCATGTTGAGATCGGGGACTGGGCAATACTCGGCGGCTGCACCCAGGTACACCAGTTTTGCAAGATCGGGGCGCACGCCATGACGGGAGCTGGGACGGTGGTGCTCCAGGACATTCCGCCCTATGTCATGACCTCGGGCAATTCAGCCCAGGCCCATGGCATCAACACCGAAGGACTGAAGCGGCGGGGATTCAGCGCCGAGCGCATTCAGACCCTACGCAGGGCCTACCGTTTACTTTACAAAAGCGGTTTGACTTTCGAGCAGGCGCGCTCTGAATTGTCCTTGATGGAGATTCCCCAGGACAGCCGTGACGACCTGATGAGGCTCGCGCAGTTCCTGGAGCGTGTGACCCGCGGCATCGTGCGCTGATGGCGATACCGCAGCCTGCAGCGCCCGGTCGGGCTGATAACGGCGCGCTGAGTCTGGGCCTGGTTGCCGGCGAGGCTTCGGGCGATTTGTTGGCAGCGGCCCTGCTCAGGGGCCTGCGCGACCGATTTAGCCAGCTTGAGTGCTCAGGCGTAGGCGGGCCAGCGCTGCGCGCTGAGGGTATGCAGACCTGGAGCGATATTTCGCAGTTATCGGTTCGCGGTTATGCTGAGGTACTGAAGGCGCTGCCGCGCTTACTGTGGCTGCGCTCATCGATCCGCCGACGAATGATGGCTCGCCGTCCGGACGCGTTTCTAGGTGTCGATGCGCCTGACTTCAATCTTTCGCTTGAGCGCCGGCTTCGCGAGTCGGGCTTGCTCACAATTCACTTCATCAGCCCATCGATATGGGCCTGGCGGCCCGAGCGGATCGGCGCGATCCGCGCTGCCGTCGATCACATGCTTCTCGTGTTTCCCTTTGAGCAGTCGATCTATGACGCCGCTGGAATTCCTGCAACGTATGTGGGTCATCCACTGGCTGATGTACTGAGTCCGGTTCGCGATCCCGCCCCCGCGCGGGCGGCGCTCGGACTCCCGGCTGATGCGCCGCTGGTGGCACTGCTGCCAGGCAGTCGCCCGGACGAGATCGAATACATGGCTATGCGATTCATCGACACCGCAGCCTGGCTGCATCGGCAGAGGAGCGATATACGCTTCGTCATTCCGGCAGCAAGCCGGGCGATATTGGCCCGGATCAAGAAGTTTCTCGACAACCGTCATGGCGCGCAATTGCCAATCGATCTGATCGAAGGTCAGTCTCATCTGGCCATGAGCGCCGCCGATGTGGTTCTGGTGGCAAGCGGAACGGCGACCCTCGAGGCGGCGCTTCTCGGTAAGACTATGACGGTCTGTTATCGAATGGCTCCGGTCAGCTATCGGATGATGCGCGGAAAGGGTCTTTTACCCTGGATCGCCCTGCCGAACATCCTGTGCCAGGAATCGCTGGTGCCGGAATTCATTCAGGATCAGGCAAGCGCTGAAGCCATGGGACATGCATTGCTGCGACAAATCGATGATTCGAGCGGGCGCGCGCGACTGTATGAGCGCTTTGCCGGACTGCACGCTACGCTCAAGAGGAACTGCGCCGCGCGCGGCGCGGAGGTGATCGCTACGCTATGTGCTGCGAGGTTATCTCGGTGACACGCGCGCGTCGACCCCGGGTTCAGCAGGATGAACTTCCCGGACTTGCGCCCCCCGCTTTGCTGTCGTGCGGGGTTGATGAGGCGGGCCGTGGCCCACTCGCCGGGGATGTTTACGCCGCTGCCGTTATTCTCGATCCCGCGCGACCGATAGCGGGGCTGCGCGACTCCAAAGTGATCAGCGCGGAGCGCAGGCAGGAGTTGGCCAAAGCCATTCAGCGTCACGCTTTGGCCTGGGCAGTCGCCTGTGCAAGCGTACGGGAAATCGACTCGATCAATATTCTGCAGGCGACCCTTTTAGCCATGCGCAGGGCTGTTGAGCTCCTGTCTATCCGGCCCGATCTCGCGCTGATCGATGGTAATCGTGCGCCCCCTCTCGACTGCCCGGTCAAGACCATTGTTCGCGGTGACGCAACCGAGCCCGCGATCTCGGCTGCCTCGATCCTGGCCAAGACATCGCGAGATGCGGCCATGCTGGTTTTGCATGAGCGCTATCCGATCTACGGCTTTGACCAGCACAAGGGCTATCCCAGCCCCCTTCATCTTGATCGACTTGCCCGGCACGGGCCCTGCGAGGCTCATCGTAAGAGCTTCGGCCCGGTCCGGGCGGTGCTCCAGGGCGCATCGCGCGGACGCGCTGAGGTTGGTGATGAACCACGCTGAAATCCGTTCGGCAGCCAACCCCCGATTTCGTTTGCTCCTTGAATTAGCTTCCTCATCGCGCGCGCGCAGGGAAAAGGGGGTTGCCTTGATCGAGGGCGACCACCTTGGCCTCGCCTGGATCGAGTCCGGGGCCCGCAAAGCCGAGGAAGTGATACTTCCCAGGAGATCGCTCTCCCGGCCCGGAATCGGGGCGTTATGTGAAAAGCTCGCGCATGGGCTGCTGGTTTTGGATGATGGGCTGTTCGACCGGCTGTCGCAGGTCGAGCATGGCCCCGGTCCCTTGATATTGATTCCCGTAGTCGCGCATTCACTTCCGCCTGCGGTGAACACCGATGCGGTTTACTGCGATGGCATTCAGGACCCAGGAAACGTCGGCACGATCCTGCGCAGCGCTGCTGCATTCGGCGTGAAGATCGTGATCGCCTCTGCGCAGACGGCGGATGTCTGGTCGCCCAAGGTGCTGCGTGCAGCGATGGGCGCGCACTTTCAGCTTCAGATGATCGAGGACATCCCTGTGGATGCGCTGATCGCAGCGGCCGGACAGGTGCGAATCAGTGCAGCCGACCCGCGCGGCGGGGTCCGCCTTGATACGGCTGACCTGCGCAGCCCGCGAATTTGGGTTTTCGGGAGCGAAGGAAGGGGGCTCAGTGCCGCATTTGACAGCGTGCCCGCGCTTGAGCGCCTGAGGATCCCGCAGTCACAGGCGGTCGAATCGCTCAATGTGGCAACGGCAGCGGCTGTTTGCCTGTACGAACAGTACCGCCAGAGGCTGGGATCGCCCTAGCCCTCGGTGGGTTAAGGGCTGGCAGGTTCACAGAGCCATGCCTGTGCCGGCTGAGGACGCTCAGGAGGGCGTGTGCGCCTCGATCCGCTGCAACACGGTCGTGGCGATTTCTTCGATCGACTTGGTGGTGCTTGAGAGCCACTCTATTGCCTCGCGGCGCATCATCGATTCGGCAGCGGCAACCTCGTAACGACAGTTGTCCAAGGCAGCGTAACGGCTCCCTGGGCGACGCTCCTGACGCACCTCGGCCAGGCGCTCGGGCGCGATTGACAGGCCGAACAGCTTTTTCCTGTGACGGTAAAGAGCTTCGGGCAGGCGCTGCCGCTCGAAATCTTCGGGGATGAGGGGATAGTTCGCGGTTTTGATGCCGTGTTGCATGGCGAGGTAGAGACTGGTCGGCGTCTTGCCGCTGCGCGATACACCAATGAGGATGATGTCGGCCTCGGCGAGGTCTTTGTCCGTCTGTCCGTCATCATGGGCAAGGGAATAGTTGATCGCCGCGATCCTTCGGCTGTAAGCCTCCAGATTTGAGGCTGTGTGCGACTGTCCGATGGCATGACTGGAGCGAACGCCAAGCTCCTGCTCGAGAGGCTCGAGAAAACTCGCAAATAGGTCAAAAAATCGGCAGGTTGCCTTGCGCACGATGTCGTTGATCGGATTGTTGACCAGCGTGCTGAAAACAATGGGCGGCAGCCGGTCGATCTGTGCCTGGCGATTGATCCGGGCCAGCGCCTCGCGCGCCTTTTCCTCAGAATCAATGAAAGGTAGCCGCTGCTGTCGCAGCCGTACCGTGCCGAACTGGCTCAAGAGCGAATGCCCGAATGTTTCGGCGGTGATACCTGTGCCGTCCGAGACGTAAAAAACGGTCCGGTCATAAGCCTGCATGTCTTTAGTTTCGGGCACAGAAATCTCGCTGATAAGCCGCGGGCGCAGCCCTGAACGGCGACGCTGCTCGGGAGGTTAAAATACCAGTTTCCAGAGTGTTCGGGACGCGGGGATGTTTTCCCTGCGCCCCAAGCGCTTTGGCGCATCGGATTTTCAACCATGTCAGGACTTTTCCATGAACCCAGCCACAGGGCGCCGTGTCGTCCCCCTCGAGGCATTGCGGATGAGCGATGTCGAGGCGGTAGGCGGCAAGAATGCTTCCTTAGGCGAGATGATCAGCCAACTGGCTGCTGCGGGCGTGCGCGTCCCCGGCGGGTATGCCACGACGGCTGAGGCGTTTCGCGAGTTTCTCGCCCACGACGGACTCGCGTCCCGAATCGAGCTTCGTCTTGCCTCGCTCAACGTCGAGGACGTCAATGCACTCGCCGACTGCGGTGCGCAGATTCGGCAATGGATCTGTGAGGCGCCGCTGCCGAAGGCGTTGGAGTCCGACATCCGCGACCACCACGCGCGGCTGTGCAGCGGTGGGGACCCCCTCACCCCCGTAGCGGTCCGTTCCTCGGCGACCGCAGAAGACCTTCCCGATGCCTCATTTGCAGGTCAGCAGGAAACGTTCCTGAATGTCTGCGGTATCGATTCGGTGCTCGATCGGGTCCGGCACG